>JAZTYU010000010.1:0-52741 GCA_045637165.1 Candidatus Enterousia sp. | reverse complement strand
CGGCTATACAACAGGGGGTAACCCCAAAGGCCGACGGGGTCATGTCTGTATATGATTTTTCTAACACCCCGACCGCCATTTCCCGATGGCGGTTTTTTTGTTGTGCCGAAGGGGGGGGGCGGGACAATGGCTAAGCATACGTTAGATGCAGCGAATAAGGCAAAAAATGACGAGTTTTATACGCAATATAGAGATATTGAAAAAGAATTGATAAATTATGCACGCCATTTTCGGGGCAAGGTTATATATTGTAACTGTGATGATCATAATGGAATTGGTTTGGGGACGCCAAAGTCAAATTTCTTGAAATATTTGGCTGATAATTTTCAGGCATTTGGAATTAAAAAGGTTATTGCCACACATTACGAGGCAGGCAAACGTTCCACAATGTATATTCTGGACAAGGATAACACGGGTGACGGTTTTATCTGTGCCGAGGATATATCGGAAATCCCCCTGGCGGGGGATGGGGATTTTCGGTCCGATGAATGTGTGGAATTGTTGAAATCGGCGGATATTGTGATAACCAATCCACCGTTTTCGTTGTTTCGTGAATATGTTGCCCAGTTGATGCAGTATAAGAAGAAGTTTTTGATTATTGGAAATATTAATGCGATTACATATAAAGAGATATTTCCCTTAATTAAAAATAATATGATTTGGGTGGGGTATGGTTTTAATTTGTCTATGGTTTTTAAGACCATGTATAAAAATACGTTAGAGGCGAATAGAAGGTTTGTTCAGTCCAAAGGTTATAATCCAGATGATAACTATATAAAAACCCCTGCTGTGTGTTGGTTCACGAATCTGGAACATAACAAGCGAAATGAGGTTTTGGATACAGGAAAGAAATATTTTGGGTTTGAACATATGTATCCAAAATATGATAACTATGATGCGATTGAAGTGTCCAAGGTTTCAAATATTCCAATGGATTATGATGGGATTATGGGTGTGCCGATTACATTTTTGGATAAATATAACCCGAATCAATTTGAAATTGTTGGGGCAACAGAAAGCGAGGGTAAGGGTTTTTCAGCTGGTTTGTGGGATAATAATAGTAAAATTTCACAACCTGTGGTCGAGGGAGAGCGAATTTATAAAAGGTTATTTATAAAAAGAAAACAGGAGAATTAAAATGGTTATGAAAACAACAACGCCGATTATTACAATTCGGGATTTGGTTGATGGATATTCTGATATGGGCCAGGGTGGTGTTGTCGCATTGGGCGGACGATTGAACGTGCGGCCGGCTTATCAACGGGCCTTTGTTTATGAACCGGCCGATCGTGACCGGGTAATGACGTCGGTCTATAACGGGTTGCCACTGAACAGTATGTATTGGGCAAAAAATCCCGATGGTTCTTTCGAAGTTATTGATGGACAACAACGTATCATATCTATTTGTCAATACCTGACAAATAATGACGGAAATGGTAATCCAATCGCAATTAACTTTAATAAAAAATTAAATCAGTTGTTTGGGGGACTGACCCAGGAAAAACAAAAGGAAATTTTGGATTATCGTTTGCAGGTCTTTGTTTGTGACGGAACAGATGACGAAAAGTTAGAGTGGTTCCATACAATAAATATCGCAGGAAAACAAATGACAGACCAAGAACTGTTAAATGCAAATTATACCGGAAAATGGCTGAGTGATGCCAAGGCTAGATTTTCAAAAAAAATAAATAATCCCGCAATAAATCTGGCGTTCTATGATAATGATGAACGAAAAACACTGCTGGCACAAAATGGGGTGGATGCCAATCGACAGGAATTGCTGGAAACGGTATTGCGATGGATTACAGGTTCAGCCAAGGCCGATTATGATAGCGAAAAACATTGTTGGCCGGCGGTTGCCGAATATATGGCATTGCATCGTGCGGATGATACCGCCGATGATTTGTGGCAATACTATGAAAATGTTGTTCGATGGGTTAAAAATACATTTCCGCACTATCGTCGTGATATGAAGGGGGTGGAATGGGGACTGATGTATAATAAATATGCTAACAATGTTTATGACCCAAATGCCTTAGAGGCGGAATTGACACGGTTGTATGAAATCTTTGATGATGATCCAGATGGGTTAAAGAAAAGTGGATTCTTTGAATATCTTCTGTCGGGGGACCGGACAATGATTTGGCATCGTGCGTTTTCTGTGCGTCAGCAGAAAATTGCATATAATGAACAAAGTCAGTGCTGTGGTGGTCGATGTGGCCGAAAGTTGCCATTTGATAAATTAGAGGCACATCACAAGATTGCATTTGCAGACGGTGGCGAAACACGAATCGAAAATTGTTTGATGTTGTGTCATGACTGTCATGCGGATATAACCGCAAAACAAAATAGTTCAAAATTCCTGCCTTCGCGGGGATGACAAAATTTTTTATGATGAAGATGGGGAGAGTTTCCCTATTCCTGCCGAGTTCAGGAATAGGGACGATTAGTTTTTTTTTATTGATAAAACGGACAGCGGTATTTGTGTGTAATTAGAAAAATGGTAAATGTGAATGGAATGCTAAGATTTGTGTGTAATGAAAAGGGAGAAATTTTTTTTATTCTTGTCTTTGTGGGGATGAATGGTTGCCAATGATGAATATGGGATAGAGGCTGGTGGGGAATAAAAAATCCCCCAAACGGGGGATTTTTAAAGGAATACACTATTTTTCGTTGCCAGTGATGTCTGTTGGCCTTGGCATACTTGGACCAAAGGTAACGCCACGTGCCTGAAAAATCGCCGCCAGGTTTAGTGGTTCAAGATTTTTTCTGGGTCTTTGATTTACTGCTTCGCAACCCATATTCAATTTACTTACTATACTTGTCATTTTTTAATGCCTCTTGTCAAAACATCTCTCTGACGCCAGTCAATATATATTACAAAAAACTTTTTGTCAAGTATTATTGTAGTCTATTTTACTGGTCGCAACCATATTCACCGCATGTCCCGGCTGAATATTCCTGGACATCGATTTCAACAGGAACAGGACGTGGGTTTTCGGTGTAATGTGTTTCTTTGACAACACGGACACGGCGATTTTCAGCGTTTGGTGTGTTGTCAGGTGTTGGAACAGCCAAGTCTTCTTCGCCGGCAGATACGGCAACAATTTGGCTGGCTGGGATTCCGTATTGTATCAGCATTTTTTGGACCGCTTCGGCACGGCGACCGCCCAATGCATAGTTATAGTTGGTTGTGCCGGTTGTGTCAGTATGGCCAACAACAGAAATCTTGATGTTTTTGTTTTCCTGGGTTGCGGCAACCAATTGTTTAATCAATTCTTGGTATTCTGGTTTTATGATTGCCTTGTTGAAATCAAAACGAATTTCAAAGACTTCTTCCATAACGTGCTGGGTTGGTTCCAGTGGAATCTGTTGAACTTTTATCATTGTTTTTTCGCCCTGGGCGGCCTGAATCTGGTCCAGACGTGAATTGATAGCCGCCAATTCTGCACGCATTGCCATCATCATATTGATGAATTCTTCACGGGTGACCAATTCATCGCTTATCATCGGAATTGGTTCTGGGCAACTTAGTGTTGGTGAGCAGTCTGGGCATTTCTGACATTCCTGACATTTTTGGCATTCTTGACAGGTTGGACATTCTGCACAGGCTGGGCATTTTTGTTCTTTTTCTGTTACGACAACTGCAAATGATGGTGCTGTTGGACAATCTTTGTCGCCATGCTGGCAGTTATGTTCGTGTTCGTGCACCACAGGGGCAGCCGCAGGGCAGTTTGTTGCACCGCTTGGGCATTCGTTTGCACTTACTGTGTTGTTGCTGTTACGGATGCTGTTGTCGTTCGCACTTTTTGTAATAGATTTGTCGCCACCATAAATGTTCTGGTTAAATACCATTGGTTGAACTGGTTCTGGGTTTATCAGATGTTCTGGAACATTTACGTTGTTTACGATAATTACGCCTTCACGGTTTTGTGATGCATTACGCATTGCAGCGGTGTTGCGTGTGTCTGGATAATATTTTCCAGCACTGCGTTCAACCGCCGTTTCAACAGTTGTTTGGCCGTTGGTTGCGATTGTTTTTGTGATTGTTTCTTGTTGTTGTTCTAAACTTACTTTTTGGGCCAGGCTTTGGACAACCTTGCCGCCGTGGCAATCACGCAGTGCGACCATCGTTTTGTTAAAGCGGTCACGGCATTGGTTTGCAGTCGCAATCTGGCCACTGGCTGATGCAGATAACCAGCAATCAAATTTTGCCTGAGCTTCGGCGGCCAATTGTGGGTTGGTGTATGATGCGTCATTTTTCAACTGTTCCATCAGTTCATTGTATGCATTATACAATTCAAATGATTCCTGTTCGTTTTCGACAGGCCAATTTTCCAGGCTTTCTGGGAAAGGAACTTCGCCACTGAATGCGGCAACAGCCTTGTTAGCGAATAATTCGCCCATGTCGGCATAGCCACTGGTGCGGGCATTGTATATCGCATAAGAACGATAGTTCATCGCCAACTGGTTCAAAAATGAATCTTGGTGTGGGGCAGAATATACGTCCAGTGATTCAACGTAATCAACAGTTGGGGTTGATACAGGACCGTCATAGTTCGCATCGCCACCAGTATTTGCACATGCAGTCAATGCAATTGCACCAACAATTGTCAATATGCGTGAAATAACCCAAGTTGCCACACAAGATTTGTTTTTCATAATATTCCCTTCTTTCTTTAATCTTTATTATTATACGTTTTTTTAAGGGTTTAGTAAAGTATAAAAAAACCGCCCAAAGGCGGATTTTTTATCGATTCGTTAATTGTAGTTCAATTCGGCGATTTTTTTGCAATGAATTTGCATCGTTGCCAAGTTCAACAGGGTGCATGTCGCCAAAGCCACTTGGGACAAGACGACGTTTGGATACGCCAGCGTTTGCAAGTTCGTTTGCAACGGCGGTTGCACGCAATAGCGATAGTTCTGTATTGTTTTTATAGCCAGATGTGCCTGCGATAACCTGTTTTTTGTCGGTGTGGCCGTCAACACGGATAATCCAATTTATGTCTGTTGGTATTTTTTCTTCCATGTCTTTAATCACATTTGCAATCAGGTGCAGTTGTTTTTTGCCTTCGGGTGATAATTTGTATGAGCCGCTTGGGAACAAAATATCGCTGTTGACAATAAAGCGGTCGCCATCGGTGTGGATTGTTGTGCGGTCGCCTAATGCCAGTTTTATGGCCTTGTAGAAATCAGACTGATATTTTGAAACGTCTTTTAATTCGGCGACTTTGTCGGCCAGGGCCTTGTTCAGGCGGTTTGACATTTCAACATATTGGATTTCTTGGTTTCTGGATTTTTCTTCGGCGGCATCCAGGGCGGTTTGTAATTTTTCTAGTTGTTGGACCAGTTCGGCACGCTGAGCCTCCATCTCTTGTTGCAGTTGTCTGCGTTCTTGTTCCAGTTGTGCGGTTTTTTCTTTGTCCAGGGTGGCCTGGTTTAATTGCTGGGTCAGTGCGGAAACTTGTTCCTGCATATTTAGGCCCTGGCTTTGCAGGTCAAGTATTTTAACCTCGTATGCGGTAATAAGGTCGGATATGCTGTCGTCAATTTGATTCAATTCGTCAGTTAAGACCGCATTGTTTTTTTCCAAAGTTTCTAGTTCGTTGCGTGCCAAAATCAGTAGACGTTTCGCTTCTTGTTCGTCTGCCAACATTTGCTGAATTGTTTGAGTTTGTTCTGCATTTGTTGCCTTTAATGCATCAAGTGATTTTGTATTGCTGGCCTTGTTAAATACGCTGGTTGTGGTCCACAAAAAGACAAAAACAATCATTAAAAATATCAATATAATTACAAGATTCGAAAATAAATCTACGAATCCTGGCCATGCATTTGTATGTGTGCGATAACGGATGTTCATCATTGGTGTTTCTCTCTCTTGCTTTTTGTTCTATTTGTCCAAAATGGATTGTTCCAGGTTTTGGACGGATTGTGTCAATTCCCGTGTCGCCAGATTGATTTTTGGTAAAATCTTGGCAACGTCTTCGGTGGCCGCAACGTGTGTGTGGGCCGCCAAGTAATCTTCTAGTTCGTGATAGATTGCATTCTGGGCAGATTGTATTTGTAGTCCCAGGAATCCGATGGTAAGGCTGCCTCCAAGGCCAAGCAAAGAACTGGTAAATGCGGTTGCCATTCCAGCCAATGGACGGGTTAGCCCAGCCTGCATAGATGTTAAAACTGTTTCGTCTGAAAAGTTTAATCCGCCAATCAGTTCAGCAAAGCCGCCAACTGTTAAAATCAAGCCCCAGAATGTTCCAAGCAGACCTAAAAAAATCAAAGTGTTGGTTATATAACGGATGGATTCACGTGAATCTTCGAAACGCATCAATATCATATCCATAAAACCGTTTAATGTTGCGGCAGAGATGCGACGTGGACGTGATGCCAACATTGATGCCACAGGACGTAATAAATAAGGTGGCAAAACCAGATTGCGATGACCGGTTGTGTATCCGTGTAACCATTTATATTCGGGTAATAATTGGAATATTTGCACAAAACAAAGACCAATTCCAAACAAGGTTGTGCCAATAATTACGCCATTTAACCATATGTTGGCGATTGATATTTGTATGAATTCAGCCCAAAAATACATTACACCCGCAAATAGGAATGCAGTAAATAAAGTCATTCGATTAAGTGCGTTGTGAAAGTGCTTTGTCATTGTGTCTGGACCCCTCGCTTAATCATAGAGTAGTAAATTTTTGAAATCTGTGTCAATAGAGATTTAATCGAAATATTCTTTTTGTTATTTTTTATGGGGTGTGGGATAAAAACTGCTTGATTTTTGGTGAAAAATCTTTAATATTAGGGGTGTTCCTGCTGATGGTAATGGTGCCGTCGGCTGATTAAACCATAGGAAAATAAAAATGGCTTACTATGAAAGCGTCTTGGTTTTTCGCCAGGACTTGACAGAGTCGCAGGTAAAAGAAAAAGCGACTAAATTTAGCGAAATCATCAAAGAATTGGGTGGCGATGTTAAAGCAACTGAATTCTGGGGTTTGAAAAACTTGGCATATATCATTCGTAAAAACCGCAAGGCTCATTACGTTATGTTGAATATCGAATTGCCTGGTTCACAAATCACAGAATTGGAACGCCGTTCACGTATTGATGAAGACGTTATTCGTTTCTTGAACGTTCGTGTTGATGAATTGGCGACAACACCTTCTATTATGATGAAAAAGAATACAGAGGAGGCAGAATAATGGCAGTTCGTGCAGCAATTTATCGTAAAAAATCTAACCCTTTGAAGGGAAAGGTTATCGATTACAAGGATATCAAGACATTGTCACATTATATCACAGAACGTGGTAAAATTGTGCCAAGTCGTATCAGTGGTGTTTCTCAGAAAGATCAACGTGCGTTGGCAACAGCCATCAAACGTGCACGTCATTTGGGGTTGATGCCATTCGTTCGCAACAATCTGGGCTAAAATTAAATTCTGTGGATGCTGGTTGTGTTTGCTGGTTCTTATGTAGCATTTTTACACGGCGAACCATCAAACACTTCCCATCATCTCGCATAATTTAATTTTTGATTCGGTAGAATATTTGGGATTTATCCCTAACTTACAAAAATAAGGACAGATAAAATGAAAGTTATTTTAACAGAAAAAATTTCAAAGTTGGGCAATATCGGCGATACAGTCGAAGTTAAAACTGGATTCGCACGTAATTATTTGTTGCCAAACGGTAAAGCTATGCGTTATACACGTGAAAACGTCGCTTTGTTCGAAGCAAAGAAAGCTGAATTGACTGCACGTCAGGAAGCAGCAAAGAAAAATGCAGAAGCAAATGTTGACGCAGTTAAAAATGCAAAATTGCATATGATTCGTCAGGCAGGTGATACAGGTCAATTGTATGGTTCTGTACCAACACGTGATATTGCACGTATGCTGAAAGAAATTGCAAATGTTTCTGTTGAATCTGCACAGGTTTTGTTGGGTGCTCCAATCAAATCTGTTGGTGCGTTCGATACAAAAATTGCTTTGCATCCAGATGTTATCGTTCCTGTTAAAATCTTTGTCGCACAGACACAGGATGAAATCGATGCATTGGTGGCTGGTAAATCTTTGACATTTGGTTCTAAGAAAGTAGAAGAAGTTGAAGAAGCAGCAGAAGAAGCACCAGCAGCAGAAGTCGCAGAAGAAAAAACAGAAGAAGTTGCGGCAGACGCAGAATAATCTGTTGTTATATATTTAATACGGTCCCAGGCAAATATGTCTGGGGCTGTTTTTTATTGACTGATGAATTTGGTGTGCTATTTTCCAGTGAACAAAAGGTGTTTATGATGGACGAGAAAAAGTGGATGTCTGTAAAAAAATTTGCGGATTACGCATCAAGTGTTATTTATGATGATTCTGGGTATGAATTGGATTTGCAGTTCTATTTGACTAAAAAATGCAATTTGGCGTGTCCAGGTTGTTATATGGTCTCGTCGCCAAAGGTGTCCGGGGACGTATTGCCGACATATGATGCAGAATTTTATCTGAAAGAATTTGAAAAAGTGCCACAATTTACGGAATCTGTTGTTTTGACAGGTGGTGAAATCTTTACCGCACCAATCGGTTATGTCGAGTGGATTTCGCATCAGGTTTTAGACCGGGGGTGGGGATTACAGTTAAAGACAAATGGGTCGTGGGTTCGTGATGAATATATGCACAATGCAGTGCCAGCAATGTTGCGACGGATGAATCCGGGGCGTGGTTTGATTGCAACCAAGGAACAGGTTAGCAAATTTTTTGAAGATAAACCAAAATGGTTGTTGCGACTTTTGGGACGTGATGTTGTGCGCCAATGGTTATATAAGTCGCTGCCAACAACATCGATGTTAAGTATGGCGGTATCTGTTGATGATAAATTGCATCCTGAAAAGTCTGTGCAATGGTTGGGCGATATTGTGAATATAATGGGGGCTGATAAAAATTTGGCAAAAAAAGTTGATTTAAAGACTTTTACCGTGGCAGATTCCAGGTCGTTTTTTGAAAAAAATGTGATAAATGGTCCTGGGTGTGTTGTAAAGGATAGAAAAAATGACGGTAATTTGGTCAAGTGCGAATTAAATGGTGTGCCGGTGGAATTTTATTTCGGGGATTTTGTTGATGTTAATAAAATATCAGAAAAGGAAAAGATAGAAAATTTTGTCTTGCCGGCGCTGGGGGATGCAAAGGGACGTTTGGTGTATTGTTTCTATCCCGATAAAACGGTTGGGGTGGATTCGTGTTATCTGCAATCTGTGGGGCGGGTGCCGTATATTGGAACAGATGGATTGCGGAAAAGTTTTAATAAAATTCGTCGTGATATTTATACTCAGTTGGTTTTGGATTATCAAAAGGCAATTGAAAAATAAATTTTTTGGGGGCGGTTCTTGCAAGGTTGCTAAAACCGTGGTATCATCCGTTTGATATTTTAAGGATTTATTATGCAAAACGAATTATTAAAAGAATTACAGGCACGTGGATTTATAAATCAGACTTCTAATATTGATGGTCTGAATGACGCATTGAATGCGGGTATGATTACTGCATATTTAGGTTCTGATCCAACGGCGGACAGTTTACATGTTGGGCATTTGGTGCCGGTTATGATGATGCGTTGGTTGCAAAAATTTGGTCATCGACCAATTACATTGGTTGGTGGTGCAACAGGGCGTATTGGCGACCCGTCGGGGCGTGATAGTGGGCGGCCAATGATGACCGAAGAAATCTTGGCAAAAAATGTTGCAGGATTGAAAAAATCTTTTTCAAAGTTCTTTAAATTTGGTGATGGTCCAACTGATGCGATTATGGTGGATAATTATGATTGGATGAAAAATTACAGTCATTTGGATTTCTTGCGTGATTTTGGAACAGATTTTACAGTGCCACGTATGTTGTCTATGGATTCGGTAAAGCGTCGCTTGGATAATGGTATGACGTTCTTGGAATTTAATTATATGACATTTCAGGCGGTGGATTTCTTGACATTGTATCGTGAACATAATTGTATTTTGCAGACCTGTGGTGCAGACCAGTGGGGTAATGCAATTATGGGAATTGAATTGATTCGTAAAAAACTGGGCAAGGAAGCGTTTGTTCTTTCTACGTCATTGATTACAGACGCAAATGGAAATAAAATTGGAAAATCCGCAGGTAATGCCGTTTGGGTCAATGAAGATAAGACATCGCCATACGAATATTATCAATATTTCCGCAATATTTCAGATGATTTGGTGGAAAAGTTCTTGAAAATATTTACGGAAATCCCGTTGGATGAAATTGCAAGGTTGTCATTGTTGCAGGGGGCGGAACTAAATCAGGCGAAAAAAGTGTTGGCGTTTGCAGCGACTGAGATTGCACATGGACGTGATGCCGCAATCGCTGCAGAAGAAACAGCGGCGGCGTTGTTTGGTGGTGGGGCAAATCTGGATAATATGCCAACGGTTGAAGTCGAAATGGCAGGGGATATGGGAATCTTGGATTTCTTGGTTGCAACAAAATTGTTTTCTTCAAAGTCAGAAGCACGTCGCACAGTCGAGCAGGGT
Source organism: Candidatus Enterousia sp. (assembly GCA_045637165.1). Classification (GTDB taxonomy): domain Bacteria; phylum Pseudomonadota; class Alphaproteobacteria; order Rs-D84; family Rs-D84; genus Enterousia. The sequence goes on along the minus strand of JAZTYU010000010.1, from coordinate 42,217 downwards.
GGTATTCAGATAAATTCAGAAAAAATTACTGACCCAAAGTTTGTTGTCGCAGTGGCGAATGAATTTATGGTGCAAAAGGGTAAGAAAGTATTTTTGAAAGTGATAAAAAAATAATGAAGAAGATTATCGCAGTTTTTTCTTTGTTATTTGTTTGTGCTGGTCCTGGGATTGGGGCCAGTGAACTGTCAAAAATAAATGCACAAATAAAACAGACTGAACAGCAAAATAAAAAGTTAGAACAACAGGTTAAAACGTCTGATAGGGAAGTTTCTAAGACAAAAAAAGATTTGGTTCGTGCCGCTGATAAGGTTAGCGATTTGGAAGAACAGCGTTCCCAAATGGCCAAGAAAATTTCAGAATTGGATAACCAACGGGATAAAATTACCCGTGAAATGGAACAAAATCGTGGACGGATTGCAGATGCGGCGTCTAGTATTTTGTTCGTGGCTTCGCACCCCAGTTTTGATACAGACAGTATGCGTGAATATGTCTTGATGTCCGCAGTTCTGTCTGGGACGGCACAGCAGTTGGATGCAGAAATTGAACGGGCGGAAAAGCAGGTCAAGGAACTGAAAAAAATTCGTGATGACCGGGCAATCGAAAAAGAAAAATTAGATAGAACCGCAAAAAAATATGCTCGTGAAAAGTCGGAATTGGATAAGTTGCTTAAAACACGCAGTGCACAAAATGAAAAATTAAAAAATCAACATTCTGCATTGCAGAAAAAACTGCGAGAGCTGTCAGCAAAAGCAAAAAGTATTTCAGAGTTGTCTGCGGGGGTCGGAAGTTCGCAAATGTCAGGTGATGCACATTTTTCAAAACGTAAATTAAATTTGCCGGTCAAGGGGCGTGTGGTTGTGCGTTTTGCAGAAAAGACAGCGTTGGGATTAAAGTCTGATGGTTGGCGTGTTCGCACCCGTGGAGATGCCTTGGTTATGGCACCAGCAGATGGTGTCGTGAAATTTGCAGACAGTTTTCGTGGATTTGGCAAGGTGGTAATTATGTCGCATAAAAATGGATATAATACTGTGATGACAAATCTGGGAAATATTGATGTTATGCTGGAACAAGAGGTTTTAGCAGGAGAACCGATTGGGCGAATGAATCCGGATAAACCAGAAATGTATCTGGAAGTGCGACGTGGAAACAAGGCTGTTGACCCAGCCAGGTTGTTCAAGGATGAATAAAAATAACCGCCATTTTGGCGGTCGTTTTTTATCGATGGTTTGTTGGGAATAGGGATTCGATATAATCAATTTTTTGCATTTGTTCACGAATGAATGCAACCTTGGCAGCATTATTATCAATACTTTTTTGATTCGCTGGATTTAAACGCAGGTCGTCAGATGCCTTGATTATACGACGTAGGATGGTAATCAACAGGCGGTGTTTCATAATGTTGCGCAGGTTCGGATTGCGTGGACCGGGCATCAAATACATTGCAGGATTGTGCAGGCGGGTGTAGGCTTCGTAAACAGGGGTCCAGATGTCCAGTTCAATTTGCAATGGTGCAAATATATCACGATAGATAAAGTTATAGTTTGCTTCGGCAAAGTCGATAAATGACAAGGTGCTGGTCAATGGGTCGTATATGACATTGCCAGAATTTAAGTCGCCGTGCGACCACGCCAGGCGTGTTTCATATTCAAATGTGCCGATTGTATCACGGATTTTGCCCAGTTTTTGGGTTTCTGCAACCGTAAACCAGTTGTTCATTTTATTGTTTACAAAGTTGTCTAGACGTTTGAATTTTAGGTCTTGGGAAATTTTGTGTGAAACAATTTCGCCAATTGGACGGGATTCGTTCATATCAACCAAAAATGAAGCAATCCCATCGATGATTTCATAACGCTGGCGACGTGAAAGTTGTTTATATAAATCGGCGGTCAGGTGAAACCCTGGGGCACGTTCTTCTAGTAATTGGAATTCGTCGTCCTTGATATACAACATTTGTGGAATGTTATAGCGTGGATTTCCAATGTCGTGAATCCTGTCCATTGTTTCTTTGGTCTTGTGTTGTTTTTCCAGCCAGGCTTGACGTGCGTCGGCACCAGATGTTGGCAGGGGACGCTTCATAACAAAGCCAGGGCCGAAATCGGCAATGTATGTTTCACGACCATGGATAAGATTGTTTAATTTTTCTGACATTTTGTTATATCGTTTTTGATTTGGTTAGTAATTTTATTATATCTTCTTGGGTGCGTAGCATACAAGATTGCATATATGCATAGTATGCACGTTTATCGCCACTGGCATAGTTTGCAATGGATTCTTTGTATTTTGATTTGTCCGCACGGCGGTTGAATACAATTGGACGATAGCCACCTTGAATTAGTGCCCAGTTCATAATCAAGCGTGCCGTTCGTTTGTTAAAGTCGTCAAATGGTTGCAGTGCAATCAATTCATAATGAATTTTGAATGCACGATGCAATACATCGTCTTTGCTGTTTTTGTAATTATATATGATATCATTGATGCCAGGTTGTATGTATGCTGGGTCTGGTGCATGCATGCGCTGGCCATTTACCATTATTTCAATGATTTTGTTCGTGCTGCGATAGTGTGCACCATCAATATGGGTGTTTGAACATAGTATGCTGTGAATGTCAAGTATGGCTTTTTCGTCAATGTCTTGGTGTTGGTTTTCCAAGATGTAATCATACGCCAGCCCCAGGTTTCGCATGCAGTTGAAATCTAGGTATGGTTGTTGTTCCTTGCTTGGGACAAAGAACAAGGTGCGTGGTTCAGTGTATGATATTTCGTGACGCAGCCAGTTTACATTATTTAGACGTTTTACTGTTTCTGTGCCTGATAACATATATGTTATAATTTCACGGTTATATTCGATTCTGTTCTTTAATCTTGCTGTTCTGGTCATAGGATTCCCCTTTGACATAATTGTTATTTTGTATAAATATAGGACAGAAAATATTGTTTGTCAAGATTTTGTGTTCTTTTATTTTTGGAAAATTTCGGGTTGAATGGGGCGGATATTTTGGCTATGCTGAGGGCAGCTGTAATGAAAGGGGTTTGAATATGTGGAAGAATTTATTGATTGTTTTGGCTGTGCTTTTGCCGATGGTGGTGGATGCCGCCCCAAAGAACAAGAAAAAAGAAGAACCTGTTGTCCACCTAACGGATGAACAGATTTATCAAGAATTGAAAAAATTAGCCTTGGTTTTCGAGGTGGCTCGTGAAAACTTTGTCGAAGAAGCTGATGAAAAAAAGATGCTGGAAGCCGCAATGAACGGTATGCTGGGGGCGTTGGACCCACATTCTTCATATTTGTCGGCAGATGATTTCAAGGAATTTAATGATAAATCACATGGTGAATTTGGTGGTTTGGGGATTCAAATTACCAGCGACCGTGGTGCGGTGCGTGTTATTTCGCCGATTGACGATACACCAGCAGATAAAGCAGGGATAAAGGCAGGGGATTATATTACGCATATTGATGGTGAACAAGTCTTTGATTTGACATTGAATCAGGCGGTAAAAAAGATGAAGGGGCGTCCTGGAACTAAGGTTAAACTGACGGTTGTGTCCAGTGATGGTGAATCCAAAGAAATGACGTTAAAACGTGCAATTATCAAGGTGGAATCGGTTAAGTCAGATGTCAAGGTTGTCGCAGGGACTGATATTGATGACGAAGACACGCCAAAGGTTGGATATGTGCGAATTTCTGATTTTGGGGCAACAACAGCACGTGATTTGAAAAAAGCATTGGAAAAATTGGAAAAGAAAGAAGTTGTTGGATATGTTGTTGATGTTCGCAATAACCCGGGTGGTTATTTGACGGCGGCAATTGACGTGTCGGATGCGTTTCTGGATAGCGGGGAAATTGTTTCAACCCGTGGCAAGGAAAAGGCTGATATTGAACGGGTTTTTGCAAAACCAGGGGATATGGTAAATGGAAAGCCTGTGGTTGTGCTGATAAACCATGGGTCGGCATCGGCCTCTGAAATTGTTGCCGGGGCCTTGCAAGATAATGGACGTGGTCTGGTTATGGGGGCACAATCGTTTGGCAAGGGCAGTGTGCAACAACAAAAGCCATTGGGGGATGGGACGGCAATTCATATTACTATTGCACGCTATTATACGCCATCGGGTCGGTCGATTCAGAACGAAGGAATAACACCTGATGTGGAAGTTTTGCAATCAAAGTTAGAGGTCTTGGAAAAGAAAGATAGTATGTATTCAGAGGCGTCGTTCAAAAATTCTTTGAAAAACGACAAGGCGAAAAAGAAAGATGGCAAGAAGTCAGACAAGGATGAAAAGAAAGATTCTGACGAGGAAACGCCATTCGAAGAATTGACAGACCAAGAAAAAGATGAGCGTGATTATCAGTTGCAACGTGCAATGGATATGGTTATTGCAATGGGTAAAATGCAAAATCGCAGTATTGTCAGTCCAACAGATGTGATTGTTGATAGTGAAGAAGTGGTAGAAAAATAAAAAATCCCCCGTTTTGGGGATTTTTTTGTTGGGGGGGGGTAGATAAAATTCCCTATTTATGTCTTCGCAGGAATGACAAGGGTGGTGGAATTATGATTTTTCTTATTCCTGGATTCGGCAGGAATGACAAAGGGGGGAGTTTTATTTCTTGTTCTTTTGATGTGTTTTTTGTTTCGTATAAAGCCCTTGCCAAAGGGGGACAAAGGGGCTAATATTCGGGTGATGTTTATTAGGTAAAAGGAAAGTTATTATGTCAAAGTTGATTGTAGATGGAAACTGGGCCGCAGCAGATGTGGCATACAGATGTGTTGATTTTGCAGCGATTTATCCAATCACCCCAAGTAGCACAATGGGTGAATTAGCCGATGAATGGTCGTTCCAGCACAAAAAAAATATCTGGGGGGCAATTCCACAAATAATCGAAATGCAATCCGAAGCGGGTGCCGCAGGTGCGATGCATGGTGCATTGCAGATGGGCAGTTTGGCAACAACATTTACTGCATCCCAGGGGTTGTTGTTGATGATTCCAAATATGTATAAAATTGCCGGTGAACAAACACCGTTTGTTATGCACGTGGCGGCACGTGCGTTGGCAACACACGCATTGTCTATATTTGGTGACCACAGTGATGTTATGTCTGTTCGTTCGACAGGCTTTGCAATGTTGTCTTCGCATAATGTTCAGCAGGCACATGATATGGCAGCAATTGCACATGCGTCAACAATTCGTAGTCGGGTGCCGTTCTTGCATTTCTTTGATGGATTCCGCACCAGCCACGAAGAATCACGTTTGACACGTATTGATGATGATGTTTTGCGTGAAATGATTCCAGAGGCAATCGTTATGGAAAATCGCAGACGGGGAATGAGTCCGGATAATCCAACAATTCGTGGAACAGCACAAAATCCTGATGTGTATTTCCAGGGGCGAGAGGCCGCAAATCCACTGTATGATAAAACACCAGAAATTGTCCAGGATATGATGGACAAATTTGCAGAATTGACCGGGCGTAAGTATGGTTTGGTAGACTATGTCGGGGATAAAGACGCAGAATATGTTGTTGTTGCAATGGGCAGTGCTGTTGATACAATCGAAGAAACGTTGCCACATTTACCGTCAGGGTTGGGATTGGTCAAAGTTCATTTGTATCGTCCTTTTCCAGTCGAAGCGTTCCGGAACGTGTTGCCGAAAAGTGTTAAGGCAATTGCTGTTTTGGACCGAACAAAAGAGCCTGGTAGCGTTGGTGAACCATTGTATCAAGATGTTAAATCAATTGTTGGCGATAGTGCGTTGGTCTTTGGCGGACGTTATGGTTTGGGGTCCAAGGAATTTAAGCCACGTGATGTCAAGGCAATATATGAAAACTTGATGCGTGGGACGTTGCGTCATAATTTTACCGTGGGCATCGATGATGATTTGACAGGATTGTCATTAAAAACAGACCCTGCCTTTGCGGTCGAAGACCCGAATTTTAAGACTGCGATTTTATATGGTATTGGCAGTGATGGAACAGTTGGGGCGGTAAAAAATATTGTAAAAATCGTTGGGGAAAATTCAGATTTGTATCCACAGTCGTATGCGGTATATGATTCGAAAAAGTCAGGTGGGTTGACTGCGTCGCATATTCGCTTTTCTGATGCATCGATTAAAAGTCAATATCTGGTTGAAGTTGCTGACTTTATTAGTGTTTCCAATTTTATGATTGCCCAGCGTTTTGATGTATTCCGTGGGTTGCGTGCCTGTGGGACGGTGATGATAAATACATCAATGACCCCAGATGTTGCGTTTGCAAATCTGCCACGTGATGTTCAGGAACATTTAATCAGAATTCGTGCAAATGTTTATTTCTTGGATGCGAATCGGGCCGCTGCGGAATTGGGGTTAGGAAATCGCATAAATACATTTATTATGTTGAATTTCTTTAATTTAACCCAGGTTATTGACCCAGCACAGGCAGCAGTCAGTGCCAAGGTTGCAATCGAAAAGACTTATAAAAAGAAAGGAATAGAGGTTGTTCAGGCGAACTGGGCTGCGGTTGATAAAGCGGCAGAATATCTGAATAAATACGATTTGCCATCTTCTGTATCAAGTTTTGCACCGGATTTTGTGCCAGCAATGACATTAAATACGCCTGCGGAAATTGCAGGAACGTTGGGGGAAATGGCTGCACAACGTGGTGATGCAATTCCTGTGTCCAGGTTCAGAATTGATGGACAGTTTGGTGGCGGTCAATATCCTGTTGGAACATCAAAATATGAAAAGCGTGCAATCAGCGACAAGGTTGCAACAGTTGATATAGAAAAATGTATTCAGTGTGGTAAGTGTTCTATGTTGTGTCCGCACGCAGTTATTCGTATCAAAGCATTGACCCAGGAACAGGTCGCAGATGCACAGGCGCGTGGTATAAAAGTTGTGCCAATGAAAACGCCAGAAATGGGACCAAATATGTATTTCACAATCAATATTTCGCCAGCAGACTGCACTGGGTGCAATATTTGTGTGAAAAACTGTCCAACTGGGGCGATTTCAATGGTAAATGCACGTGATGTGATGGAAAAACAACAGGCAGAATTTAATGCAGCAGAAGAGTTGCCAGATTTTCCACGTGAAAAATTAAATCTGAATATTCCAAAGCATGTTGAACTGTTGCCACACTATTTTGAATTTCCAGGGGCGTGTGCTGGTTGTGGTGAAACGCCATATGTGAAACTGTTGGCACATTTATTCGGTGACAGAATGGTTGTTGCAAATGCAACAGGGTGTTCGTCTATTTATGGGGCGAATTTGCCGACAACACCGTGGACACGTGATAAAAATGGTCGGGGACCAGCGTGGTCTAATTCGTTGTTCGAAGATAATGCTGAATATGGTTTGGGAATGCGTTTGGCATTAAATCAAAAACGTGAGAATTTGAAGGCGTTGTTGTTCGAATTAGGTATTGAAAATGTCGAAGGATTATTCGATGAAACCGATTCGAAAAAACAACGTAAAATCGAAACCCAATTGCGTGATAAGTTGGCACAGATTGACAGCGAACGGGCAAGATTGGCCGAAACGCTGGTTGGTGAAATTGTCGATAAGTCTGTATGGATTATTGGTGGTGATGGTTGGGCGTATGACATTGGATATGGCGGTGTTGACCATATTTTGCACAGTGGTGAAAATGTAAATATATTGGTGTTGGATACCGAAGGATATTCAAATACTGGTGGTCAGCAGTCGAAATCTACGCCGTTTGGAGCCAGTATGAAATTTGCAATCGGTGGTAAAAATAATGCCAAGAAAGATTTGGGTATGATTGCGATGATGTCTGGGGCATATGTTGCACAGATTGCGTTGGGGGCAAATCAAGCCCAGGCGATTCGTGCCCTGCGTGAGGCGGCATCTTTTAATGGCCCTTCAATTATATTGGCGTATGCACCATGTATTGCACATGGATTTGCCTTGCAAAATGGGGCAAGTCATCAAATGCAGATGGTTCAGACAGGGGCGTGGCCTTTGTTCCGCTTTGACCCACGTTTGATTGCAGATGGACATAATCCGCTGACAATGGATTCAAATGTGGATAATCCGTTGCCGCTGGAAGATTTTTTGAAGACGGAATCAAGATTTGGGGCGGCACGGGCGGCAAATCCACAGTTCGATAAATTGGTCGATATGGCCAAGGCAAATAATGCATATAAAAGTGAACTGAAAAAGCATATCGCACAGTTCGCAATGCTAAATAAACCGGTTGTCAAAGAAAACGGAGAAGGATAAATGAAAAAATTATTTATCGTTTTGGCGTTGGTTTGTCTGGGGGGGTGCACCTTTCAGACAAAACATCGTGGTTATGTGTTTCCAACTGATTTGGAAACGCAGGTGGCAGATATCAAAACAACTGCACAGTTGGTCGATAAAATTGGGGCACCCCAGGTTGAAACTGTCTATGGGGATACAGTGTGGATTTATTTTGGGACAGATGAAAATTATCGTGGGCCACTGGCACCAACGTTTACAGATGAAACTGTGTTGTTGGCATGGGTCAAGGGTAATAAAGTCTTGAAGACCAAGGTTTTGCATGATGCTGATTTGCCTGATGTTGTTTTGGCACAGGGTGAAACGGAAATTCCGGCTGCGATTGAATTAAATGCAATCGAAGAATTGTTTAACAATATTGGACGGTTTAGTCCGGCAGGATTGGGACAATAGTAATTGTGCGTCCTTGGTTGGACGCATTTTTTGTCTTGTTAAAATGATGGAAATAATGTAAAATATCAACTATGAGAAAGAGTATTTTTATTATCGCAATTTTGTCGATTGTTGGTATCAATGTGGCGAATGCTGCAACAGAGTCGACCGCTTTATCGTGTGGGCCGGGCTATGTGTTGGTTGAAACACGTAAAAAACTTGATGGGATTGATGTAGCAGAATGTCAAAAGTTGTGGTGCCGTGATTTGGAAACAGGCAAAACAATGGGAAATAATGACAAACCGAATAGTGGCTATCGGTCAACTTCGTCGATGAATCAATTGTGCGATGCAGAAGATAATTGTGTTGAATGTTGGGGGGAACGTAAATGGTGTGCAGGTGAACCCAAGGGTGATTGGAATCCAGGATATGGGGCATATACACGTGGCAGTGATAATGCAACTTATCAATCGTATCAAAAGGGTGGATGTTTTGCGTGGCGTCTGGAAAAACCAGATTGCGAGGCAGGAACAACCGCAGTCTTGCAAGACGGGAAGTGGGTTTGTGCGTCGTCAACAGGGACAACAGAGGCCAGTCGTGCATCAGGTGTTCGTCGAACAGGGACAATGCGTAGAATTAGATTATAGAAAAGCCGGGTTGAATCCCGGCTTTTAACTTTTTTTGCGTTGTAGGTTTGTTTTTTGGCTTTTTTTATGATATAATGTCCGGGACAGAGAGAATGGCAACCGTAAAAAGGTATCCAAATGCCAAGTAAGAAACTAGACTTTAAAACAGGACAATATGTTGTATATCCGACACAGGGTGTTGGTAAACTTTTGCGTGTCGAAGAACAAGTAATCGGCGGTCAAAAGGTTAAATTGCTGGTGATTGATTTTGAACGCAATCATATGACGTTGCGTGTTCCACTGGAACGGGCTGAGATTTCAGGACTGCGTCCGTTGTCAACAGCCAAGAAAATGGACGAAGCAATTGCGTCGGCCAAGGGTAAGGCAGGGGCAAAGCGTATGATTTGGGCACGACGTGCGGCACAATACGAAGAAAATATCAATTCTGGCGATCCAATGAAGTTGGCCGAAGTAGTGCGTGATTTGCAACGACGCAGTGCGGCGGATACAATGACTTTTTCGGCACGTCAGTTGTATTTGCGTGCGTTGGAACGTATGGCCCAGGAATTTGCTGTGTTGCATAAACTTGATTTAGATGCTGCGTCGGACAAGATAGAAGATATCTTGGGGATTCCAAAGGAAATCGATTTGAATGCCGTCGAAGAGGATGAAGACGACGTCGAAGATGATGAAGTCTGATGTAGTTATTAAAATTCCCCGTTTGGGGATTTTTTTTTGTTTTTCTTGATGTTTTTTATCAGAAGCTTGTTTTGTAGTGATAAATAAAATGGTGGGCGGGGAAGTGGTGTTGTAGTAAAAATCCCCAGTTGCCTGGGGACTTTGTCCAATATATGTTAGTTTATTTATTTTTTGTTCTGAAATTAGAACTGAACATTCAAGCGAACACCTAATTCAGCCTTGACGTCTGTGCCGTTTTGAGACTGTTTGTGTGCTTCGTCAAATGTATATTCGCCATAGACGGCAATTTGTGTTGCATCGTCCAATTGATATGCAGCAGTCAGATTTAATACATATTCATCAAATCCGTCTTCCATATCAGCAACTTCGGCCAATAAACCCTTGACCAATGCCGCCTGCTGTTCTGCATATGGTGATGGCAATGTTTTCAATTCTGTTGCCAAGCCTTCTACACCGTTGTCAGAGTGATGTTTGTATGTCAAACCACCACCAAATGACCAGCGGTCATCCATCTGATAGAACATTTTTAAACCAGCATTAATTTCGGTTGCAGATTTCAGATCAACTGAAATTTCTGATGGAAAACCCAATGCTGTTAACTGTGCACGACTCAAAACCCCAAACATTGGATTTTTTGTATCTATCGAAACCAATTCAATGCTGTTGTTGTCGTTGCCGAATGTGCGTAATGCTTCGACAAATCCTGCCATACTGAATTTTGACCATGTCTTGCCAACAGATGTTCCAACGTGGAAACCCCAACGACCGTTCGAATAGTTGTCATAGTTAAAGCCTGTGGCAGTATATGCACCGGACATTTCGCTGATGCCACCCAACTGTGCGTCGGCATACAAATCCCATACCCAGCCATCTGTCGTGTCAATTGCACGGTATTTCAATCCTGCACGACCCAGATGCATGCCTTTGCGGTCAATGTCGCCGTCGTGTGTGTAGCCAACTTTTAAGTAAGCTTCCAGGTTGTCCAAAATACCATATCCCAATTCTTCGTGAACACGCCAGATTGGAAATTCTGTCGCACCATCGTGCTGTTTTAATTGCATTGCATCTGTGTCGTCTGCAACCTTGTACATAACGCCAGCAGATGTTTTGGAATACACTGCACCTTGCTTTGGCATATACAGTGGGTTTTCCATGTTGGCTGCAATTGCAGGTGCACCTAATACTGACAACGCAACTGCTGCACTGATTGTTTTTTTCATCGTTTTAACTCCTTAGTTTTGATGAAATGCCACACCCCCATTATTGGCAAGATGTGGGTGCATATCCATACCGCCCATTATTGGCAACAGTATGTTTTTTGTGATGTGCACAATCGTATTCTGGATTATTGTAGGAAGATTGTCAAAAAATAAATTTTCTTGACAGGTGGGGGTTGACAATATATGGCGGTCGCACTATATAAGTTTACTGTGGTGAGTGATGCGGCACTGCAGAGCTTCTGTATATATAGAAAGGAGTTCAGTATGGAAAAGCAAAAAAGTATAGCAGAAATACAAAATATTTTTGTAATAGAGGTGGGGGCGGATATCGCAAAAAAAGTTTCCCCAGATGATAGAAAAAAATTAGCAGATGCTTATATGACATTGTTTTCAGGTTTTACGTGGGTCAATTGGCTGAATAAATATTCGCTTGGGCGTGCCTGGCAGACGGCGTTGATGCAATGTGGGGCTTTTGTTGAAACCAAGAACAAAAAAAATTTGGCAGCAAAATATTTAGATAATGTCTTTGCATCACACAAAAAATATTGGTCACGTGTAATTATGATGCACAAAGATAGCGAAAATAAAATCAATCCAGAAGCAGAAACGGTAAAGCAGTTGCGTAGTCATGCCGAGTTGGCAATTCGAAATGCAATAGATGTTATCAATATGGTCTTGGCACGGTATAATGAACATACAGAAGAATTGACAATTGAAAATGTTGCTGGAAATGCAAAAGCGAATGTTGCAATTCAGCAGGCACAAGAAAATGTCGCAACCCAGTCAGTGCTGCAATCAGTGTCAGTGGAAAAAGGAACGGCGGAAAATGTTGCATGGCCACAACAGTTGCAACCTGCACAGATGCAAATGCCACAGGTCAATGCGGCGGCAATTCAAATGCCAGTTGCGATGCCAGTAAAAGTTGCACAGCCAATTCAGGTGAAAAATGTTCAATTGGCACAGGTTGTCAAGTCTGCCCAGATGCCCAAGCCGATTCGAAAGCAAGCAGTCGAACCAGTCCGTTTGCCACAGATGGCAAAGGTGGCGGTGGCACAGAAAAAGTCAATGCCAAAGACAGTCGCTGTCAAGAAACCTGTTGTTCGCAAGCCGGTTGCAAAAAAGTTGGCTTTGAAAAAGCCAATGGTTCAAAAGCCAAGATTGCACAAAACAGTGACACAAAAAACAGATGCAAGAATTGCATTGATTGTTGCAAGAAAACGTATCGAAATGAAACAGGTACAAATGCAAATGACGCAACAGCAGACTTTGAAATTGTGGATGTTGGGTCAGCAATATCAAAATGCAGCATAAAAAACGGGTGGAATTTTTCCACCCGTTTCAAGTTATTTCGTTTCAATTACAACTATTGCGGCACAGTAATCGTCCTGGTCTGTGATGGACAGGTGAATACGTGTTTCCGAATCGGGGGCAAGTTCTTTTAATGCAGCACGTGCACCGCCTGCAATCAATAATTCAGGGCGACCTGCATCGTTGTGAATTACAGATACATCAGAAAATGCGATGTCATCACCAAAACCAGTGCCGATTGCTTTTAAGAAGGCTTCACGGGCGGCCCAGAAATTTGCCAAATGTTTTTCTGAATTTGCGTTGTCATTATCGGCGTATTCTAATTCTTTCTTGGTAAAAATACGCTGTTTCTTGAATGCAGACCAGTCCAGAAAACGGCCACATTCAACAAGATCGATTCCTATCCCAATTATCACGGATAAACTCCCTTGGTGGTGTTGTTGATATGGCATACTAATAATATTTATGCGATTCGTGCAAGCGTAAAATTTATTTTAGAATAAAAACAAAAAAATACCGCCCAATCGGGCGGTGTTTGATTATTTGTTGCATGTTTTTTTATTACATTCTGGTTTTTTGTTGCAGCCTGTGTCATGGGTGCAAGAGCAGTTTTTACATTTGCCTGATTTGTTTTCGCTTTTAGACATTTTTCTTCCTTTGTTTTTGTTGCTTTTGTTTTGTCCGGACATAAATGATGATAGTCTGGGATTCGACTTTCAACAATACGTGTGTTTTCCCAAAAAAAGTATTTGTTTTTCAGGGCAGGGCATATTAAGATTGGGAACGTTGTTCGGGGTGTAGCTCAGCCTGGTAGAGTACTTGCATGGGGTGCAAGGGGTCGCAGGTTCGAATCCTGTCACCCCGACCATAAAGATATAGTTGGCTAGGTGCCGATTTTATTATAATAATTTGATGTTAGGTGTATAAAAAAGGGGCGTTTGATTGGCCCCTTTTTTATACGCTATAAAACTTTTGGCCCCATTATGGATTTGCTATCGGACTGGATTGGGGCGTGGAATGTCTAAAATGCTTAATAAAATCATCAATGTTTGTGCCAGTCGCTTCTAGAATTTTTGCAATGCTGTTGGTGGATGGCCAACGTGGTTGTCCGTATTTGGAATAACGCTTGCTTTTGTTGAATGTTGTTGGGTCCAGGCCACAGTGTTTTGCCAGGCCAGAGCATGACATATTATTGGCACTTGCAAAACAATCTATTGCAAACCATACGTCCGAGTGAGTCATTTTATATCCTTTTGTTATATTCAGGTTTGTCCTGATGAGGATATTATAGATTAGGTTTTTATATATCCTTTTATACTAATTTTGTCCGAAGCAATGTATAAAAAGAGGAGAGGTGAATAAATACACCTTTTTTTTCTGGTTTTTGGCTTTTTTTTTGTTCGTAGGTTTTTATTCCTGGGGAAAAACGGTATTTTTTCTTAGGAATTATCGGGCTTTTGTTGTATATTTTTTCTAGGATTTGACATAGAAAAGGGATTTTTATGCCGACAATTAAAACAAAAATTGCTTTTTTGCGTGAACTATTGGCCTTGAAAGAGGTTATTGATGTTGGACAAATAAATGCTGCTGCTGAGAGAAATGGTATAAAGCATTCAAATATGTCAAAAATGATTTCTGATTTGGAGAGCCAATTTAAAGCGACGTTGTTAATACGTAGTTCTTCAGGGTGTGTGCCAACAAATGCAACCCGTCAGTTGTATGCTGATATAGAGAATATTTCATTGGCGTTGGATAATATTATAAAAAATATGACGACCCCAGATGAGTTGGCAGGATATATTTCAGTTTGGACTGAAGAGGGATTTGCAGGGGCAGGGCTGTTGAGTAAAATGTCTAAGTTTTATGCAAAACATCCAAAAATGCGATTGGATATATTAACGAATCGTCATATGAATATGGCTAATCCCGATATTACAATTATGGATCCTAGGGGCTTGCATAAAATACCAGGTAAAACATTATTTAAGTTCAAGACGAAAGCAAAATTTTATACAACCCCAGAATATTTGAATAAGCACGGATTTCCACGGGATATGGATGATATGTTGGAAAACTTTGATTTATGTATCAGAAAAAAGTTCTTGGAAATGCCAGAATGTAACTTTTTATTAAAGCGGGCAAGAAAATTAAACACAACTGCTGATTCGGCGTCAATTATTTATAATCTGATATGTGATGGTGTGGGAATCTCGTTGATGCCTGAGTGGTGCACGACGAAAAATACCAAATTGGTTGAAGTGCCAAATGTTGATTTTGATTATGAATATGTTTTGGTTGGTATTGGTAATCCGCTGACATTGAAAAGTGCCAAGGTTCAAGCCTTTTTGGAATTTTTTTATGAGTTTTGCAAGGAACACGATATTGCACTGGAAATGTTCGAATAGGGTGGGTGGTTTGGCTTGACTAATATTTTATTTGTGGTATTTTGTTGCCCATAATGATAAAAGATGGGGATTTATTCACTGTTTATGATTTGCGGGAATCTGTGGCACAGGTGACGGCTGTTGATATGCGTAAATATTTAAAAAATGCTGATTTTGGTGGGGCCGAAGAATATGCACAAAAACAAATGGCGTTGTATGGAGATATCAAGTCAAGTGCCGTGGCGTTGGATAAGCAACTGAAAGACGCTGGTTATAAGACAAAATATAATTTTTCGTATAAATACAATATCCCAGGGCTTACCAGTGAAGAAATTGTTCATGATGCATACAAATTGGAATATTTTTATTCGTTGGCAATTGGTGATGTTCGGGGGGGGGTTCGACCTGGTCGGCAGGCGGCAGTAGAGAATGTCTTAAATGATGCAGCACGATTATCTTACTATTATGCACAATATATTTGGAAGTTAAATCCAGCAAGCCGATTCGACTATGTCCAGCGTTTTGATGTGCAACGTGATTGGGGATTTGTTATTTGTTTTTTGTTGGGGGTCGGGTTTGGTTTTCATCCAAAAGATGTATATGAATTTGTAATAAATCATAACAATCCGTATTTGAGTCAGAAACAGCGTGATGAGTTGTATAAAAAGCAGTTGGTTTTTAAGAACTGGTGTCAAAATAAATTTAATATTGATACAGGGTGTTTGGTGTTTTGTGCTGAACATCAAGAAAAATTGAGAAAAATATTGACTAAATCGGATACGCCGTATTTAGTGCAGTGTGTTCAGGATGTTGTGCGTCGCTTTGTCGTGCAGAAAACTCGCTAATTTTTATTGTATTTTGCCCCTGGACAATTTGCCTGAATCATATCTGTGGTGTGGATTTCCATTGCGTATGCCCGTGCAGACGGGACCGCACATGGGTCGCAATCACGTCGAATTTGACCAGGATGACAGGTATAGGCAACGTCTTGGCAGATGCCATAGGTTCGTGTGGTTATTGGCTCTGTCAGGTAATTTGTCGCAATGTCCCAGTACTTTTGTGGAACCATTTTTGGGTCGTATGCCCACATTTGTGCGACTGTGTTTATTGTGCGCTGGACGCATGGGTCTGTATTTTTTATATGGTGTATTGTTGGTTGAATATTACTTTGGGGATTGTGGTTCGTTCGTTTGATTATTATAAATGCAATTGTGCATATACATAAAATAACGACAATAAATAATAAAATATAGTGTGCGATGCCAAATGCGTTGGTGTTGGTGGTGATTTTTTTTGCCATGTTTGTTTGTTCCTTTGGATTATATAGGTGATTGTAGCATGATGTTGGCGGTAATAATACGGTTTTATATTCCCAGAATTTATTGCAAAAATATAATTTTTAGGATAAAATTCGTGCAATCTTTTAATTGAAAACAAGGGGGTTGCTGTGTTTGTGACAGAAAAATTAAAAACGTTCTCTTGGGTAAATGTTGGCAATCCTGACCACGAAGATTTTGAAAAATTGCAGACGGAATACAAGATAGATGAAGATACTATTTCGGACATCTTGGACCCTGATGAGCAGCCACGTCTTGAGGTCGAAGATGACTATAAAGTTATTATCGTGCGTTTTCCAATTATCAATCGGGAATCTGATACATTGTGGCACACAGAACCGTTGTCTATTATTTTGTCATCGAATCGGGTAATTACTGTCTGTCGCAAGCGTTGCGATTTGTTGGACAGAATAAAAAAGTCTGAAAAAACATCACGTGAGGAATTTATCCTGAATATTATGTATTATATTGCGGAATCTTATTTGCGTATGTTAAAGGAATTAAATAAAAGGGTTTTGGCATCAAAACGTGTCTTGCAAGAACGTATCCGCAAGAAAGAATTGATGGATTTGTTAGAGGTTGAAAACAGTTATACATTGTATATGGCTGGAATTCGTGGAAATGTTGCTGTGCTGGACAAGTTGGAAAAAGTGCGAGGGTTTGTGAAAACAGACGAAGCACAAGAATTGGCCGAAGATGCCCGAATCGAATTGGCACAGGCAACCGAAGTTGTGACGTCATACAGTAAAATGCTGAAATCTATCAAGGAAACATTTGAAAGCGTTATCAATATGGATTCGAATACCAACATTAACCGACTGACAATGTGGAATATTATTTTGGTTGTGCCAACGGTGATTGTCGGATATTATGGAATGAATGTAAAGTTGCCTTTCGCACAGTTTGATGAAACAGCGACTGCGATTTTTGTTTTCATTATGGTGCTGTTGTTGGGGTTTGCAATGTTCGGTGTAATTCGACGCAGAATAGTTTAGATATTAAAATACCGCCCGTTTGGGCGGTTTCTTTTTTTGTTTATTTTCCCCAATATTGGGCGATGTTGTATTCGGCAACCAATGGGACGGATAGTGCGGCAATCTGTTCCATTGCAGCCTTAATCCTTTCTGCAAATTCCGATGCGTGTTCTGATTTACATTCGAAAACCATTTCATCGTGGACTTGCATAATCATACGGATTTTATCTGGGTTTGGTTGCATCAGTTTTTTATCAATTTCAACCATTGCAAGACGCATCAGGTCGGCCTCGAATCCTTGGATTGGGGCGTTGATTGCGGCACGCAGGGCATAAGAACGCAAGCGTGGATTTTTTATTTGTGGTAATTCTATGCGGCGGCCCAGTGGGGTCATTACATAACCGTTATCCAGTGCAAATTGTTTTGTGCGTTCGATATATGCACTGATTTCAGGCAGTCCTGCCATATACGAATTGATTATATTTTGTGCCTCGGGTCGGGAAACGCCAAGTTGGGACGCCAGACCAAAAGATGATATTCCATAGATAATCGAGAAGTTTATTGTCTTGGCAGCACGACGCAGTTCTCGGGGGACGGGTTGGTCGTCTGGAATATTAAATATTTGTCGGGCGGTTTGGTTGTGAATGTCTGTGCCGTTATTAAATGTTTCTTTGAAGGTGCGAACGTTCGCAATATCTGCCAGCAGGCGTAATTGAATTTGGGAATAGTCAACAGATATCAACTGGTGGCCTGGGGCGGCAATAAAGCATTTCCTGATTTCTTCGCCTAGTTCTGTTTTTATTGGTATATTTTGCAAGTTTGGATCACGGCTGGATAAGCGACCTGTGTTGGTGCTGGTTTGTAAATATGTGGTGTGAATACGACCATCTGTTGCAATTTGGTGCGGCAATGCGTCTGCGTAAGTTCCTGCTAGTTTTGCAATAGAACGCCAATTTAGGATTTTTTCGACGATTGGATGTGTGTCAACCAGTTCGTTTAGGCTGTCAGCGTCTGTGGAACGCTTTTTATTCGATGGCAGACCCAATTCGTCAAATAAAACAACGGCAAGTTGTTTGGGACTGGCGATGTTAAATTCATGGTTGGCCAGAACCCAGATGTCTTGTTCCAGGTTTTGTAATTGCTTGTGGAACAGTGTAGATAACTGTTGTAATTTTTGGCGATCGACCAAGACGCCTGTGCGTTCTATTTCCATCAAGACTGGTAATAGTGGTAAATCGGCTGTTTCATATAAATGACGTAATTGTTCGTTTAGATTTAGTTGTGGACGGAATAAATCGTAAAGTGCACGACAAATACAGGCATCTTCGGCGGCATATAAACAGGCAGATTCTATTGTCAGTTCGTCAAAGTGCATATTTGCATTGGTTGTCTTTGGTGGGAATAGTGATGAAAATGCAATGTTTTCGTGTCCCAGATAACTGTGGGCTAATTCATCAAGACCGTGGCCGTGACGTGCACCGTTTAATATGTATGACAGCAACATTGTGTCGTCAATTGGTTGAATTTGTTTTGTGTCCCAGCCTTCGTTTGCAAAAATATGCAGGTCATATTTCAGGTTGTGTCCGATTTTGATTATATTTGGGTTGGTCAGAACAGGCCATAATTTTTCATAGACAGCGTCAACGGACAGTTGATTTGGTGCAAATTCGTTGACACCAAACAGGTCTGATGTGCCACTGCGATGACGAAGTGGGATATATGCACCGTGTGTGTCGTCAATTGCTAATGATATGCCGACCAGTTTATCAACAGTTTGATTAAGGCCGGTTGTTTCAGTGTCAAGTGCCAGTATTTTATCAATTTTGCCCAGATATTTTTCCAAGGCTGATATTGTTGTGATAGTTTCGCACTGGATTTCACGACGCTTTTTTGTTGTAGCAGGTGCAAGAGGGGGCGTTTCCAAGGCACATGCGTTGCCTGGGAACTTGAATTCGGGTGCTGGGGCAGGTGCTGCCTGTAGTGGGAATAATTTTTCTATTTTTGTTGCTAATGAATTACTTTCGATTTCGTTGCGGACAAATGCCAATGCACCAGGGGTATTAAATACAAATGGTTTTATTTCAAGACCTGTTAAATCTACGTCGTCTTTTAATGTGACCAGGCGTTTGGAAATATAGGCCATTTCCCGGTTGGTCGCCAACAGGTTGCGTGTGCGTTCATTTTTGATTTCGTCTAGGTTGGCATATAAATTATCCAGTGTTTTGAATTGGTTTATCAATTCAGCGGCTTTTTTAGGTCCAATGCCAGGAACACCAGGAACGTTATCCGAAGAATCACCCATCAATGATTGAACATCAATTACCTGGGATGGCAAGACGCCAAATCTTTCGATAACTTGGGGCTCGTGGATTTCACGGTCTTTCATTCCGTCGTATAAAAATACACAGTCGGATACCAGTTGCATCAGGTCTTTGTCACTGGTAATTATTCTGGTGGCGTTTTTGTGGGTGCAGTTTTGTCGGGCAATTGTTGCGATAACATCGTCTGCTTCGACCCCGGGAACGCATAGCACGGGCATTCCCATTGCGGCCAGGCCAGTGCGGATAAGTAGCCCTTGGGTAATCAAATCTTCGGGTGTTTCAGAACGATTCATTTTGTATTCTGGATAGATATCTTGGCGAAATGTGATGCGTGATGCATCAAAAATACATATGAATTCATCGTCAGGTGCGGCCGCTGATAAAATTGGTAATATCATATTGAAAAATCCATATACTGCACCAGTTGGGGTGCCGTCCGAACGGGTCAGGCGACTGTGAACGCCGTAATAAGCACGAAATAATAACGAATTTCCATCAATTAGTGTCAGCATTTGAATGTTTTCCTGTGGTTAAATTAGGGGGCGTTGTGTCCGCCCCCCCCCATTGTAATTATGTTGGTTGCCTAGAACACATAACGCAGTTTTACACGACCGTCGTATTGCAACATGTCTGTGTCAGGTAAAATGTCAGGGGCGTATAAAACACGGCCTTCGATGTCGATGTTAAATGGTATAACAGGAATGTCCAGTGTTAAACCCAGCATTCCCTGATAGGCAAGTGTGTCGTCAATGTCAACAGATGGGGTGTTTTTTTGTTCATATTTGCTGTCAAATGTTGAACCGATACCAGCACCAATGTATGGCTTTGCAATTGGTGTTGGTAATTTGAAGTATGCGTTTACAAAGCCGGTGTTTAATGAAAAGTTGTCTGAATCCATATAATTATATTCGACTTCGATACGGAACAGTGGGATATCCATGCCAATAACAGCACCATATGAACTGGCAGAATGTGAAAATTCATTGTCTTTGTGCAGTGCGGTATAGCCACCCATTCCATAGGTGCCACCAGCATAGATATCGAACAAGAGATTTGCATTCGCAGCCCCAGTTGCAAACATTACTGAGACGGCGGTTAAAACACCAAATGATTTTATGTTCATATTTTTCTCCTTTGTGTGATATTATAATAAAAAAAAGAGATATAAATATGCAAGAAAATAAACCGTTTTTAGTTGTTGGATTGGGCAATCCTGGGGCACAATATGCATTGACCCGTCATAATGTTGGATTTATCGCCGTTGATAAATTGGCGGGTGATGGGCTGACGTGGAAAAATGAAAAAGATGCCCTGGCAACACGTGTGGAAATTGATGGCCGACGTGTAATTTTTGCAAAACCACAAACATATATGAATAACAGTGGGGTTGCAGTTCAGGCATTGATGACGTTTTACAAGATACCGTTGGAAAATCTGATTGTGATACATGATGATATGGATATTACGGTTGGGGATTTCCGTGAAAAAGTTGGTGGTGGCAGTGCAGGTCATAATGGAATACGCTCAATTGATGCACATGTTGGACGTGATTATCGGCGTATTCGTATTGGTATTGGGCATCCACGGGATTTTGATTTGAAAATAGACCCGGCTGATTGGGTTTTGGGTAAATTTGGTCCAAATCAGTTGGTTTTGATTGAAAAAGCGATTTCAGAAATAAAGTTGTTCAAATAAAAAACGCCATTTCGGCGTTTTTTATTTTGACGTAAAAATGAGTCCTGCTGGTAATTTGAAATTGCCATTTGCACCGGTGATTATTGTATTTTCCCCGGTCATGCAAGCGTTTGTTGAATCTGCATATTGGCCTGTAGAAATTTGTGGTGGTTCCGTTGTTGTGCCGCCAGGGCATTTTTTTGTTGTTTGACTGTTCGGGCAATAATATCCTGTGGGGCATGGTTCCCATAGTGCGGTCAGGGTTATATCTTCAGTATTTGTTGTTAGGTTGGCGCCCGCTTTGATGCGGCCAAGGGTGTCAAAGTCGTCCCCTTTACATGGCGTACGAGTTTCTGTATATGTGCACTTCCAGTAATTGGTGAATATAAATAACCCACTGTTGTCTTCAGAAAATTTATAATCCCCGATTATGCAATCTTCGCCTGGGGTGCAGCTTGTTGTAAGGTTGTTGTTTAAATCATCGCTATCTTCGACTATGTGATCTTGCCACTCGCCTAAGATAATGCAGGAATTAAATGCGATGGTGTATTCTTTTGTTTGATAGTTATAGCTACAAATACAAGCCCCCATGTCCTCAAGGTTGTTGGCATTGTCATCTGTGTTGTATGGTTCAATATGGGTGCATGGAGATGTGGTGGTGCAGTCGCGTAGTCCGTGGTCTGAATCGGTAAAAATAATGTTTTCTATTGTATTGGTATCTTCACAAATTTTATATGTGATGTTGAATGGCTTTAAAGTCCATTGTGCTGTTAATGTTTGAACTAGGTCGGTAGATGTTGTGGGATCATAGTAGTCTTGGTATTTTTGTGTGGTGTTGTTAGGGGTTTGCCAATTGGCAAGTGTATAGTCCGTGCTGACAAAGGTGTTTTCTGATTCTGTGCCTTCTGGGTGGGGTAACGGAAACCGTGTTGTGTCAAATGGAATATTTGTTATTTGGACAAAATCTTTAAGTTCGGTCTTATTGTTCTTGTATTCGTCATATGTTTTAGTGGTAGGCGTAGTTCCAGTGTATAACGGGTCTCTTAGGTTAATGGTGTATGAGTTTGTGCAGTCTGCCGTATCAATGTCGGTTGTGTTATCAGTAGTTTTTTTGCTGCCAACCTTGTAAAATCCCGATGCACAGTTACAGTTTAGTCCGGTGTCGTTGGGCACTGCGTTTTGTCCACACTGTTGACACGAGTTGTCAAATGCCTTATTGTCAAATGTTTTTTTTTCGCCATTTGCATAGTAGGTCTTACTGTTGGTTGTGCCACTGTATGTGATTTCATCTTTCAGAGTGCCATATGCATTTTTAGCGGAGCATTGTTGACAGCCGTTGGAGCTACCTATCCAGTAGTTGAAATACTCACCGGGGTTGCAGGTTGCAGTCCATTTACAGTTGTTGTTGGCTGCTGTGTCTTCATCAAAACTTACCCCGTTGCCAAGTGTGCCCCAGCACTCTGTGCAGGTGATAGTGCCTGTTTCAAATGTGCCTTTGTAATTAGGACAGGTATTACATACATTTTTTTTGTTTGTGGCATCTACCCCCCAATAACAGCCTTTTATTTCTTTGCAGGATGTTTCGTTCGTTAAGTCTGAACAGGAATTTATTGCCCAGGATATATTGGGGACAAGGATTGATAAAAATGTAATAAAAATTATTTTTTTCATTTTGTTTTTGCCTTAGTTACTACAACTGTTTATTGTAACCATTGTTTGTTGTGGGGTGGTGCAGTTATTATTATCAGGCCATTTTGTGCCGTCGTATGTGCATTTGTCATTTTGGTTTGGCTTATAGTATGATTGTGCGGCTGTGCAGTTGCCGTTTGTTGGGTCATAATATGTAATTGATGATGGTTTTTCAAAGAGTGTGCCGGGTTTTTTATATGGTGTGTCGATTGCGATTATTTCACCGCTACATTTAATTTTATGTCCGTTAGGATAATCTGTTTCCGAGGTCCCCGTCCACGATATATCGCCAAGGCATACTATGTATATGATTTTGTTGGGTGTGTCGCTTGTTGTTTTTGCATCAGTTGTTACAGCAATTATTTGTGCAGGTTTTCCGTTTGTGCATATGGTTAGTTGGGGGGCGGCAATGTTGTTGACAGCGAAGGTTGCAGTGTCAGTTAGAAAACCTGTTGTTATGTTTGTTGCTACGGTTTGTTGTTTTGATGTGCAGCAGTTGCCGAAGTCGTCTGTTATGCCTGATGTGCAGCAGTTGGTTATACCGCTGATGGGTTCAATTCTTGATGTATTGCAATATACGTTGTCGCTGGTGAAGCCACGTTTATCAAGGCATTGTCCGTTTGCATATTGAAATCCGGGACCACAACTGGTGTCACGGCAACTGTCGGCGGCATTGGCGGTGCCGGTGTTTTGTGCAAACCAGGATAATAATGTGCCATTTACATCCTGGATGCCATCAACCAGTGGTGTTTTAATACGGTTGTGATCGTTCTCTTCAGTGAGTTCGGTTGTTGGTTCAGCCTCGCAATTGCCCCAAATGCGTTCAGCCAACCGGCAGGAATAACAGGCTTCGCTAACAGGGGCAGTTGTTTGGTTCTTGCAATCGGCTGCACAGATATCAAATACGCAGTTTTGGTCAGTGTCGTTGACGCAGGCGGTCTCATTTGTGTGGCTTTCATCCGATATGTGGCTTTTTGATAGCCAGATTTGTTTTTTGTTGTCAATACCATACATTTCTGTATAAAAATTGTAATATGATGGTTTGCTGGTTGTGTCGGCGGTTTGTGTTGTGCTGGTGTCAATGTTAGTTAGCTGGTGTTGGGATTGGATTTTTGCAATTGATTCAGAACCAGCACTGTTTACACAATTTAGGACTTCGGGCCAGCAGGCAGTGCGGTTGATGATTGATTTGCGGTTGATTGATGTGTTGATGTTTTCGCACAGCCCAAAATTACCGGATATTGATGTGCAGGCCTGGATAATGCAGGCACGTCCAACCTCTCGACAGGTGCTTAGGATTGATTCATAGGTTTTTTCGGTGGCGATTTCTGTTATGCCTGTGGACCAATCGGTGCCGCCGCCAGTTGAATCAAGTAATGATGTGCAGGCAGTGCGAATTTCACTGCACATTGCGTTTACAGTTTTGTCGGCCGCAATACCAAAAATAGATAGTGCACGGGCGTCAAATTCTGCAAGCGAATCGGCGGTTTCATCCATGCACTGGGTTGTTAATGTTGTGCAGGATTGACGGACTTCTTCGAGTTTGGATTCCTGGGCCAGTTTTATTTGGGCCAATGCATCATCAAGAAATGAGTCCCATACATAGTCGGAAATGTCCTGGCAATTTTCCATTGCAGGTTCAAGGTATTGCTTTTTTGAGTTCAAATACGAAACAAAGCGTTCGTTGCCAGGCATGGTTGTCCAGGTGCTGTCTGAATCAGGACGGTGTATTAAATCGCCCAAACCAGATAAATCTAGGGTCAAAAATGCTTCGCCTGTGGTGGGGTCAATATAGCGGCCTGTTGTGTCCAAGCATTTGGCCAGGTTTTCGCCGCAAACTGTTGTGTCGGTCAACATATCCAACATTTTTTGTTTGCAGGTCAAAATATCGTCGGAATTGCGTTTTTGGTGAATGTCCAGACGGGACATGTCCAACAATGCACCGCTTTCAAATACCTTGGTTCGGGCCTGGTCGGCCTGGGTCTGATAGGATTTCTTTACGGTATTACAATCTTGTTCAATTGCCATTTGATAACCGCCTTCGGCGATTTTTAGGTCATCAGATGAACATACTTCCAGGGCCATTTGGCGACATACAGGCAGGGCCGCAGCATACAAGTCGGTGCCAGATTTTGTCGTTGTCGATGCCCCGGCAAGAGAATCAACAGTGTCAAAGGCCGAATCGATATTTAGTGATAATGAGATTGCGTTCAAATCCTGGTCAAAGTTGCTGTCGTTAAAGCTGGTGTTTAGTTTTTTTGCAATTTCGTCCAGCATTTGCTTTGATTTTGATGTGTCTGCCTCGCTATATGCGATTTCGCCTTCGGTTGCTTGGTTCAAGACAGCGGCGTCTTCTTTGTCCATGTTGACCGTTAGCAGGCGTTGGCTGAAATCAAGTAATTTGTCTTCGACGTTGCTTAGGCTGCGTTTCGTGCTGTTGAATTCGTTTATGCGTGTGGAACAGGCACAACGTTTTAATTGTGCGTCCTTGTTAGCACAAAATTCATCCATGCAGTCATAAAATACAGTTCGGCATTTTGAAAAATCACGGGTCAGCATATCAGATGCAGATGGTTGTGCAGTGGCATTGCGGCTTGCGGTGGTGCGTGAAATGCCAGACCGGCCGGCAGTGGCAACACGACCGGATATTGCACTGCGTGTTGATTGTGGAACGGTGCGGATTGTTGTTCGTTCCGGTGTTGTTGCAGTGCGTGATAGGGCGGTGGTACGGTTGCTGATTTTTGTTGTTCTGGATTGAATATTTTGTGCAGGGCGTGCCGATACAGATTGGACAGTGCGGTCAGATTGCGGTGTTGCATCTGTGCCGGGGCGTGTAATTGTGGTTATCTTGGGCGTGGTGGTGCGTGAACGTGTGGTGCCAGTTGCCTGTTCAATGTTAACACTTCGTGAAGTGGCAGATGTTTGTGATTGGGGTGGAATAGTGGTTTTTTGTCGTGATGATGATACAGACGTTGTGGCAGTGTTTCGACGTGTCGCCGCACGGGCGATGTCGCCAGCATCGTCAGCCGCCGCCTGAAACGCAAGCGGTGCAAGCAATACAGCCAAAAGCAGTTTAATTCCCTTCATCCTTTTGGTATGATGTTAGCAAATTTATGAAAAATTGGGCAAGCAGAAAAAATGAAAAAATGTTTGGTGCGACTAGGGGGACTTGAACCCCCAAGGGTTGCCCCACAGCATCCTTAGTGCTGCGTGTTTACCAATTTCACCATAGTCGCATTTTCAGGTGCTATTTTTACAAGTTGGGATTTGTTTTTCAACCTTTTTTATGATATTATTGTAAATAATAGCGAAGTTGTTGGAAGGGAAAAGGAAAAAATATGAGCTTCTTGCCAAGATTTCTGTTCAAATGTTCAGCATTGTTGTTGGTGCCTGTGGCGGCAAATGCAGCAGGGACATATTATACGGGTAATTATCAATCGCCACAAAGTCGGTATAGCCAACAATCGTATGCACAACGTGCAAAAACAACGTCTTATTCCCAGCAGGGGGTGTCGGCATATAATCGTAATCAGTATGCGAATGCAGGATATACAACAGGACGTGCAGCACAAAATACGACCCAACAGCGTCAGTCAACACAGCAAAATCGTGCGGCAACACAGACCAGTAAGCAAGGATTCTGGTTGGGTGGCGGATTGTCACGACAGACTTCTATGTGGCAGTTTGAAATGAAAGAGTCTGCGTCTATTTTGCATTATGATAATGTGGATTGGAATGTTCTGGATATCAAAGGTGGGTATAAATTTGCAGCAGGAAATACACCAATGCAAATTGATGCTGGCTTTAAATTTGGTATGCAGGCAGGTGAATCAACGATGGTGGATGATGATATCACAAATGGTGGATATTTTGTAACAGAATGGGTTGATGGAAATGTTTGTGAACAGGTTGATTCAGATGGTAATTGCATAAAGTATAAGCATCTGGGAAACCAGATGGGTAATTCCTTGTCGATTGGAACAAGTAAAGACGGCTCGATGATGGAATTTAATGCAGGGATTGGTTTGACTGATTTCTTTCGCTGGGGGAATTTAAAGGTGACGCCTTCTGTTGGGTGGCGCTATTTAAAGTATAAGTTGGAAACTCATAACAACTATGGTTTGGCGGTTGATACATATACGGGGCAGGGTGGTTGTTATTCTGTTGATGGTAGTGATGAAATTCAATGCGACCCAGTTGTTATATTCTATTTTTATGATTCAAATGGTCAGCTGAATCAATATTTGGCGACACGTAGTGATACAGATGGCGATGGTGTTATTAACTTTAATGACGAGATAAAGATTCCAACGGATGCAGCGTATGAATTTGTAAATTCAGGTGGGACATATTATTATGGGCAGCCTGGCATCAGTCATTCGTATGAGGTTGCATGGTCAGGACCTTATTTCGCATTGGATATGTTGTATGATATAAACCAGAATAATTCGGTCAATGCATACCTGGAACTGGGGCTGCCGTCATATACGGCCACAGGCGACCAGCCGTATCGTTTTGATTGGAAACATCCAAAGTCAGTAGAAGATACCGCAGGTGTTGGGTCTGCATTCCATTTGGGAATGGGGGCAAATTGGACGACTGCGATAACAGATACTTTGGCGTTTTCGTTGGGTGTGACTTATGATTATTATTCTGTTGGTGGTGCAGACGCCAAGACGTATTTGAATGATACTTATTATATGGGGATTTACAATGAGCTGCTGAGTCAGTGGGAGGATGCTGGCTTTACCGAGGCAGATATGATAAATCCAAAGACTGGTGACCCAATTGCGTTGAATATTGTTCAGTTGGAACAGGATTGCCCAGGTTGGGTTTGTTCGGCCGATGGCGAAATAGAATCTTTCTATAAATCATTGGGTGTTCGTATTGGTATAAATGCAAAGTTCTGATTGATATGACAAGGCTTAGATTTATTTTTGTTGCATTATTTGTGATGTTTACAGGTGTTGCTGGGGCAGTTGATTTGCGTGGCGTTGCAAATGTAAATGTCACAAGTGATACGGCTGCAAATGCAAAGAATATGGCTTTTGACGAGGCCCGTCGTCAAATTGTTATGGATGTTTTGCGGCAATATGCAGATGTAAATTCTTTGCGGGTTGTGGTGAAAAATGCCAAAAGTTCTGAATTGATGAATCTAATTCAACAGTCTAGTATTGATGGTGAAAAAACATCGGATACAACGTATTCTGCAAATATTTCTATGACGTTAAATTTGGATGCTGCAAGAAATTGGTTGACAGTAAATGAAGTGCAGAATTGGTTGCCAGATGAAACAAAGCGTGATGTTTTTACCGTTGTGGTGAAATTGTCAAGTCCGCTGTCAGATTGGGGACAATTAAATCAGATTGCTAGGAATGAAAAAATTGATATGGATACAAAAAATATTTCTGGGGATTTGGTTCGAATTGAATTGCCGGTGTCTGTGCGTGGTAAATGGACAATTGCTGTGCGTGAGGCAGGATGGCGGTATGCAAACAAAGATGGGGAATTAAATATCTGGAAATAAAATAAATGGTGTGTTCCTTGACTTTTGGTTTTAATGGGATATGCTGAATTGGTATAAGAAGGGGATGTAAGTGAAAAAGATATCTTTGGCGTTGTTGGTTGCGTTGTTGCCAGTGTATGGTTGGGCTGATGAGGCTTTGGTTGATGCAGCAGACAAAGGCTCATTAGTGCTGGCGGTGCGTCGTATTGGGTTGGAATGGTCCAAGACCCAGGTTCGTAATTCCTTGCAATATCAGAATTCGCCAGTTTCTGCATTAAAGGCAGATAGTCAGGATTTTATCAAGGGTGTTTTTGATACCGCATTGGAATACAATAAAAATCGGTTTCAATGGGACAATAGTTTGTTTATGGAATATGGCGAAACTAAGTTAAAGCCAGTTGACGGCGATGAACAAGTTAGTGAAAACGCAGATGATATTTTGTTAAGCAGTAATTTGTCTTATGCGTGTTGGGAAACGGCAGGTTTCAAATTTGGTCCGACGGTGCGTGCGGCATACGATACGGAATTTAAAACAACAGGGGATTCGCCACGTCAGAATATTATTCGTTCCAGTGCAGGTCTTTCGCTGTTTGATAATGCTGTTATCAAGAGTTTATATTTGACAGGGGTGCATGAATATGATTTTACCTATTCGCAGACGATTAGTAAATTGGCGGCTGAATTGGGGTGGCGCTTGGAATATCAGGTGCGTGAAGGTGTGAAGTTATCGACAAATGGTTATTATCGTGAATATTTGAGTTATTCGATTTATGAAGCAACCGATTTAGAACGTGATTTTAGTGCGGTTGTTCGTATGGATACGAATTTATGGGGTGATTTGACGATGGGACCGTATGTTCAGTATCGTCGTGCCCGTGCCCGTGGTGTTGATGTCTATGGCAGTAATTTTATAATGGGTATTTCATTTAACTATATTACATCATTTGGATTGATATAGCGAACAGAGTTTCCTTTCTTGTCTTGAAATCCCCCGTTTGGGGGATTTTTTTGTTTGTTCTTGCTGACTCATTGTCGAACCCTTTGGTTGGGTTCAAATCCTGGGATGCACAGCACAAATTAAAACACCGCCATGGGGGCGGTGCTTTGAATTCGTGGCGCATCCAGAAGGGTTCCCTCGGTATTTTTTAGAAAAATACCTGTGGGGCATTCGTTCACACTCGAACTGCACGTTGTTTGTTCTCGCTGACTCATTGTCGAACCCTTTGGTCGGGTTCAAATCCTGGTATGCATAGCACAAATTAAAACACCGCCATGGGGGCGGTGCTTTGAATTCGTGGCGCATCCAGAAGGATTCGAACCCTCAGTCTTCTGATCCGTAGTCAGATGCTTTATCCAGTTAAGCTATGGATGCAACGGTTAGTTATTTTATACATTTTTATTCAAATTGCAAGTAAAAATAATTTTTTTATTTATTTTTTTGTTTTATGCCTTTGTATAGTTCATTGTAATGCTCACGACATACTGATTTATAGTTGCTGTCCCCCAGGGCGAATTGGTCGCCTGCACGTATTACACGGCCGTTTTTATCAAAGCGTAGGTGGTGAGTTGCCATTTTCATACAGCTTGTTATTTGGCAATTTGATTCCATGCGGTGCAGTTTGGCACCAACCTCTATCAATCGGCGAGAGGCAGGAAATATCTTTTCATTGCTGTCAACCATAAGGCCATAGCACATTACAATTTTATTGTCTTGGTCGGCAATGTGGACCAGTTTATCAATATCTGATTCAGAAAAGAATTGAACTTCGTCCACTAAAATAACCTTGGTTTCTGGTGATGGGGTGTATTTGTCCAGATTTTGTAATGCAAGTGCGTCCCACGATAATCCAAGTCGTGAATTTATTTTCTGGGTGGAAAAACGTGTGTCAAAAGATGGTTTGATAACTTCGACTTTGTTTCCGTTATGGGTGAAATTGTATGCGTTTATTATCAGGGCGGCAGATTTAGAACTGCTCATTACCCCATAGTGAAAATGCAGGTTTGCCATTTGTTTCCTTCCTTGGGGGATGTGTTATTGTTTTATTGTCATTGATTCCAGGCGTTTAATGCGGCTGTCAATCGGTGGGTGGGTCGCCAACAATTCGCCAAAAAATTCACGTGGGTTGCCTGGAAATGCAATGCATGCAGATGCCATTGTTTTTGCACGGTCCAATTGCGGCAGGCGTGAATCATCACTGATTTTACGCAGTGCGGACGCCAGTGCGTTTGGATTACGGGTTATGTGGGCCCCGGTGGCATCAGCGGCATATTCACGGTTGCGTGATACCGCCATACGCAATACGGGAACGATTATTACATTGAATATACTTAAAACCAGCCAGCATAACCAGATAGTTAAATCAATGCCTTGTTTTTCTTTGTCACGTGTGCCGATGTTATGGGTTGCGGTATGCCACAATATATTTGCGATAAATACTGTTACGCCGACACCTGTTATCATTAACATGTCTAGGCGAATGTCACGATTGCCGATGTGGGCCATTTCGTGTGCAATTACGCCATCAAGTTCTGATTTGTTTAGTTTTTTGATAATTCCAGTGGTTAGTGCAATTGATGCATCACGTGGGGTGCGGCCTGTGGCAAAGGCGTTAAGTGAATTGCTGTGGATTATGTAAACACGGGGTGTTGGCAGACCGGCCGCCAGGGATATGTTTTCAACGTTGCGAAAGATTTCACGATATTCAGAATCGTCGGGTTTAATTTCTGTTGCGTTTGCGATGTTTAACATCATTGAATCACCAAATGCCCATGATATCAGCATCCAAATCGCACAAATTGTAAATATTGGGCCAGCAATCATCATAGATGTGGTCAAGGCTTCTTGTTGTGGGCTGCTGAAAGTAAAGGCAATAAATAGCAGGGCAATAAAGGATATTGGAAACAGTGCCAGCAGTATAATTGTCTTGATATTGTTGCTGCGAATATGGTCATAAACCGTTTTTATTGGGGACATATTTAGTTCCTGGGGTTTTATGCTGGGATTATGATATAAAAATAATCAGATGTTAAGGATTTTATTTCTGAGGTTATTATGTTTTTGTGTTATAATATTTTTTATGAGATTGTGGGGTTTTGTATTTTTGTGTTGTTTGTTTGTAAATGCTGTGGATGCAGAAGAGGGGGCGTTGACCCGTGTTGCACGCAGTTTTTTAAAGCCACAAGGCTTTCCGACTGTATTTAATGATGCATCTTTTGAAACACGGATGCAGGTTTTAGCCCAGGGGTATGAACCGTGGGAGACGGAATACGATTCAAATGGACGGTGCATAAGTGGTTGTGCGTTCAGCACTATGGATATAGATGAAGATTTGAAACGTATGGAGCAACAAACACAAAATGCTGTGGCGGAACTGCAAAGTCAGGGTGTGTTGCCGGCATTTGTGGCACAACAGGCACAAATTGTGCCACCAAAACCAACACAGGGGCATGTATCTTTGGGGCAGGTTGTGCAACCTGTTCAGTCGACACAGGGCACGCAGACTGTTCAAGTTGTTCAAAATATATTGCCTGATGTTCAGCAAATATTTCAAGCACAACCCCAGGCAGAAGAACCATCTGCATCATCTGGTGAGGATGCAACATCGCAATTTCAAAATATGTCGAATTCTCAAATTTTGTCCCAGTGGGTGCCTGTTGGTTGGCCAGTTAAGGGGCGGCCAAATATTACGTCTCCTTTTGGACGCAGAACACACCCTGTTACGGGAAATCAGCATAATCATCAGGGTGTGGATTTGGCGGTTGCAAGCGGAACAGATGTTTTTACCCCAGCAAACGGACGTGTGCTTAGTGTTTGGACAGATGGGACGTGTGGGCGTGGGATAAAGATTTCACACAGTGCTGGCTATGAAACGGTTTATTGTCATCTGGACAAGCAGTTGGTTCAGCAAAATCAGCAAGTAAAAAAGGGTGATTTGATTGCAAAGTCTGGTAATACAGGTCGCAGCACAGGACCGCATTTGCATTATGGAATAAAGAAAGATGGGACATATATCAATCCTGTTAAACTAATGCAATGATATTTTGTCGGGACGCTTGAAACGGATAAAAAAACTGCCGTTGTTGATTGGTTGAAATGATATTATATACGGGGATAGCACACTGTCGGTTGCCCATTGTTGGAACTTTATCTTTAATATTCCACTGGCCCCTGTGATTATGTTTGCGGTGCGTGTTCCGGATTTTGCCAGGTTTAATATTGCAGACCAGGCCTGTTCTTCGGTCAGAGTATGCAAATCAAGAACACTGTGTTGTGGGGTTGGTGGTGTGTGTGGGATACGCCTGGACAGGTGCAGTTCAGAACGCACAGAACGGCGGACCGCTGTGTCGTCTGGTATTATTTCATCCCCCAGCATCTGTTTAATATCGTCGTCGGTTAGTTTTTTCATTGTGTTTGAATAATGTTGTTTTGTTGTGATGGGGTGAATGCCAGGACACGTTCAATGCCTGCTAGGTCTGGTTCAGAACGCAGTAAATCCCAGCCGTTTGATATAAATATTGTTTTTATATCTGTTCCTTGGTCAATGCCGATTTCCAGGAACAGTTTGCCGTCAGATTTTATCCAGGCTTTGGCGTTTTTTGCAATCGATTGATATGCGGCTAGACCATTGTTTGCAGCATAAAGTGCCATATGTGGGTCGTGGATGGCCCCGTCATCTACACGGGAATCGTTATATGGGATATAGGGCGGATTTGAAACAATTATGTCAAATCGTTCGCCAAAATCATATGGACGGTCAAATGTTGTTCGAATTGTCTTGATTTTTGATTCCAATCCCAGATTTTTTATGTTGCGACGTGCGACGTGTAATGCACGGTGTGATTTGTCAATCGCAATACCCGTTGCGTCAGGTATGTTTTTTACCAATGAACATATTATACAGCCTGTGCCGGTGCCTAAATCTAGAATACGTGGGGTAGAATTTGGTAAAACGTCAGATAGGACACCGGCAACCAGTGTTTCGGTGTCAGGGCGTGGGTCAAGGGTGTGTTTGTTTGTGTAAAAACACAGGCCATAAAACCATTTTTTATGAATTAATTTGGCAACTGGAACGTTGCGACGTAATTGGTGTGCCAAATAAAGGATGTAAATCCTGGAAAAATTTTTAGTATTTTCAGTTATAACACGGGCGGCACGAATGCCACCGGCCTGTTGCAAGACTGTGAATGCTTGATTTCTGTTCATAAAGGCATTATAATCGCTGCTATGAAAAAAGCAAAAGATATTATGAATACTCGCAATCTAACACGACTGGTGGTGGCGTTGGCTGTGCTGTTGAGTTTGGTTGCCGCTTTCTTGGTTATAACCAAACGGACACCCGGGCAAATACGGACAGCACGATTGAATGAATGCAAGTCTGTGGTTGTTGTTTCGTCTGGTGATACGTTATCAAAGCTGTTGCTGGAACAGGGGTTAAATCATAATGATGTCAACACGATTGCCAGTGTTTTGAAATCTGATGCAGAAATCACGACCTTGCGTGCGGACCGTGATAAACTGGAATTTGTTCGGGCGGCCGATGATGCACCAGTATCAAAAATTGTCGTTATTCCGTCGCCATGGCGTCAGGTGGAATTGACGTGTAATGAATCAGGGGCGTGGGATTGCAAGACGGTTGATATTCAGCGTGATACACGGGCGGTTTACAGAAGTGGTGAAATCTTGGACGGGGATAGTTTCTATTTGGCTGGACAGCGTGCAGGAATTCCTGCTGGAATCTTGGCAGATGTTTATGATTTGCTGGCATTTGAAATGGACTTTGAACGTGATGTTCGGGCAGGACAAAAGTTTTCGGTTTTGTATGAAGAAAATTTTTCCGAAGGTAAAAAAATTGATAATGGACGTGTTTTGGCCGTTTCGTTCGAGGCACTGCGTGGTAATGTGCAGATGTATAGATTTAGAAAATCGGATGGGACAACAGGATATTATGATGCCGAAGGTAATGGTGCGATAAAGTCTTTGAAACGAACACCAATAAATAATGCGAAAATTACCAGTAATTTTTCCAGAAATCGTAAGCATCCAGTTTTAGGATATACACGTGCCCACAAGGGGGTTGATTTCCGTGCATCGACTGGCACGCCGATTCCAGCCGCAGGGGCAGGCCGTGTTGTTGCACGCAGTTTTAACCGTGGACATGGTAATTTCGTAAAGATTAGGCATAATGGTTCATATGAAACGTTGTATGCACATATGTCCAGATTTGCCAAGGGCGTAAATGTTGGAACAACTGTTCGTCAGGGCCAGACGATTGGATATGTTGGCTCAACAGGGTATTCAACAGGGCCGCATTTGCACTATGAAATTATCAAAGATGGTGTTCATGTGAATCCGATGACTGTAAAACTGCCAGCGATTAGTAATCTGGGCAAAGAAGATAAGAAAAAGTTTATTGAATACCGCAAGATTTTAGATGATGGTATTAAACAGTTGGAAAAAAATCCAGCAATGTATATTCAGTTGTAATAAAAATCCCCCGTTTGGGGGATTTGTTTATAAATTCGGTGGGATTATGGATTTTCCCTATTTCTGCCTTCGCAGGAATGACAAAGGGGTTATTTTCGGGTGGCCCAGAATAATGCCCACAGCCAGCCAATAATTGACCAGGAAAATATCCAACTGCCCAAGCGGACGGCGTGCATATCGGGTTTACCCTTGCCGTTTTGGCGTGCAATCCAGGCGGGGGCAAATATAATCGCCAGTAAAATCATCACACCTAGTGCGTATTTTACAATGGCCAAGATATCTATGTTTAATATCATTTTTTTATAGAAAAGGGGGCGTTTGTGTGCCCCCCTAAATCCATTCGCTGTGGATTATATACCATATTTTGCGGCGTTGTCCAGTTCTTCCTGAATACGAATTAACTGGTTGTATTTTGCCATACGGTCTGTGCGTGACATAGAACCGGTTTTAATCTGGCCTGCGTTTGTTGCAACAGCCAAGTCTGCGATTGTGGTGTCTTCGGTTTCGCCACTGCGGTGCGAGATAATTACACCATATTTTGCATTCTGGGCCATTTTTATAGCACGCAATGTTTCGGTCAAAGAACCAATCTGGTTTACTTTAATTAAAATAGCATTCGCAACACCGTTTTCAATACCACGTTCCAAACGGGCCGGGTTAGTTACGAATAAGTCGTCACCGACCAACTGGCAACGTTCTCCAATTGTGTCTGTCAGTTTTTTCCAGCCGCCCCAGTCTTCTTCGGCCAAGGCATCTTCGATTGAGATGATTGGATAGTCTGAAATCAATTTTTCATAGAAAGCAATCATTTCATCAGATGATAATTTTTTGCCTTCGAAGTTATAAATGCCGTCTGAATAGAACTCAGATGATGCAACGTCCAAACCAATAGAAACCTGTTCGCCTGGTGTGTATCCTGCGGAACGTATTGCCGCAATAATTGTATCCAAGGCTTCGGCACAAGAGTTAAAGTTTGGTGCAAAACCACCTTCGTCACCGACGTTGGTTGAATTTCCGCCTTGTTTCAGGATCTTTTTCAAGTGATGGAATATTTCAGAACCCATACGAATTGCTTCGACTTCGGATTTTGCACCGTTTGGAATAATCATAAATTCCTGGGCGTCCAGGCCGTTGTCTGCGTGTGCACCACCGTTGATGATATTCATCATTGGGCGTGGCAAGACGTCTGGGTTTTCGTTGCCATAGATTTCAGCGATATATTTATATAGTGGAATATGTTTTGCGTTCGCAACAGCGTGTGCCAATGCCATTGATACAGCCAATATTGCGTTTGCTCCTAATTTGTCTTTGTTTGGTGTTCCGTCCAATGCCAACATTTTTTCGTCCAAGGCAGTTTGTTGGCTGGCATCCATGCCGATTAGTGCAGGGGCAATGATTTCATTTACGTTCTTGACAGCAGTTAAAACGCCTTTGCCCATATAAGAGTCGCCACCATCACGCAGTTCCAGGGCTTCGAATGAACCGGTTGATGCACCAGATGGAACAGCAGCACGACCAAATGCACCGTCAGATAATGTTATGTCGCATTCGATTGTTGGATTGCCACGGCTGTCCATAATTTGGCGGGCGTGAATTTTTTTGATTTCAAACATACCTTTTTCTCCTTACCTTTTATATTATATAACAAAAATCAAAATGTTTACATTTTAGTCTTGCCTTGTTCAGACTAAATGTGTGATAATATAATCACATTTAGGATTGGAAGAAAATAGAAAAATGATAAAAAAGTTAGTTTCTTTTGTTTGCTGCCTGTTGCCAATGGGGGCGGGGGCTGTGGTCGTTAATCCAGAATCTGGACAGAATTCAATTTCAACTGAACAAGCATCTTGGACAGAGGCAATTGCTGCCGGCAGTTCGATAACAATCAATAGTGCGGCGGTTAATGGTATTTCGTCGGCAAATGGTTTTTCGATTGCGAATAATATGTATGTTGGTATGGCCACCGACCAGGGTAGTATCAATGGTGATTTGTATGTTTTGAATACAGTGCAGAGTCCGTTTACGGTTGTGTCAACAGGTGATATTTCAATTG
This sequence comes from Candidatus Enterousia sp., assembly GCA_045637165.1. Classification (GTDB taxonomy): domain Bacteria; phylum Pseudomonadota; class Alphaproteobacteria; order Rs-D84; family Rs-D84; genus Enterousia. The sequence goes on along the minus strand of JAZTYU010000010.1, from coordinate 5,316 downwards.
GTGCAATTTTACAGGTCTTGGATGGAAAAACGTTGGGATTCAAGACATCAGATACAAATCCAACGGTGTTTAATTTGACCGTTGGTTCGGGAAATGTAAATGAAGGTATTAAAATTGGTAGTGCCGAACAAAATGCAACGTTGAGTTTGGAAAATATTGATGCCTTGACGGTTGGTGGTTCTGTAATTGCATACGGTAATTTTACTGTGTCTGCAAATTCTGTGGATGTGGGGTTGGTTAATGCAAATGCTGGGAATATGACAGTTAATGCAAAAGGTGATGTTGCGATTGGTGGGCTGGTTGCAAACAGTGATGGAACAACGGATATTTCAGCAGGTGGGGCGTTTTCTTCGGATGGAACAATTCAGAATAATGCAGGGGCGATGAACTTGGTTGTTGCTGATGATATCAGTGTTGTCGGCAGCGTTGAAAATAAGTCCGCAGGGAATATTTCTGTTCGTGGGGCAGATATGACGGTTGGCGGAATGCTGACGAACGAGACAACATCTGCAACAATGACGTTGAATCTGGATTCGTTGGAGGTTAGTGGTGGAACGCAGACATCATATTCACTTGTGAATAGTGGTAATTTATTTGCAACAGTTGTGGGGCAGACATATCTGGAATATGGTATGAATTTGGGGGGGATGACCAAGGATAATGTGTTTAGTCTGGATACTGGAACATTGGAATTTGGTTCAAGTGCGACCAGTCAGACATGGTTTAATGCGTTTTCGAATTATCTGGATAGTTTTAATCTGGCAGTGCGTGAAGGCGATATCAAAGTTTCGACTATTTTGAACGGTATCAATTCTGATGGTGTTGCAAATGCAACAGCGGATATGTCGATTTTGGCACAGAATATCAATGTGACAACAATTCGAAATAATGGTAAGTCATTGGTCGTCAAGGCGGCGGATTTGGATTCAGGGTATGATATTGTTGCACCTGCTGTCAGTGCGGCAGTTGGTAATATCAATGTGTCAGGTCAGATTGTTGGGGCGGCAGGTTCTGTAACTGATGTTATCGCATCAGGAACATTGACCGTTCAGGGGGCGGTTTCAAATAATGCTGATATGACATTAAATGGTAATGCGGTAAATCTGGCATCTGTGTCTAATTCTGGGGTTGATGCAGAATTGATTGTTTCTTCGTTGACTGCATCAAGTGGTGTTGTTGAAATTTCTGGTAATGTGACAAATTCAAATGGAAATACAACGATTTGGGCCAAGGATGTTAGCATCGGTGGTGTTTTGACAAATAATGGTGGAACAACAACTGTTCGTGGTTCTGATACGGCAAGCGGTGCAGTTGAAATTGGTTCTGTTGTTGCGTCTGCTGGCACAGTTAATCTGAATGCATTGGCTGGCAGTATGACGGTTGATAACGTTATTACAGTTGCTGGTGGAACGTTGAATCTGGGGGATAGTTTAAAGAACTTGACTGTTGGCGGCAGTGTTCAAATCGCAGGTGATTTGACGGCTAGTGCGAATGATGCGGTCAATGCAGGCGATGTAAATATTGCTGCCAGTGGTAATCCTGCGTTTGTTCTGGGGGCGGATGCCGTTGTTATTGGTGGAAACGTCAATGTTATCGATAGTTCTGTTGTGCGTAATGTTCAAATCGATTCGGCGTTGATTGATGTTTCAGGTGATGCAACAGTTGAAAATCTGGGGATGCTGACGTTGGGTAAAAGCCCGGATTCATATGTAAAGATTGATGGTGATTTAACCGCAAATAATGGTGGTGTTTTTGAGACATACGCAGACGATTTAATTGCAGGAACGATTTCTGGAAATGGAAAGTTCCTTGTTCACGGTGAAAATATTACTGCGGATAATGGAAATATTGATGTTGCTGGAAATGTCTATTTTGATTCGACAAATGACCCGACAGCACCAACTGCTGGTATGATTGTGCGTGATACGACAACGTTGACATTAAAAACCACTGCTGATGGTGCGGATATTAGTGTTGGGGCGACGTCTGTTGGAAATAGTAATATACTGGTATTTGAGTCTGCTGATGAGCTGGAAATTGGTGGTGTGTTGGCGAATAATGGAACAGTTCGTGTAAACGCAACGGGTGCTGCAAAAGTGAATGGAAATATCCAAAATACAGGCACAATTGATATCACAGGTGCAACGATTGATGTGCTGGATTTGCAGAATTCTGGTGATGTTGTTTTGAGTTCCGAAACGGGGGCTGTAAATGCTGGAAATGTTGCAAATAGTGGTTCTTTGAGTGTTTTGGCAGCGACCGATTTTATTGCGGATGCAGTTTCACAGACAGGCGGTGTAATGGATTTGACTGCGGATTCTGTTTCAGTGCAGAGTTTGGTTGTCAATGGTGCTGCAGGAACAATGGCGAATGTAAATGCAGACAGTGTCGATGTTGCTGGTAATATCAATATTGCTGGGAATATGAGTCAAGGTGGCACAGATGCGATGTTGAATTTGCAGGTAAGTGAATTGTCGGTAGCAAATTTGACAGTTGGTGGTGAATTTGTTGCAACGTCTGGCAATACAACCTATGAAATTGATTCGAATGTGAATTTGATTGGTGGGTTAAATATCGCCAGTGGGGCAACTGTGGTGTTAAATGCAGGAAATTCAATTACGGGTGGCGATTTAACCAATGCTGGGGCGTTGACGTTGAATTCGCTGAATGGAATCAAATTGGGTAAAATTACCAGTAATTCTGGTGTTGTAAATATTGATTCTGGTGATGGGGTGTTGGAACTGAGATCGCTGGTGATGAATGGTGGTAATTTAATCTTGGATGGTGCTGGTTTGCTGACAGACTATGCGTTTAATCCAGGGGCAATATTGTATCAAAATTATACTGGTGCATTGTTGGCCAAGGATGTGAATATAGTTGCGAATAATTATCAGATCACAACACCTAGTTTGTTGGTCGCTGGTATCAATCAAAATGGCAAATTGATTGTAAATTCAAGTGATATCGATGTTGGTGGTGATATTACAGCGACGGATTTGGAATTTGTGGCGGTGAAAAACGCCGATGGCAAAACGATTTGGCAAAATGTTGAAGTTGTTGGAAATGTTTCAGGTGGTGTTGATTTTATTGGCCTTGAAAAAATGACAATCGGGGGTAATTATATATTTGATTTGAACAGTCGTTTGTATGCTGCGGTCTTGCCATATGCGACGGGCGTATCATTAGATACTACGGATATAAATTATTGGTCCACGATTAGTTTGAAGGACGATAATACGTTGGGTGATATCACAAATGCTGATGATGGGCAGGCGATGATTAGTGTTGGCGGCGTGTTTACATCAGGTGTTCAATATGATGGCGAAACCATTAGCAATACAGCTGGTGCAGTGTTATCAAATGGACAAATTGGTATTTCGTTGTTTGATGTTGTTGACCAGGGAACAGCAATTTGGTTCTTGCACGCAGATGGTGGCGTTGAAAATTTCAGCCAGTTGGAACAATTGCGTAATTTGGATGTAAAATTCTGTAATGCAGACGGTTCGCTGTGTTATAACTATCTGGAATCACTGGATACCAAGAATGGAACAGAATCTGATTTGCCTGTGTTTGTATCGGTGCGTGATTCTGATGATGATGGTGTTTCGGACAGTCTGTATATTGTTTTTGACCCACGTTTTGGTGGTCCAAAATTGATAGAAGATTTAAAGATTCAGCCAATTGTTGGTCGTGAACCAGACCACACAGATGGTGAATATGTTTCGGCAGGTGCATTAGATAATTTGTTGGTGGGGCAGGCGTATAATAAAAAGTTCTTTAATGGAACGCCAATCGAAGTTATTCCATTGATTTTTGAAAATACAAATATGGAACAGATGGCCCAGGAACTGTATGACCGTATGGAATACTATGTCGAAACCGCCGAAGGCGAAGGATTGGCCAGATTTAGTCGTTTGTTCCAGGTTCGTGAATTGGAACAGATTATGGGCAGTATCGCATTGAATGAACATACAACATTCCGTTCATTTGAAGACCGCATGTATGATGAATTTATTTGGAATCGTAATCGTCAGTTGAAAAAGGCGTGGTTGGACGTTGATTATGGTATGTTCTATCAGAATATTGATGATGATAAGCATACAGACGGTCATCGTTTCAGTGTTTCTGGTGGTTTTGATTGGCAGGAATCAAATACGCTGGTTTTGGGATTGACTGGACGTGTTTCACATACGTCGTCGTTTGCAGACGACAATATGAATTTAGGATATAGGCCAGATGAATTTATCGCAGGTGATGTTCGTATTGATGTTAAGGATACAGATGTTGCGGTCGGTGGATATTTGATGCAGATTTTGAATGAAAAAATGCGTCTATATGGTAATGCGTTCTTGGATTTGCATGTGTTTGATGTAAATCGTTCGCAGAATTTTGTTGATTCAATTGATGGTGATGGATTGGCATTCAGTATGATTACAGAATGGGGATTGATGCATGATATATTGAATCAATATATTGTCGGTAATCTGTATGCACGTGCTGGGTATAACTTTGGTTTCAGTATTAAGGAAAAGGTAGCAGGTGATGACTATATGCGTTTGAAGTCAGATGGATACTTTATATTCACACCAGGGTATTCATTGACCGCACAAAAGCGTATTTATCCATCGGCATGGTTCCAGATTCGACCATATGCATCGATTGGTGTTGAATATGATGTGTTTGGGGCACCGGATTTTGCAAAGTATAAATTTGTGCCAGCAGATGATTTTACCAGATATGATATTGAAATTGACCCATTGTGGGCAAATATTGGTGGTGGTATAGAAATGTTGTCTGCAAATGGTATTCAGATCGGTGTTGATTATCGTTATCAATACAATAATGATATTCAGTTGCATAATATCAGGGTATCGGGGTCATATAGATTCTGATTTGAAAATCCCCCGTTTGGGGGATTTTTTTGTGGTAATTTTTTGTTTCTGGATTGGGCAGGGATGACAAGGGTGGTGGGATTGGCTGGATTGCTATGCTTTGCACGCAATGATAAGGATTTTGATGGATTTAAGACCCTATTCCTGCTTTCGCAGGAATGACAAAAAGGGTGTGTTTTTTTTGTGTAAAAAAATAAATAAAAAAACGCCGTGAGGCGTGGAATCTGTGGAGTGTAGAAGTTTTTTGTATGCCGAATATAAACGGTGGTTAAAATTCGACTTCTTTTCAATGTATTTTATCTGATAAATCCGGGGTGTGTCAATCTTAAATTGTGCCGATTTCAAAGGACCGTTTTCCTAAGGCGGTTGGAACAGAAATAGGAGAGGAAAATCAGATGAAACGTGCATTTATCAGATTGTTTGG
>JAZTYU010000009.1:0-100275 GCA_045637165.1 Candidatus Enterousia sp. | reverse complement strand
GTGTCGGGTGAATCATTGAAAGATTCCCAGGCGGATTTTGATCAGAATAACATGCCGGTTGTTTCAACGGTTTTTGATGCATCAGGTGCACGTCGTTTTGCAAAATTAACAACAGAACATGTTAATGAACGCTTTGCGATTGTTTTGGACGGCAAGGTTTTATCAGCCCCGGTTATTCGTGAACCAATGCCAGGTGGACATGGTCAGATTTCGGGTGGGTTTACACTGCAGGGGGCCAAGGATTTGGCGGTTCTGTTGCGATCGGGCGCGTTGCCGGCACCGTTGCAGGTAATCGAAGAACGTGTAGTTGGTGCAGGTTTGGGTGCAGACACAATCGCAGGTGGTAAAATCGGTGCGGTTGCAGGTGTTATTCTTATCTTTATATTCTTGTTGATGGTGTATCGTGGATTTGGTGTTATCGCGGCGATATCGTTGATGGTTAACCTGGGGATGATTGTTGGATTAACGGCATTGTTTGGTGCAACATTAACGTTGCCGGGTATTGCGGGTATCGTGTTAACGTTAGGGATGGCGGTTGATGCGAATGTGTTGCCGTTTGAACGTATCCGTGATGAAATCAGGTCTGGAACACCACCATTGCGGGCTGTGAATTTGGGTTTTGACCGTGCGATGAAGGCTGTTTTGGACGGAAACTTGACTACGTTGATTTGTGGTTTGGTGTTGTTCCAGTTCGGGGCAGGGCCAATCCGTGGATTTGCAGTGACTTTGTCGATTGGTATTTTGACAACATTGTTTACCTGTGTTTGTTTGACAAGAGTGCTGGTCGATTGGTATATGAACGGCAAAAACAAGAAAATCGGTTTTGTCGGCGGTAAAAAATAAGTGTGCAAAGAGGAAGTGTTATGAAATTGCAGGTTATGAAATTTCGCAAATTGTCGTATTGGGTTTCAGGGGCATTGATTTTATTGTCTGTGTTGTCCTTGTTGGTGCGTGGTTTGAATTATGGTATTGACTTTTCAGGCGGTATCGCAATGGAAGTTAAACCGATTGTCCAGGATTATGGCATTGAACAAATGCGTGATGCGTTGGATGAATTTAATCCAGAATTGCAAGAAGTTGATGGCAGTTCTATCTTAATCCGTTTGGGGTTGCCAAAAGGAGCGACAGATGCCACGCAAAATGAACGTGTTGCGGAAATAAAAAATATCTTGGGCGACAATGTGCAATATACCCAGGTTCAGGTTGTTGGACCAAAAATTGGGGGGGAATTGGTTCGTGGTGGTATCTTGGCGATATTATTTGCATTCGTTATGATGGCTGTTTATGTATGGATTCGGTATAAAGGGGGGTATGCAGTCGGGGCTTTTTGCTCGCTGTTCTTGGACTTTGTATTGATGTTTGGGTTCTTTTCAATTACAGGATTGGAATTCAATCAGACAGCAATTGCGGTCATTTTGACGGGTATTGGTTATTCGATAAATGATAAAATCGTAAATTATGACCGTATTGATGAAAATGTAAAGAAATATCACAAAATGCCAATGGCGGACTTGATTGATTTGTCAGTCAATGAAATGCTGCGTCGAACAATGCTGACCAGTGTTTCAACGTTGTTGGCAATGATTGGGTTGGCTATATTTGGTGGGCAGGTGTTGCGTGAATTTGCCTATGCAATGGGATTCAGTGTAATTATGGGAACATTTACCAGTATTTATATTTCTAATATTATGCTGTATCCCTCTAATTTGCGTGATTCACATAATAAATAAATCTGCGGTGTGCCACAATCAGGAGGGAAAAATGAGTCTGAAAAAATTTTTAGGAATTTTTGTTGTTTTCCTGGGGGTGGCACACGGTGCGTTTGCAGAAAGTTTGTTTTTTGAAGACGAACCTGTCCAGGATGGTTTACAGGTTTTCGAGGTTTCCAAGACGTTTGCAGAAATTTATGAAAAATTGGATAATGTAAATTGGGCTGGAAAAAATCTGAATGTTGCTATTGAGAGTTTGGAAAATTTGAACAAATCTGCACATGTGGCGGCGACTGATGAACGGGTTGTGCTGGTGTGGGATGATTCTATTGTGGCTAATTTTCCACGGCCTCAGCCAAAAGATTGGAATGGATTTGGGGAAATTACAACGGCATTGATTTTGAAAATGCGTGCATATGACCCAAGTTTGCGTAGCCTGTCAGAAAGTGAAATGTATCAGGCTGTGGTGGATAGTTTGATTCGTGGTGTTGATGAAAATGGACGCTATGTTTTTTCCAAGGCCGCAGAAATTGCGGAAGATGGACGCTTGTTGACCAGTGTTGGTATCGAGGGGGGGCGTGATGAGCGTGGAAATTTTCGTGTAAATGGAATATATAAAGGGTCGCCAGCAGATAATGCAGGTATCAGGGCAGGGGATTTAATCGCACAGATAAATGGAAAATTTGTGGCGGATATGTCTGATGCTGAATTGGCAGCTGTGATGACCGGGTTTAATTCTGGGACTTCAAAGATAAAGTTGTTGACCCCATATGGCGACAGAGATGTTGTTTTACGCCGTGCAACGATTGTTTTGGCGGATGCGGATATTATTCATAGGACAGATCCAACGGGTGGTTTGTTGGAAATTGTTGTTCATCGGGTGTCTGATGGGGCGGTGGCAATTATAAACGAGGCTTTGGCACGATATGATGATTTAACGGGTGTTATCTTGGATTTGCGTGCCGCAACAGGGGATGATGAGCGGGCGGCAGCCAAGTTGGGTGGTCTGTTTGTCGGGGCAAAGCCAATTATGCGTATTGTTGAAACTGCTAAGGACGAGGTTGAGGTTGTGCCAGGTGGTGATGCAATCACAGATGTGCCGGTTGTTGTCTTGATGTCTGACCAAACACGTGGAACAGCAGAGGCATTAGTGGCGGCGTTTTATGAGTATGGTCGTGGTGTTTTGGTCGGAACACCAACCGCAGGCAGTGCAAGAATTGCGTCAACAATTGATTTAAATAATGGTGGGGCGTTGGAATTACTGAATAAATCAGTCAAGACAGGTAATGGTCGCAAAATTGATGGTCGTGGGGTGTTCCCAATTGTGTGTTTGTCCAATATTCGGACAAATCAGCAGCAAAATGCGTTCTTTTTGAATGTTATAAATAATGAATTTAATGCAAAAGACTTTAACAAGGCGGTCGAAGTTAGCCCAGAAGATATTCGCAGTGGTTGTCCTGTTATAACCAGTGGGGCAGATGAAGATGCGGTTGCAACGGCAGTTTCTGTGAAAATTTTAACTGATAAAAAGGTTTATAACAGATTGATTGCAGAATAACGTAAAAACAGGGGTGTGGATTATGTTTTTGACAAAAGATAATAAAATTAAATGGCGTAAGATGGCGTGGGCGGCGGTTATAACTGCGGTCTTGGTTGGGATGGGGATTGTATGGTTTGACAAGTCGTTATTCCTGGAATTGCGAACGCTGGATTGTCGTTTGTGGCGGTGGTTTGATGAAATTTTTTCTGCAAAAGTTTGGATTTTTTCTTCTTTTGTTGCAGCAGCAATTTTTTGTATCAAAAAGTGTGTAAATACAAATTGTAATTTCTTGAAATGCACAAACAAGTCTAGTTTGCGTGCGTTTTGGTCTGAATTTTTCGTAAATACAAAAACTAATAATGCGTTTTTAATATTTTACAGCGTTTTAAGCACAGGGGTGCTGGTTAAGGTGTTAAAGACCTTGATTGGGCGTGCCAGACCAATATTTTTTGAAGCCTTGGATATGACAGGGTTTTTTCCACCGTCTTTTGATTGGGCGTTTAATTCAATGCCATCAGGGCATACGGCGGTCAGTTTCGCAGGTCTGGTTATGATTGGTATGTTGGCACCACGGTATAAAGCATTGACCTGGACGTTGGCAATTGTAATCGGGATTTCACGTGTTGCAATTGGGGCACATTGGCCAAGTGATGTTATTTTTGGGGCCTTTATCGGTATGGTGATGGCGGATATTGTAAAGGGGACTTTATTAAAAAATAATCAGTCAGGCGGTAGAAATATTGCCTGATTTATTGTGATTTTTATGATAAACTAGGACTTGTTATGGCAGGAAATTCAAGATTTTTACCAGGCAGTGTTGCCGAAGCGTTGAAAAGTTTATTAAATCGTGTCGTTGGGGCCGTGGTCTTGGGTGTGGGACTGTGGGCTATTGTTGCGTTGATGTTTTTTAATCCGTATCTGGACGGGTTTGGTGTGGCAAGTGTATATGGAAATCAATCTGTGATGGGGTGGTGCGTGGGGGCATTGCGTTATGCGGTTGGTGTTTTGCCGGGATTGTTCATTTTATTATCTGTTGCACGATGGGGGGCGGCAAGGCTGATTGCGTTGGATTGCGGGGCTGCACCTGAATATAACTTTTTGCGTGGGTTTATTGCGGTCTGTTTGGGGGCAACTGGGTTAGGATTGATTTCAAACACATCGGCATTTGGTGGATTGTTTGGTGCAATCGCAGCAATGGATTTAGGAAAATTGCTGGGTGGGGCGGCACCTGTGGTTGGTGTTTTTTGTATGGTGGCCTTTTTCTGGATTGCTGGGGTTATTTTACATGTTAGATGGAGTCATGTTCGTTCGGCGTTGCGTTTGTTTGGACGCTGGTTGCGGTGGATTGGGGCAGCGTTTCATCTGCGACCGGGGTATACGACGGCACAAGTGCGGTCAGATAATGAATATAGGGCAGTGTCAGAATCCAAAGATGGTGATTTAGGTGTTCAAGACATGCCAGAAGAAGTTGTTGAAAAGCCAGAACCAGAAAAAGAACGTCGTGGTTTGTTAGCACGATGTGTTCAGAAAAAAGAAAAAGAAGAAAAGCCAAAGGCTGTGCCTGTGGTGGCGGCTGCTGTGCCACGGCGTATAAATGCACTGTCGGGGTATCGGTTGCCTGACCCAAAATTGTTGGAAAAATCAGCGACTGCTAAATATTCGGTAACCCCAGAATTGCGACAGAATGCATATGCGATGGAAACACATTTTGCAGAATATGGTGTTGTTGGCAAGGTGGTCGCAATAAAACCAGGTCCGGTGGTTACGCTGTATGAATTTGAACCTGCACCGGGGCAACGTATTGTTGATATTGAAAAAACAAACAAGGATATGACCCGTGCAATGGCGGTGGAAAAATTCCGTATTGCACAGTTGCCTAAATCAAACTATCTGGGGGTAGAGGTTGCAAATATTGAACGTCAGGTGGTGCGGTATCGTTCGCTGATGGAAGATGATTTGTTTGTGAATTCTAAATATAAAATTCCGTTGGCGTTGGGGGTAAATATTGGCGGAAATCCAATGTATTTTGATTTGGCAAAAATGCCACATATGCTGATTGCTGGACGAACAGGGTCGGGTAAGTCTGTATTTGTTCAATCGATTATTACCTCTATTGTTTATCATTTTTCGCCAGATAAGTGTAAGTTGATGATTATCGACCCAAAAGGTGTGGATTTTGTGTTCTGGGATAATATACCACACTTGATTACGCCAATCGTAAAGGCGGACCCACCGGCAGCGATAAATGCATTAAAGTGGGCTGTGCGTGAAATGGAAGACAGGTTTAAGCGGTTGGGGCAACTTAATGCACGCAATATTGAAAGTTATAATGAAATTGTCGCACAAAAACGGGCAAATGGTGAAAAACTAACCAAGCAGGTGCCTGTTGGAACAGATGAAGAAACAGGAGAATTGTTGTTTGAAACCCAAGAAGTTGATTTGTCGGATATGCCGTATCTGGTAATTATTATTGACGAGGTTGCAGACTTGATGGCGGTTGCACGCAAGGATGTTGAATTGCAAGTGCAGCGTATTGCACAAAAGGCACGTGCCGCCGGTATCCATTTAATTATGGCAACCCAGCGACCGGATGCAACGATTATCACGGGTGTTATCAAGGCGAATTTCCCAACACGTGTTTCGTTCCAGGCCAGTAGCCGTGTTGACAGTATGACCACACTTGGGGCAACTGGGGCCGAGCAGTTGTTGGCAATGGGGGATATGTTATTTTCCGAAGGTGGACATCCAGCTGTTCGCTTGCACGGTGCATACATAAGTGACGAAGAACTGACCAGGATTGGTAATCATTGGCGTGCCCAGGGTGAACCAGAATATGTTGATGGGGTAACAGCATCTGATGATGGGGCAGGTATTCCTGGAATGCCGGGTGCAATCCCAGGGGCATCTGGTGGCAAAGGGGGCGACCTGTATGAACAAGCCAAAGAAATTGTTTTGCGTGATAAAAAGCCGACGGTTTCATATATTCAGCGACGGTTGGGTATTGGTTATAACAAGGCGGCAAGTTTGATTGAACGTATGGAAGAAGAAGGCTTGGTGTCAGGGCCTGATGCCAAAAACAAGCGTCAAATTCTGGCAAATTAAATATAATAATTCATCTATGCGTAAATCCGCTGGCTCATGTATGTTCAGGACACCACGCCAACGGATTTTCACATATCTAAATTATTCTATTTAATTTGAATTTGTGGGGTAAAAAAATCCCCCAATCGGGGGATTGTAATGTTTTTTTTGTTTAGGCCTGTTGTGTCTGGTTTTGTTTTTGGTTATATAACTGTTCAAAGTCAACAGGTTGCATTGTAAATGTTGGAAAACCTGATTCAGATGTCAAACGTGTAATCAGACCACGAACTGTTGGGAACAACAATGTTGGAACGTCAATCAATAATGTTTTTTTCTTGGTTTCATCATCAATTTTTTCTTCGCCCAACTGAACCAAGCCCGAATATGTTGATTCAATTAAAAAGATTGATTTTTCGCCAGCTTCTAGTTTTGAATGAACTTTGGTAATCAGGTCAACCATAAATAAATTGTTTTCTGCACCTTTAATCTGGATATCAATTTTGATTTCCAATTTTGCCTGACCATTGTCCGATTTAAAGAATAATTCTGGGACATTTGGACTTTCAAATGAGATGTCTTTCAAAAATTGTGAGATGATATTAAAATTTGCCATTTTGTTTTCTCCTTAAATCTGATTCTGGCGAATGTAAGTCTGGACTTTGGTCCGTGTTTTATGCTAATATAGCATTATAAAAAGTTTTTACAAGTGGGGGGACCGAATAAAATGCGTTTTTTACAAAAAAATTTGATTTTTCGGGTTGTCTTGGGGGTGTGTGCGGCATTTGTTTTAGCCGGGTGTGATGTTTCAACACCAACTGTTTCTGGGGATAATTCGGTTATTCCTTCTAATTTCAAAAAAGTTTCATATAATGATTTGCCAGGGTGGCGTGAAGATGATGTTCGTTATGCTTTGCAGGCTTTTCGCAATTCGTGCAAGGCAAAAATTCAATATACAGGGCGTTTAATCCCAGATAAAGAATTGTTCGCCGAAAAGTGCAGAATGTTGCCGTCTGCATCCGCAGATGTTGCCACTGTGCGTGCGTGGTTTGAATCTAATTTCCAACCGTATCAGATATTTAATGAAAATGGTGGGGATAAGGGAACGTATACAGGTTATTATTCACCAATTATCCCAGCGTGCAGAACCAAGACGGCACAATGCAATGAACCGTTGATGGGAATTCCAACAGATGGACGCAAATACAAGGGTGTGCCAAAGAAAGATATTGTTGAACAGAAAATAGGGCGGGTTTTATACTGGGCAAATATTGTTGATGTGCAAAATATTCAAATTCAAGGCTCTGGTAATTTAAGGTTAGAAGACGGAACAGATGTAAAACTAAATTTTGCCGCTGTCAATGATATGCCTTTTAAGTCAATTGGTGAAGAATTGCGTAATCGTGGAATTAGACCAGCAGGTGGTTTTTCGTCAGAGGCAGTCTGGCAGCACTTGAAAGCGAATCCAACCTTGGCCAAGGATGTTATATATAAAAATCCAAGATATGTATATTTCTATGAATCTGTGCCACCAGATGTTATTGGAAAATTAGGAACGCCGTTGTCCAAGATAAGAAGTGTTGCAATGGATGATGATTTATATACACTGGGATTGCCGGTCTATGTGAATACAAATTTGTCAGATGGGCGTTCGTTTCGTCGCTTGATGATTGCCCAGGATACAGGCAGTGCAATTCGTGGATGGATTCGTGCCGATATATTCTTTGGCAAAGGGGACGAAGCATACAAGTTTGCCCAGGGACAACATGCACAAGGACAAATGTTTATACTGATGCCAAAAGAATATACTTATGTCAAACCACGATAAAAAGTTAAACGAACGCCTGAAACGCCCCCAAACAATCGCAGGGGCGTTGGGTGGTTTGATTCAAGTGTTTGGTGTGCGGGCGTCTGATTCTGATTTGGTGCAACGCTGGGCAGAAATTATGGGGGCAGATATTGCAGCAATCGCAGCGTTGGCGGCAATTAAAAAAAATCGGGATAAGACATTTAATGTGGTTATTCGACCGACTGTTCCGGCATATGCGTTGCAGTTGTCTTATCAGTCAGATGAAATAATAAAGCGAATAAATAGATACTTTGGCTATGATGCCGTTAGCAAAATAAGTTTTAGAAAATGACAAAACGTGTGTTGGGGATTGACCCAGGTTTAATTCATACAGGTTGGGCGGTTATTGATTCTGGGGGGCAATCACGCAAGTATGTTGCCAGTGGTGTTATTTTGCCGAAAACAAAGTTGCCACTGGCGGAAAGGTTGGCGACAATTTTTCAGGGAATAACTGATTTGTGTGAACAATTTGAACCTGATGAATGCAGTATTGAAATCACGTTTGTAAATAAAAATCCACAGACCACATTGATATTGGGGCATGCACGTGCAGCAGCAATTGTGGCGGTGGCAAATAAAAATATTCCAGTGTTTGAATATGAACCAAACAAAATAAAAAAAGCACTGACAGGGGCAGGGCATGCCGATAAAAGTGCAGTGGATAAAATGGTCAAGATTTTGTTGCCTGTTGCCAACCCAAAGACCCCAGACGAAGCAGATGCTATTGCGATTGCGTTGGCACATACTAATATGATGCGGTTGGGATAAATTTTGACTTTTATAATAGACTGATTTGTGTTAAAATTATTCGCATAGAGAGAATATGAAAATTTTTAAGCGATTTTTGCTGTTTGTTTTTTGTTTCTTGCCAGTTGTTGCAGGGGCGGATGTCGCAACCACTGCGGGCAGTAATTTAACAGCCTGGAACGGTAATGCCGGGGCAACAAATAATAATAACTGGAATCAAATGATGAACAGTCGAACCCAGGCAACAGGTGCGGTTGTTGCAGGGGCAACAGCTGATTTTGGAAATTGTAATTCGTTGATTTTGCGTTGTGCACAGCCAAAGTGTTCGGGGTGCAATACAATGGAAATTGCACGTTCAATCGTTGCAGGATGTGTCAATAGTAATGATGTCTGTAAAAAATATGGTGATGATTTAGTTGAATTTATTTCTGCACAGATGGTGTCTAATGCAACCAGCAAGGCACAACAGGCAGAAATTGCTGCCCAGCAACAGGCGGCCAGTGTGGCGGCGGCACAAAATAGTGCACAGTTGCAACAGATGCAGGCTCAAATGCAACAGATGCAATATGATATTCAACAACAAAATGCACAGCAGTTGGCACAAATGCAGGCAGCGTTGGATGAGCAAAAAGCAATGACAGCGGCTGCAATGGAAAAGCAGGCAGAATCTCAGACCACAGTAAGTGTAGCAGTTGCATCAAATAATACGACATTGACTGATGAACAAGTGGCAGCTGCACAGCAGGGTGTTGCAGCAGATATTCTGGCCCGTCAGCAGATTTCTGGACAGATTATGTCCAAGATTGAGTCAGCAGAAGTTGCGTTGAAATCATTAAAGGCAACAATGAATAATGCTTTTGAATATGCTGGCTGTGATATGTCAGGGAATAATTGTGTTGGACCAAAACGTGTTCAGGTGTTCAAGACCAAGGCTTTGCAGTTCTTTGAACCATATAATGATGTGTTGGACGAATTGTATGATGCATTGATTATTGCACAGGCGGTTGGTGTTGATATCACAGATATTTATATGATGTTAAATGGTTCTTGTAATGTGTGGGGGGAATATCTGTGTTCTGATACTGCACGTGAAACGTATAATAGTGATAATTGTCAAAATGGTCGCTCGGTAAAATCGGGAAATACAAATGGTGGGGCAGAATGTTATGATGGTCAGGTTATCCCAGCCGAAGATAGTCCAGCTTGTGTTCTGCAACGGACATTAAAAGACCAAGAAGAAGTGCAAAGAAATTGGCTGTATGCAGAAACAGGGGATCGTGATGACATGATTCGTGTTGGTTGTGCATCGGCAGCACTGGATTCGTCGGTGTTTTTCAGAAATCGTAAAAAGCAGGCGACAATTGATATCGAAACATTGGAACGGATTATTGAACAAGATGCACCTGTGATATTTGGTGGTAATCGTTTGACGGCATCAACAAAACCAGACCCAGATGGGGTAAAGTATTGTGCTGTAACATCAACGGGATATCAGGAACTGCAAAAGGCTGTTGCAACAAAAACTT
Organism: Candidatus Enterousia sp.; assembly: GCA_045637165.1. Taxonomy (GTDB): domain Bacteria; phylum Pseudomonadota; class Alphaproteobacteria; order Rs-D84; family Rs-D84; genus Enterousia. Next base: position 89,826 of record JAZTYU010000009.1, on the reverse strand, counting down.
TGCCAAAACGTATTTGCACAACGGATAAAAATTTGGAAACAACCTGGATTTCTGATGGACGTATAACGGAATACAAGGGGCAATCTGTAAATCAGGTAAGTCCGCAGGAATATGTAGAAAACCAATGTGTTTATTTTGGTGGACAGTGGAACAAGGATAAAAATACTTGTGAGTGTTCAGGACAGTGGGATGATGGTTTTTGTTTGATGACTGCTGGGACAAAGTTGTCGGGGGCGTATGTGCCAGGGGCAACTTTTGGATTGACGTCAATGGCACAAAATAAGTGTATAGCAGCGGGTGGGGTTTATGATTCATCTAATGTGGTTGTTAGTGGAAATTATTGTATTTGTGGGATTGTAAAATATAATCCTGAAATTCAACGTTGTAACAATAATAAAGACTTGAGTTTTAATTTTTAATGAAAAAAAGAACTTTGATTTTAGAAAAAATTTTTAATCTGTTGCGTTGCACAGTTGTTGTGGCGGCGGTATTTTGTTTTATATTTGTGTTGCCTGTCGGGGCGGCGGATAATGGATGTGATAAAGAACAAAATGATAAAATTATGCCGGAACTGGCACTGTGTTCAACACACGCATATAATATTGGGGCAACACAAAACCCGTCAGGGGCAGATAAACAGTTGATGAAGGATGTTGTGGCGTTGAAAACAACTGTTATGACACAACAGATGAACAAGCAATATGAATATCTGGAAGCGATGATTCGACGTTTCAAGGTTCAGTTGGAAAAAGCTGTTTTGACAACAGGGTTAGAGGCAAAAGGGGCCGCATCGTCCAACAGTTCATCTGGCACAACGTTTAAGTCAAATGACCGTAATATCTTTATGGCAGGGGTTAAAAACTGTAATAATGAATTGTTGCCAACCGATGTTATGACGTGTTTGAATGCGAATATGAATACTATATCAAATATGTCGAGTAATGCAGATAATATTAGTTTGGAATTACGCAAGCAGTTAAAAAATGATTTTAATTTGTTGGTTAATACGTATCCGACAGCGACGAGTGATGGTAAAGCTGTTAGTTGCAACACAACGTCAGATAGTGGAAAAAACTGCTTAGACTATAAAGAAATTACCAAGAAAAAAGATTTTCAGGAATGTTTTGATAATATGCGTTCGTGTCTGCGAAACAAGAGCTATGCGTTGAGTCAGGCCGCACAGCAAAAAAAACAATAATTATTTCCCCCCACGATTGTGGGGATTTTTTTATTCTTTTTTATGATGAATATTTATGATATAATTTCACCAAAAGGAGTTGTTTATTATGAAAAAATTAGGTTCTGTTTTTGTTGGTTTGTTGACGGCCTTGGCTGTGGTAAATGCAGATGCTGCAACAAATTGGGGAACACGTGCAGGTTCAAGTGCAGATTTGTCAGGAGCACCCGCAACACGAACACGTGAAAATGTAAATTATGAAAAATACCAAACACGGACTTTGACCAAGACATATGAATCAAAAGATGCAGGGGATTTGTATTATTCAAAACCTGCAAATCGTAGTGCTTTGTATAAACAATATGAAGGGGCAGGGTCAGCATCCGCAAAGGCTTCTAAGACAACAACACGCACAACACGTTCGGAAAAAGTTGTCAATAAGATGAAACGTAAATATTTCTTGGCACATCCGTTCTATCAGCCGTTGAAGGGGATGTTTGGTGCACATACAGATTTGTCTTATAACACCAATTCATATGATTTTACAATCAATCAGACTGTTCCGGTATTTGATTCTTTGGGCGGAACAGCAGATTTGTATTGGAATGGGCATGGCGGTAAATGGAATATGTCTGGATTTTCAATCAAAGAAGATTTCAGTTATGGTATCACAGATCGTATCGCTTTGATGGCAATGTTGCAGTATGATTCAAATGAATATAAATTTGAATGGGACGACGAATCGCCAGATGACAAAATGGATGACAGTGGTTTGAATCTGATTGGATTTGGTGGACAGTGGCGTTTCGTTGATAATGAAAAGTGGATTGGAACAGCCAGTGCTTATTTCCAACACCAGAAAGATATTGCGAATAACTTTGTTCTGGAATTAAAAGGTGGATACAAGGTTTCGTCATCAACAATTTATGGTTTGGCACGAGGTTGGTATGTTGACCTGGATGGAAATTCATATGGTAATGGTATAAGTGGGACAAATCCGTTGGGGACAGAATCAACAATGTATTTGCCATATCAGGTTGGTGATGGCAGTGTTGTCTATCTGGAAGCAGGTTTGGGTGTGTTTAGTGTCTTGAACGAAGATTGGACATTGAATGTAGAGGCAATCCTTGGCAACTATGATTGGCACAACCAGGGCAGTATCAAGGGGGCAATCGGTTGGCAGCCAAATGATTGGTTCGCATTGAATCTTTATGCGAAGATGGCGTTCTTTGATAGTGCAGATGGCAAAGAATTGGGATTCTATTGGAAAGAACCAGGTGCTTATTACGAAGGTGAAGGCGGAACAGCTGTTGAAATGTCCGATTATACAAAACTGGGAACTGTTGAAGTTGATAACTATGCAGAAACCAAAATTGGTTTGCAAGTTATGTTCCAGTTCTAGTGGATTAAACATGAAGATGTTATTGCCCCAGGTTTTGTCTTGGGGCAATGTATTTATAGGGGAGAGGTTTTTATGAAAAAATTTTTTTCAACTGTTTTATTTAGTGTTGCGATTTTAATGCCGACCTTTGTTCGGGCAAATGGTGTTTCTGATGATACAGCGGACCCTTTGTTCTTGCAGGCTAAGGAAGAAATCTTGACTAAAAGTTCAATTACATATTGGGACCATATTTTGCGTGTGGGACAATCGGCATCATATGGTATGAATGAACGATTGGCATTGGGAATCGATGTAAATTATCAGCATGATTTTAATGGCGATGAAGATGGATTTGCGGCTGTTGATATTGGTGGACTGTATCGTTTGTCGGGGGCAGGTGATAACAGTGCGAATATAATTTCTGATGTTATTTTTGGATTTAAATTCGGTGGCAGTTCACAGGTCAGAACACCAGATTATGCCGATTCTACATACTATGCCGGGTTGAGATTCGGTCGGCAATGGGCAGGTTTGACATTGGCTGCGACAATTAAATCGACATGGGTGTTTGATGATACACGTGGGGTTGCGTTTTTGGACTTTTCACCAGAGGCTTATTTTAGAACTTCGCCTGATTGGCGTATTGGGGCAGGGGTTACAGTGCGTAAGGCAACCCACAAAGACCCAAACGATGGGACAGACTTTGACCAAGAATGGTTGCATTTCAAGCTTGTTCGTCAATATGGACGCACGCAATACATTGGTCATGTTGACTTTGAATTCGAATCTGATGATGCCCAGGTTGGTGGACGAATAAATATCTTGTTTTAAGGAAAAATATTTTTATTCTGTGAATAAATCTGCCTGTTTGTAGGTCAACAGGTGGATTTATTTTATTCGTTATTATTTTTTTCGTTGTTGATTTTCTGACGCAAATTATCCCAATAATCCAGGCGTTTTTTTATTTCACGTTCAAAACCACGTTCAACGGGTTGATAGAATTTTTGACGACCCATTGATTCAGGAAAACAGTTTTGACCAGAAAATCCATTTGCGGTGTCCGGGTCGTAAATATATCCTGCGTTATAGCCCAGGTTTTTCATCATTTTTGTTGGGGCGTTCAAAATATTTTTTGGAGGCATTAAACTGCCCGTGGCACGGGCGGCTGCGTATGCGGCCTTTTGTGCACGATAATTTCCAATACTTTTTGGGGCCGTTCCCAGATATATTACCAGTTGGGTCAAGGCCAGGTCGCCTTCGGGGCTGCCCAGGCGTTCGTATGCCTGCCAGGCGGCAATCGCAATTTGCAGTGCGTTTGGGTCGGCCAGGCCGACGTCTTCGACAGCGAATCGGGTTAGACGACGAAATATATACATTGGGTCTTGGCCAGATGTCATCATGCGGGCGGTCCAATACAGGGCAGCGTCTGTGTCGCTGGCACGCAATGATTTATGGACAGCAGAAATTAAATTGTAATGTTCGTCGCCGTGTTTGTCAGACAGTGGGGCACGCTTTTGCACAACGTTCGCCAATGTTTCCGGTGTAAGTGGTTCGTTGAAATTCGCATTTAGTAAATATTCAACAGTGTTTAATAAAAATCGGGCATCGCCATCCGCCATCTGGGCCAGGTGAATTCGGGCGGAATCATCCAAAGGTAATTTTTTTGATGAAAATTCTTCGGCACGTTCCATCAATACCATCAGGTCTTGGCTGGATAAAGGTTGCAAAACACCAACGTGGCAACGTGAAAGCAATGCATTGTTTAAATTAAAACTGGGGTTTTCAGTCGTCGCACCAATAAATGTGACAGTCCCATCTTCGAGGTAGGGCAGTAATGTATCTTGCTGGGTTTTATTAAATCTGTGGATTTCATCAATAAATAACAAAGTGTTGCGACCAAGGTCGTGATTCATTCGGGCGGCATCCATTGTTTTTTTTATGTCGGCTGTGCCAGAAAATACCGCTGACATCGGAACAAAGTCCATATCAACAGAATTTGCCAAGGCACGTGCAATCGTTGTCTTGCCACATCCTGGGGGGCCCCATAGAATTAAATTTGATAACTTTTGGTTGTCAACCATACGACGAACAAGTCCGTTTTCGCCCAACAGGTTTGTTTGCCCAACAATATCATTTATTGTGTTTGGACGCATTAAATCGGCAAGTGGTCGTGTCATTTTACTTGGCTTTTATTTAGTGTTTATTTGTGGTATAATAATGTTATTAAATTATAAAGGAAAGTGCAAGTTGGTAAGTAAAAATTCAGAATGGACATTGGCAGTTGCAAATTTGGCGGCGGCGGCAATCGCTGCTAATCCTGCGTTGTCAATGGAAGAGGCTGTGCGACGTGCAAGAGAAATCTTGCGTGGGACATCTGTTACCCAGCAACAAATCGAAGATTCTGTGCAACCCGATAAGATTCAATGTTTAGAAGACGGAACGTGGCATGTGATGTTGCGACGCTATGTAAAACGTCGATTTAATCTGACACCACAGCAATATCGTGAAAAGTGGGGGTTGCCTGATGATTATCCGTTTGTGGCACCAGCATACGCACGAAAACGTTCTAAAATTGCAAAGAAATCTGGCCTGGGGAGAAAATAAAATGGCAAAGAAAAAAACAAATGTCGAAAAGTTTGGTGATGCGGGACGTTGGCTGGCAGATCAGATTAGTGATATAAATAAAGGCGTGGGAAAAATTAACGTGCCAAATAATGTGCATTTGTGGAAGGTTGCGGACTGGAAATGGACTGATTATTTTGTTTGGTCGGCCGAAGTATTAGGAAAATTGACAAAGTTGTCTGGACAAGGATTGTTAATTACAACCGAATATTTGGTGCGGGCAATGAATACAATCTTGGTTGATAATCCTGTGCTGCGTGGGGTGGAAAAGGGGCTTCGGAATAAAAAAACAAAAAAGCCTGGTGAAGGTGAGTTGAGTAAATATTATGCAAAAATATCAAACGCAATAAAAGATAACCCAACATTGGTGGCGTATCTTGTCTATGCGGCAATGATGGCAGGGGTAATAACTGGCGGAAAAATTGCGTATGATACAACCCGTGATGATGCCAAAGAAGACAAAAAAGAAAAAATAGATAAAACGCCAGAAAAACAAAATCAAGTGGTTATGTTGGATCCTGCGTCCCCGGATTTTATAAACCAATGTATCGAACAAGAAAATATTTTGTGTATTCCGTTGGTTTATACAGAAACACACAGGGTAGAACCAAAAGTTCAGTTTGGTGAAAATGTCTGGACACGTGGTTTTGGTATGACCTGGTCACGGGATAAAAATGGACGTATGAAGATTCGTGATTATGCAGATACTGAATCTAATAGAAAAAAAGGGTTTAAACCGCATAAACCAAAAAAGTCTTCTGGGATGGATGAAGATATAGAAGATGCACAACAGTTTTTAATCGACCATATTTATTCGAAAATAAAAAATAATATGAAGCGGCCCATTACACTGAATGAGTTTTATGGGATATGTATCGCAGGATACCAATTGCCAGGGCATATAGATGAAATTTGTAAAAATTTGCAAAATGCCAAGACACCACAACAAATTGCAGATGCGTTTATTACGCCAAATTATGAAAATTATGGCGGAACACCTAAAAGGCGTTGGGTCTGTGGGATGTTGGCGGCAGGATTTATAACCTTGCAAGATATTTTGGATGCAGATATAGATAATTTCTATAAGGTTGCAACAACAACGTTGGTGCGAAATGGTCATTTTATTTGTGATTCAAAGACGATTGAATATGTTTTGTCGATAGAGCATAGACAAAAAACAGGTGATGTTATAGCAAAATTAAAAGATGGAAAAACTGCACTGGCGCAATTGTCAGGTCAGGTCCCAGTGATGCGTGTGTTGCCAATTCAAGGCCTGGATGAAAATGTGGCACAGGCAACACAGATATCAGAGTCTATGGGATTGCTGTTGGACGGAAATAAGGAATACAAAAAAGGAAATTTAGAGAAGGCAATTAAATTGTATCAACAGGCAATTGAAAAAGATGCAGATAATATGGAGGCGTATAGTAGCCTGGCGTTGGCATATAAAAAGCAGGGGGATAAGAAAAAGTCGATTTCATATTATGAAAAATGTCTGGCAACGGTTAAGGCAGGAAATAAGCGTATGAACCAAAATCGTGAAATGCTGATGGATTATGCGATTAAGGCTTCGTCTTACTTTAATGCAGGGACCGCCCGTGAAGAAATGGCGAAAATATATGAAGAGCAAGGCAAAACGGTCGAGGCAAAAGAAAACTATGCGTTGGCCAAGAAAAATTATCAAACTGCATTGGAAAACGCAAATACAGGCGGATTGGGAACAAAAAGAATAGAGATGTATAAAATGGCCATCCAACGCTGTGATAAAAAAATTGGAAAAAATGCGAAAGTTGCCTTTAATGCGGCAGATAAACGTATTAAACAGTTGCGTCAAAATAGAACAGTGTCACGGGGGGATGCGTTGCTATATGGACGGGTGGTGGAAAATACAGGAAATAATTTAGCATAGGTGGTGTTATGAAAGTATTTGTTGATGTTCACGATAAACGCTGGGATAAGTATAAAATCGATTTTGAAAAAATTGCCAATACGGCGGTTCCTGGCGTGCACAAGGATTCGGAGGTGTCGATTGTTTTGGTCGATGATTCTGAAATTCATGAATTAAACAAGAATTATCGTGGTGTGGATAAACCTACGAATGTTATCTCTTTTGAATTGGGGGATGATGTTTTGTTGGGGGATATTTATATATCAATTGATACGGCATTGCGTGAAGCAAAAGATGAAAATATTGCACTGGAAAATCATGTGGCACATTTGGTGGTGCATGGGGTGTTTCATTTGCTGGGGTATGACCATATAACTGATGACCAGGCAAAAATTATGGAAATGAAGGAAATTCAAACCTTGAAAAAATTAGGAATTAAAAATCCGTATCAGGACGAAGATGATTTAGTGTGTGATTGTGCAGAATGTTGTCCAGGGGGACGGTTGTTGTCGTGGTTTCGAAAATTAAAAGTTAAAGAAAATGGTGTGATGCAATACGCTCTATACGCAGTGTTTGGTGGGGTTGCTGCGTTTGGTTTTGCACCTTTTTATCAATGGTGGTGGACGATTCTTGGTGTGGCAGGTGCGTATTGGTTGACCATCAGAAATAAAAATATTGGTGGATTCTGGCAATCGCTGATGCGGGTTGCCCCCTTTGGGGCAATGTATTCGGTTGCTATGTTTTGGTGGATCTTGCATTCAATTTATGTGGTGCCAGAATTGACCCAGCAATTTGCTGTTTGGACAATGCCAGGAATTGTTGGGTTGGCACTGGCAGGTGTGTTCATTTTTTCCTGGCCGTTTGTTGCAGTGGCACAGAAAAAAATTGGTGCAGGGGGGCGGGTGTTTTTGTTCGCCGTTATTTGGACACTGGTTTTGTGGGGGCGTGAGTGGTTGTTTACAGGTTTTCCGTGGAATCCTATTGCAAATATAACAATGTCATCGCCAATGTTATCAAATGCAATGTCTTTGTTCGGTGCATTGGGATTGACGTTTGTTATCGTTGGGATGATTGCAGTCTTGGTTGAAATTTTAAGAACCCCAAAAAGCAAGGTTTTGTGGTGTGTATTGTTTGTGTTTGCTTTGTTGTTTGCTAGTGGATTGTTTGCAGGATATAAAAATATGCAGGCAAGTGATGTGGGGGCAGAAAATCCAGGGACAATGTTTCGAATCGTTCAGCCTGGGCAATCACAATCACAAAAGGCAACCCATAATCGTCAAAATGCGTTAGAGCTGGCCCAGTTTAATTTGCAGAATCTGGTTAGATTGGCAATGGTGCCGGGTAATCCTGATGTTATTGTGTTCCCAGAAACAACGTATCCTTTTGTTGTGATGTCGGATGATAATATTGAGTTAGCACGTGTTTTGCAGCGGCCTGTTATTATCGGTGCGACCAGTTTTGATGCAGGAAAATTATTTAATTCGATGTTAGTCATAGCACAAAATGGTGAAATTCAAAGGATTTACAGTAAGTCGCATTTGGTGCCATTTGGTGAATATCGACCACTTGGTATATTGCCAAGTCCTGTAAATTTGGCAAGAGGTAATGGGCCAGAGATTTTGTCGGTTGCAAATTTTCATTTCGCACCAGCAATTTGCTATGAGGTTATATTTTCTGATTCCTTGTTGAACAGTGGGGATGATGAAGTTCTGGCAATTATAAATATAACTAATGATAATTGGTTTGGAATGACCCCTGGAATATATCAACACCTGGATATGGTGCGTCGTTATGCAATCGAATCGGGATTGCCAATTGTTCGGGCGAACTATTCTGGAATAAGTGCATTCGTTGGGGCAGATGGTGTTGTTATATCATCGTTGCCAGTTGGGGCAGTTGATGTCTTGGACGGATATGTGTGGGGTGAACATAAAACACTATATCGTATGATTGGTTTGAATAAGACGATGATACTTATTTTATTGATTGCGATATTGGGGATTGTGTGTTGTCAGAAAGTTGAAAAAGATTAAGAAAACCGCCGTATAGGCGGTTTTTAATTTTGTGAAATTCGTAATATCATTTGGTTTAAAACCCATACCCGAACCGCTGATGACAGGTTGGTGTTTGCAGGACGTGTTTCATCAATTTCATTTATAATTGTAGCAACAGGTTTACCACTGCGAACGGCAAGGGCGTTTAATGCATCAATAAATTCAGGTTCAAGTGTGATACTGGTTTGGTGGCCAGCAAGTGAGACAGATAATTTTTTCATTTTTTATTTACATTTTTCCTGCGATTAAACAATCTGATAATGCTTTATACGGGTCATCATAGCGACGCAATGGGGATAATGTCAAGTTGTCGAACATATAGCAAACACCAAATGCGTCAAATCCAAACCAGAATAAATCATTGCGACCAAATATTGTTTTACCCATTGTTTGTGGGGTGTTAATTAAATCTTGGTTAAATTCAAGAATTGTTGGTGCCGGGAAATGTAGGCCTTGGGGGATTTCAGATGGTCCAAAAATATAACCGTTGCCCAGGTTTAATCCACCGGTATGTGTATAAAGTTCGACCATAAAAGCGGGCAGCATTGCACGACGATGCTGTTGCAATGATGTGTTCATCAATGAAATCTGATTCATTGGGGCAGGTGGTGTTAGGGTTGCACCACGGGACTGGATAAAGGATAAAAATTCAGAACATGTCATTTTTGTCCCCCTTGGTTATTCGCGTCCACTGGCAAGTTGGGCACTCATTTGTGCAAGACGGTCTTCGGTTGCGTTGCCTCCATCGCCACCGCCAGCAGTGTGTGCAGGCAGGTATATCTTTTTCGCAGGGTTGGGCAACCATATCGTTTGGGCACCTGTTTGGCTAATGATAAAGCGGTCAAGATTGTTGCTGTGTGGGAATGTCCAGCACATAAATAAATTATCTAGTTCAAGTTTGCCCCCAAATGCCAATGGAATTCGAAAGCGAAAAGATATGTTCTGGGGAATACTTTGGCCCATAATTAGACCCATAAATTCATCTTGGCTAAGGTTCATAAACGCTAAGGTTTCAACCGAATCGGTTAGAGTTGTTATGAATTCGTGGATAAGTTTTTTATACTGGTTAAACCAATCCGCAGGAATGTTTGATGGGGTTGGATGTATCTCCATTAAGGGCATATCTGACATGCCCATATCTGATAATATCTTTTCTGCGGAGCCTTGGGTTAATTGCATCTTTTGTCCTGTGTTAAATTTTCGAAATGTAATCAATTACTGTTGATATATATGTAGAAAACGCATCAAAACTTTCGTTGTCTGTGATTGCTGGATTTTTATGTGATTCCATATATGTGCGTAATTCAGATGGTGTTGCAAATGTCAATATGTTCGCAGCACCAGGTGCTGCTGCATCAGGGGCAGAAATTACAAAGCCATGTATTGTAATGATGACGTCGTCCAGTGTATCGTTAAATATTTCTTGTATTGTATCAATTGCACTTTGAAGGGCGGTGGTTGGAACGCCAACTGCACCAATCCATAAGGTTTCATTTGTGCCAATGGCAATCAGGTTTGTTTGAAGATTGCCGATTCGGGCATTTTCTTTTGTTGTATAGCCTGCGTTTTTAAATATTTCTGGAAGTTCCTGCCAGTTTTGTTGCGATGTTTGTTGTGTTGGGGGGGGCGTCGTTGCCGCAGGTGCTGTAAAACGTTGTGTTTGTGATGCACTGGGCAATGATGGTGTAATGCTGATGTTCAAGCGTGGTGGCCGTGATAGACCAATTTCAGAGGTTTGTGGTGCAATCGCCGTAGGAGCAGGTGTAATAGTTGGTGTTTGATGAATAACAGGTTGCGGTGCAAGTGTTGCAGGTGTTGTTGGGTTTTGTGGTGCAACAGTTGCAGGCACTGGTGTAAGGGGGGGCTGTGTAATAGGTTTTGCGGTTGTTGGCAGAGTTGTTTTTATATGTTTTTTTTTGTAACGTGGCAACAACAGTAAATACAGCCCAAAAATCATTACGATAACGGTTAGGACAATTGAAATATAAAAGTCTGGTTTTACCGGTTGTTGCGAGGCCTGCATATAGGCCAAATGTTGCCAGTGGACAGATGAAAATATGTTAAAGCCGAATTTGATGTTAAACCAAAATGATGCACCAAGTATTGAAATACTTAGCCATAAAAGTGATAGCAAAATATCGTCCAGTTTATTTCTCATTATGTTTTCAATTGTAGCATATTTGTGATAAAGTAAAAAGCATTATGATTGATAAAAAATATATAAATGATTTTTCTGAATTTGTAGCATTGTGGTGCAGGACTGATATGGAAAATGCAGAGTTGGCGTTGGTGGCTGACCAGGTTAGTGCAAATAATGTTCCTGTGGTGTCCTTGGTGCCAGAGCAGGTCGGGGTAATTTGGCCGTGGCTGGAAGATAGAGCTGTTAAAATAATGGCCAGATTTTTTATGCAGGATAAAAAAATTACAGAAAAAAATATTTCTGAATTGACTGTTCAAATCAATAATGTCTTGAAACGGGGGGCAAGTGGGGCACAGGTGTTCTTGCCGTATAAATTATTGGCGGACCTGGTCGAACAGACGTATGTTGTTCGTGATGATTTGTTCTTTGACAAGGATTTGGCAATCGGAATAAATCTGTATGATGTTGCACCGCTGGATTGGTCGGATTTATATCAACAACTGCGAAAAATAAATGCGTCGTCTTTGATTCTGGTGCTGGGGGCAAAAGATGCACAAAAAAATGACTTTGTCGGCAGGATTTTCGCAATGCTAGATTTATGGGAACAGGATAATAATTTCGATTTGCAATTTGTGTTTGGTGGTAATTTGTACTGTATGGAATCAACGCTGCGTTTGGTGCAAAAAATGCGACCAGATTTAATCGACAGGATACGTTTCTTTGTAAATGCCTAGTGGCTGAGGATTAAATATTTTGGTGCAGTGGTGCCGGCCTTGTTTTTTGTTTGATAGCGTGTTTGGATTATGTCAAGGTCTGCAATTGTTGCGGTTAGGTCCGTGTTTGCAATTTGTTCCAAAATCCAATCAAAATAGCCCCAGTGGTCTGTGCCAATAATTATTTCGCCGTCATCAGACAAGTATTTTGATAAGGTGGTCAGAAAAGCCGCAGATAACAGGCGACGTTTTTCATGTCGGCTTTTTGGCCAGGGGTCAGGGTGCAATACCCAAATCTGGGAAAATTTCGAATCGGTTTCACGCAAGAAATCACGGACATCATCAGCCCAGATTCTGATGTTTTTATATTCGTCCATAACCTGATTCGTTTTTTCATCGGTTATCGCAGATAGCAAAGACGCTACGCCATTCATAAATGGTTCTGCACCAATGATAATCTTGTCGGGGTTGGTGGTTGCCAGTGTGCGGATGTGTTCGCCAGCACCAAAGCCGATTTCCAAAATGTCGCCAGTTTTGGGGGTCAAGCATGGTAGTAGTTCGTCAATCAAGGTTTGTTGACGTGCCGATAATTTCTTGCCGTGACGGCGACCAAATGTTCTTAGTTCTTGCGATTCCATGTTTTTAGTATAGAATTGAGTTAGTTAAAACACAAGGAATATATAGATGAGAAACGGTTTGTCAAAAGATTTAATCGCACGTGTTTTAGGTGCGGCACCAAAATATACAATTGAACAGTTGGAAGAAAAATTTCCGGCCCGCAACCTGCCAGATGGGGCGTTTGTGACAAGATTTGCCCCAAGTCCAACAGGGTATATGCATATTGGTGGTCTGTATGGTGCGTTGATAGACTGTAAGTTGGCACAGCAATCGGATGGTGTTTTTATGTTGCGTATTGAAGATACAGATACAAAACGTGAGGTTGCGGATGCTGTTAAAATCATCGAAGAATCAATGGACCGATTCGGATTGAAATACAACAATGTTGAAGGGTATGGACCTTATTATCAATCACAAAGAAAAGATATTTACCATAGTGTTGTGGCACATTTGTTAGAAAATGGATTGGCGTATCCTTGTTTTTTAAGTGCGGGCGATATGGAACAAATTCGTGAAAATCAAAAGGCGGCAGGATTTCCAACGGGTATCTATGGTGAATTTGCACGGGATAGAAATTTAACCGAAGAAGAAATTATTACACATTTGGATAACGGTTTGGTGCCATCGATTCGTTTGTATTCAAGTGGAAATCCAGAACAGCGTATATTTTGCAAAGATGCAGTTCGTGGCTCAATCGGATTCCCAGAAAATAACGAAGACATTGTTCTGATTAAATCAAATGACGGTTTGCCAACATATCATTTTGCACATTTGTGTGATGACCACTTTATGCGGACAACACACGTTATTCGTGGGGAAGAGTGGTTGCCTTCGTTGCCATTGCATGTGCAGTTATTCCGTATGATGGGCTGGAATGCACCGTTGTATATTCATACGTCAACTATTGATAAGATTGACGAGGAAACAGGTAAACAGCGTAAACTGTCCAAACGTAAAGACCCAGAGGCAAATGTTGCGTTCTTTTTAGAGGCAGGCTGGCCGGTTGAGGCGGTAATTGAATACCTGGGGAATATTGCAGCATCGGGATACGAAGAGGCCAAAATGAAGGGGCAGGTTAAATCGTTCTGGGATTATGAAATGCGTGCGAAAAAAATTCCTATGTCTGGTGCGTTGTTTGATATGAAAAAATTGGAATGGTGGGCCAAGGAATTTATTGGGGCTTTGCCAGTGCCAGAATTGGTCAATCGTGTTGTGGGCTGGGCAAATGAATATGGAAATGAAACGAATCGGGTGCAGGTGGCGGATGTGGCATATCTGACCGGTGTGTTGGGTATTGAACGTGATAATCCAAAGCGTGTGCGTAAAGATTTTATCACTTGGTCGCAAACGCTGGAAAATGTTGCGTTTTTCTGGGATGATTTGTTTGTTCCAAATACCGAATATGAATTTAATCAGGATGTATTAAAGGCGTTTTTGGAATCGTATGACGAATCGGATGACAAGGATACTTGGTGGGGAAAAATTGTGGCTGTTGCCGAAAGCTTGGGCGTAAAAAATGGTGATGTGGCAATGAATTTGCGTGTGGCATTATCGGGACGCACAAATACACCTGACTTGTATTCTATTATGAGTGTAATGGGCGGTGATAGAGTTCAAAAACGAATCGAAGGGGTATTAAAATGACAGAGTCTAAACGGACTAGAATCAAGGCTGTAAAGAAAGATGAACATGGTTCACACCTGTTAAAGGTTTTGCGTGCAACAGGACTTTTCCGTTGGGAAAAACCGTCAACGCATGTAGAAGAAGTTGTAAATATTCTAACGCATGGGATTGGTATTGGACTTGCCGTTGCAGCGTTGACCTTGTTGGTTGTTTTTGCAGGAATAAAGGGTGATGTGTGGGCAATCGTTTCATGTGCTATATTTGGTGTGACAATGATAACCCTGTATTTTGGTTCGACAATGTGTCATGCAACAATCGGAAAAAAACATGAATGCTTTTTTGAAGTTTGGGACAGTGTTGCAATTTATGCATTGATTGCAGGGACATATACGCCATTTTTGTTGGTGAATTTGCGGGGGCTTGTTGGTTGGACGGTCTTTGCAATTTTATGGGGGATTGTATTGTTTGGGGCGTATATGAAAATTAAAAATCCACGTCAACAGCCAAAATGGATGGTGGCGTTGTATGTTGCGATGGGGTGGACGTTGTTGTTCATATTGCCTGCAATGATTCGCAGTATTCCGGAACGTGGATTGTGGTTTATTCTGGCCGGGGGATTGGCATATACAATTGGGGTGATATTCTATCTGTGGCGACGTATGAAGTTTTCGCATGCGGTCTGGCACTTGTTCGTAATTGGGGGCAGTGTGTGTTTCTTTTTTGCGGTGCTGTTTGGGTGTATTTTGGATTTATAAAATCCCATACGTGGGGGGAATTAGGTCTTGATTTTTATTTGGAATGGGAATAGTATATTGGATATGGATTTGTTTAAAAATTTCTTTACAACAACTACTACAACCCCGTTGGGGGTGTAATTTCTGTGTTGCGTTCAAACGCATTTCTTAATAAAAATTTAATCAAATAAAAACAAAAAACAAAAAAGCATAAGGATTTTATTATGTCGTATGATATTGAATTGATTCGTCATTCGCTGGCACATGTTATGGCAGCCGCAGTTAAAAAATTACACCCAGATGTTAAATTCGCAGGGGGGCCAGCAATTGAAAATGGGTTCTATTATGACTTTGATACAGAATATCGCTTTTCCGAAGAAGATTTTGCACAAATCGAAAAGGAAATGCGTGATTTAATCAAGTCTAATGGGCGTTTTGAACAGAAAAATGTTTCGTTAGATGAAGCTAAAGAAATTTTTGCAAATCAACCATATAAAATGGAATGGTTAAATGAATATGATGCCGCAGGCGAGGCCTTGTCAATTTATACTTTCCGTGATTTTGTTGACTTGTGCCGTGGACCACACGTTGAAAGTTCTAAGGATTTGCCACGTGATGCGTTCAAAATCCGTAGTGTTGCAGGGGCCTATTGGAAAGGTGATGCAAAAAATAAAATGTTGCAGCGTATTTATGTTGATGCATTTGCAACAAAAGAAGAATTGGATAATTTCTTGAAAATGCAGGAAGAGGCCGCAGCACGTGATAACCGCAAACTGGGGAAAGATATGGACTTGTTCCATTTTGAACCAGAATATGCACCAGGGTCTGTGTTCTGGCATGACAAGGGATACAAAATGTATCGCAAATTGATTGAATATGTCCGTCATCGTCAAGAATTGGCGGGGTATCAGGAAATTTCAACGCCTGCTGTTATGGACAGATGTTTGTGGGAACGCAGTGGGCACTGGGCAAAATATGGCGAACATAATTATTCTGGTAAAACACAGGACGGGAAAGTGTTCTGTATTAAACCAATGTCTTGTCCAGGTGGTATGTTGGTATTTGGACACGGACTTCGTTCATACAAAGATTTGCCATTGTATATGGCGGAATTTGGTAAAGTTCATCGCTATGAGGCAGCAGGTGGTTTGTCGGGATTGATGCGTGTTCGTGAATTTACGCAGGACGATGCTCATATTTTCTGCACAGAAGAACAATTAGAAGAGGAAGTTGTTAAAATTTTGCGGTTCATCAAGGATATTTATGGAAAGTTCGGTTTCGAAAATATCACAATGAAGTTGGCAACACGTAAAGAATCTGAATTTCGTATTGCATCTGATGAAATTTGGGACAAGGCCGAAGGGGCATTAAAGCACGCACTGGACGCAAATGGTATTGAATACGAAATCGCCGAAGGTGATGCAGCGTTCTATGGACCAAAGATTGATAATTATCTGAAAGATTCTATGGGGCGTGTATGGCAGTGTGGAACTGTGCAGTTGGATATGAATCTGCCAGAACGATTCGATTTGTCATACGTTGGTGAAGATGGTGAAAAACATCGCCCAATTATGTTGCATCGTGCAATGTTGGGGTCTATTGAAAGATTTATGGGTGTGCTGTTGGAATCAACAGGTGGTAATTTGCCATTGTGGCTGAGTCCAGAACCAGTCGTTGTTGCACCAATTTCAGAAAAATATGCACAGTATGCAAATGAAATTGTTGCACAATTGCGTGGTGCTGGTGTAAATGCACGTGCAGATTTGCGTGATGAAAAAGTAAACTATAAAATCCGTGAATTGTCGTTGGCAAAAACACCAATTATCGCAATTGTTGGTGAAAAAGAAATGGCTGATAAAAATGTTACTCTGCGTCGCTTGGGCGTTGAAAAACAGGAAGTTATGCCAATGGCAGAATTCATTGAAATGATGAAAAATGCTGTGAAAATGCCATTGTAATTTTAGGGGTGGGAAACCACCCCTTTTGAAAAAAAAGGGGGAAAAGATGAAAAAAATCTTGGTTGTGTGTGTGTTGGGGATTTTGTCTGTGATTTGTGGGGGCTGTGCAAAAAAGTGCGAAGTCGAACCAATTGTCGAACAAAATCATAAGTTGATTGTGCCACCAAATTTTGGGCAAATGCCAAACTAAAAAAAGTAAGCCAAAGCGTTTTGTCTTTGGCTTTTTTTATGATATAATGTCCATAATGAAATATGGGGGGATTTTATCATGAATGATGATAATAACTTGGATTTATTAGATTTAGACGATAATGGGGCAATGGATACGTTGCCTGATGCAACGCCGTTTGTAAACCCACGTCCAAAAAAACCGTGGTTGTTGTTGACAATTGGGTTGGTGGTTATTGTTTTGGCAACGTATATCATCATTCAGGCAATTGGTGATGAAACGTCTTCGTCAATTGATGTTGATTTAGATGTGCCTGTGATGGTGGATAGTGGGGCAGGGCAACCAGTGCCAGTTGATATGAATGTTATGCCACCTGTGCAGCCGGTAAATGTTGTGCCACAACCGCAACAGGTTGTGCATCCAAAACCACAACCGCAACCACAACCAGTGGCACAGCCACAACCACAGCAGACAGCAGGTGTGCCTGTGCGTGTAATTGAAGAAAGAAAAGAAGTGGTATTTAGTCCAGAAAAAGCTGTTGCGGAACCTGCACCAAAGGTTGTAGAAAAACCAAAACCTGTGGCGGCAAAGCCGACTGTGTCTGCATCAAAGCCGGCTGCAAAGTCGGTTGCAAAACCAGCAGTGAAAACAACAGCTGCAAAGCCAGTGGCAAAACCAGTTGCAGGGGCCTGGTATGTTCAGTTTGGTTCATACAGCACACGTGCATTGGCAGAAAATGCACAGCGTCAGATTCAAAATGCACACAAAAGTTTGTTTGATGGACATCAGTTTGTTATCTTGGCAGCACAGTTAAAAGATGGAAAAACGACGTATAGATTGCGTGTAGCGTTCAAGACATCTAATGATGCAAATGGATTTTGTCGCAATGCAAAATCTGATGGGTTGGATTGTTATGTAGCAAAATAAGAAAAGGACGAACGATGAGATTAGGTTGGATGGAAATTCTTTTAATTGTTGTCTTGGTTATAATTTTGTTTGGACATAACAAAATACCAGGAATGATGAAAAATTTGGCAGATGGATTGAATATCTTTAAGAAAGAAATAAAGTCTGATTCCAAAAAAACAGAAAAGAAAGCACCTGTGAAGAAAAAAGTGCAATCAAAGAAAAAATAAAAAATTGCCCCGTTTGGGGGAATTTTGTTTAGTTCTTGCGGGCTTCGTATTCTTCTTGCTCGTCAACGGTCATTGTTGCCAATGGTCGTGCCAGCATTCGTTGAATGCCGATTTCATCACCAGAAACAACGCTGTAACCATATTTTTTGGATGTGTCCAGGTCTGGATTTGTGCTGTTTTCAATGCGTGTTAATGCAATATCAATTTTTTGCATCAATTTATTGTTGCGGTCATACATACGCAAATCCATTGTGATGTCTTGGTTAAATGTGGCGTTGTCAGATTCATCGCCAACACCCAGCGAATCGGTTTTTTCAGCCAATCGAACAGCATTTAAAACAGATTCTTTGCTGTTTTGAATTTCTTCTTTCTGGGCCATTAAAATGCGATAGAAATACGCCAACTGCATCGGGCACATGTATGGCTCGCTCTTTTTAGGTTTGTAGTTGGCAGGTAGTTCAAGCGTCTTGTAATCTTGTGATGACATTGTTTTAACCTTTTAGTTCTTGAATCCAGGATAGTAATGTTTCTTCGTCCATAACACCTGTGCGTGCTTCGACCAGTTCGCCATTTTTAAATGCCAAAACAGATGGTATGCTGCGGATTCCGTATTTCGCAGGTGTGCGACGATTCGATTCGTCAATTTCAAATTTTACAAATTTTGCATCGTTGGTTTTTTCAGATGTTGATTCAAAAATTGGACCAAACATACGGCATGGACCACACCAAACAGCCCAGAAATCAACCAATGTTATGCCAGTGCCAATCATACTGTCAAATGTTGCGTCAGTTGCATGTTCTAGTGCCATATTTTTCTCCTTTCTGTTATTGATATTCGGCAAGAGTGTATTATAATCACCATAAAATGCAAGAGAAATCATAAATGAATAAAATCATATACTTAGATGCTGCTGCAAGTTATCTGAAATCAAGTGCCGTTATCAATGCACAGGTTGATTTTTTGCAGAATAATTATGCTAATGCTGGACGGGGGGTTTGTGCCAGGGCAGTGGCTGTGGATAATATGATTGATAATGTTCGTCGTCGGGTTGCAGATTTTATTGGTGCAGGGCCAGAAAATATTGTCTTTACGTCAGGGACAACAGACGGTATGAACAGGGTTGTTGCAATGCTTGGTCCTGATAAATCGACAATGGTTGCGATGTCGGATTTGGATCATCACAGTGCCTGTTTGCCGTGGGTGGCACGGGGTGTAAATGTTCGTGTGTGTCCGTTGGATGCACAATATAATTTTGATATTGAAAAAATTCCAGGGGCAGATGTTTTGGTTTTGACGGCGATGTCTAATGTGTTGGGCGTTCCACAAAAAGTTCAAGAAATTATACGCACGGCACGTGAAAAAAATCCAAGCGTCATCGTTGTGGTTGATGCGGCACAATATGTTGTTCATGAAAAAATAGATGCAGAAAAATGGGGGGCTGATTTTATCGTCTTTTCAGGACATAAAATTGGTGCTGATACAGGGGTCGGGATTTTGTATATAAAAAATCCTGGGGCGTTTAGTCCTGATAAGTTTGGCGGTGGTATGGTTCAAACTGTTGAGGGGTTTGATTGGAAATTGGCAAATGTTCCAGAGCGGTTCGAGGCAGGGACTTTGCCGTTGACACAAATTGCAGGTTTGGCAGTTGCTGTTGATGAAATTGAAAAAAATCGACCTGATTTATCACTGATAAAATATATGCGTGATGAATTATTAAAATTAGACAAGGTGCGTGTTCTGTCCCCTGATGGGGCAGCGGTGTTGTCTTTTGTAGTTGATGGTATGCATTGCTTGGACGTTGGGGCGATGCTGGGGGCAAGAAATGTTTGTGTTCGGGTTGGGCAAATGTGTGCCGCATGGATTCACAAGGCGTTAGGTGTGCCTGGGACGATTCGGATTTCTGTTGGTGCATACAATACAATCGAAGAAGTAAAAGCAGTTGTTGATATAATAAAAGATATTGTGAAATGACGTGGACAAAAGACGATATTATAGCAGGACTAAAAACAATATATGACCCAGAAATCCCAGTAAATATTTGGGATATGGGTTTGATTTATAATATTGATATATCAGATGATATTGTTGTGTTGCAGATGACGTTTACCAGTCCAACCTGTCCAATGATGGAAGAATTGTTAGAACAGGTGCGTAGTGTCGTTCAGAATATTACAGGGACAACGCCTGTGCGGGTTGATTTGGTTTGGGACCCACCGTGGGATTTAAGTCGTATGTCTGACGAGGCACGACTGGAACTGGATTTGACAAATCAGGGGTGGTAGTTATGACATATGATGAAATAAAAAATGCATTATCACTGCTGCAAAGCCCAATAGAAAAATTAGAGTTTGTTATGGAACTGGGGCGTGGGTTGGTTGCAATTCCTGATGGGGCGGTGTGCTCTGAAATCAAAGGGTGTGCATCGTTTGTTCAGATTTGTCGCAAAGAAAATAATTTTTATGCAACAGCCGATTCGGGGTTAGTGCGGGGAATTGTTGCAATTATTATCGCAATGGTTGATGGAAAAACACCAGAACAGATAAAAAATATGGACTTGGATTCTGAATTTATGTCGCTGGATTTGAATCTGGGGGTGGGCAGGTTAAATGGTGTGAATTCTATGATTCGTTTTTTGAAAAATTTATGATAAAATGCGGACAAGTAGTCTGACGGGGGTGGGGCAATGCGTGATGATGAGAAAATGTTTCAGATTGGTATTTGGTCAATGGGGGTTGTGCTGTTGATGACGGTGATTTTACAGGTCGCATTTAGAACACAAAATCGTCAAATGAATCGAACAAGGCGGGAAATCGTCCAGACACAACAAAAAATCGCAGTTGCAGAGGCTAATTTTGCATCGTATGTTAGACCAGAAATTTTACGTAATTTGGTTGTAAATGTTGAACCAAAATCAGAAGCAATCGGATTTAATAAATTTGTTACAATAAATGATTTGCCACTAAGGGATGAAATCTAATGTTCGAAGTCGGTAAGGATATTTTTAGGCATGGGGTTTCAGGTGCAAAAAGTGATGCAACTGCACGCAGCAGATTGTGGATTATGCACTTGGCTTTCTTGGTGATGTTTGCGGGATTTATTGGACGGACATTGCAGTTGGGTATCCAGGGAACGGATAGAACAAGATTGGCAGGCTCGGACGGAGAGTGGGCTGTTCAACGTGCTGATATTGTGGATAGAAATGGCGATATCTTGGCAAAAAATGTTGAGTCAGGGCATATCATCTTGCGTAATAGGGCCGTGCGTGAAAAGGATAGAGATGCGGTCGCACAAACAATTCATCAGGCGTTGCCGTATGAGTATTCTTTGGCCGAAGCAATAGAGCTGGTAAATTCAGACAGACGATTCGTTAGATTGAAAAAGTATGCCAGCGATAGCCAACGTGAAATTATTAAAAAAGCACGATTGGAAGGTTTGGAAATTGAACGTATTCAAACCAGAAAATATCCAAAACGAAGACTGTTTTCACATGTGGTCGGGTTCGTCGGTGCTGATGGTAATGGACTGGAAGGGGCCGAGAGAGTTTATAATGACTATTTAAAGGAAAATAAAGACCCGTTGCGGTTGAGTTTGGATTCAAGAATTCAGGCTGTGTTCTATGACCAATTGTCATTTGCAATGCAAAAATATCAGACCAAGGCTGCGATGGGGATGCTGATGAATGCCCGAACAGGCGAGATGATTGCAATGGTGTCTTTGCCGGACTATGATCCGGAAAATCTGTCAGCAGACCCGGTTGGAAATCGCTTGTTCAAGCCAATGCGTAGTGTTTATGAAATGGGGTCTATATTCAAAATATTTAATACCGCAATGGCGTTGGAAAATGGTATCGACAAGGAATATTATGTCAAAGAACCGTTCAAAATTTTGGACAAATTTGGACGGGTCGCAGCTAGAATTAGTGATGTACGCAGTTTCAAACCGCCACGCCCACATCTGACAGTTGAAGAAATTATGGTTCATTCTTGTAATGCGGGAAGTGCCCAAATTGCGTTGGATTTGCCAGATGGAACACAAAAAGAATTTTTTGAACGCTTGAATATGGACAAGGCGTTGAGTTTGGAATTTGGACGCACAGAAAATTCTATTCCACAACGTAAATGGGGCCAGGTCGAACGGGCAACCGTGTCTTTTGGACATGGGTATGCTGTGACGCCGATGCATTTGATGTTGGCCGTAAATGCAGTTACAAATGGTGGTATTTATATCTATCCAACGTTGCAAAAAAGAAGTGTTGGGGTCGTGCGTGGCGAACGTGTGTTAGCGGATGAAATTTCTGCAAAGTTGCGACCAATTATGTTGCGAGTTGCCGAGGAAACCAGTGGTAAACAGGCCAGGGTTGCAGGTATTCAAATCGGTGGAAAAACAGCAACTGCTGAAAAAATTATCAATGGAAAAATTGATAGAAAGAAAAATATTACGGCCTTTGTTGGAATCTTTCCGGTGAATGCACCACAATATACTATTTTGGTCGTGTTGGACGAACCGCAGGGAACAAAAGAATCTTGGGGGTGGCGGACAGCAGCGTGGAATGCCGTGCCAACAACGGGAAAAATTCTTGATAGTATCCTGCCGTTGCTATTTGAATAATTTTTGATTATAATGCTGCTGATAATAAAAAAAAGAGCAGAAGTTGAATAAGATAGTAGAGAAATCCAAGCTGGGTAAAGCCTGGGTGGCAGATGGTGATGTGCTGGGGGCTGGGGACGATTTATTAAAAAAAATTTTAATCCGGCGTGGAATCGAAACAGATAGCGATATTCAAAAATTTTTAAACCCTTGTATCAAGGGGTATATGCCTGACCCGTCTGTATTAAAGGATATGGATAAGGCTGCAAAAATTATTGCAGAATCTGTTATAAATAAAGAAAAAATTGCTATTTATGGGGACTATGACGTTGATGGTATTACGTCAACTGCGGTGTTCGTAAAGTATTTGCGGGCGTTGGGTGTTGATGTTATGTGGCACTTGCCAACCCGTGAAGGTGAAGGGTATGGGCTAAATAATGTCGCTGTTGAAGAAATTGCACAAACAGGTGCAAAGTTATTGATTACTGTTGATTGTGGTATCAGTGGTGTCGAAGAAGTTTTGTGTGCAAAAAAATTAGGACTTAAAGTGGTGGTGACAGACCATCATTCGCCTGATTCTGTTTTGCCAGATGCAGATGCAGTGGTAAATCCAAAACGTAGTGATGATGATTCAGGGTTATCATATTTGGCAGGTGTTGGGGTTGCTTTTTTAACTGTTGTGGCGGTCAATAGGGAACTGAATGCCAATGGGTTTGGGGTCGACAAATCAGAACTGATAAATTATACAGACCTGGTGGCGTTGGGGACGATTTGTGATACGATGCCATTGATTGAATTAAATAGGGCATTTGTTGCAACGGGGTTGAAAATTCTGGGAAAGAAACAAAACTTGGGGTTGACCAAGTTGATGGAAAAAGCAAATATTCAACATTCGTCAGTATATGCGGCAGGTTTTGCATTAGGACCACGGTTAAATGCAGCGGGGCGTTTGGATTCTGCGGCACCAGCGTTGGATTTGTTGTTGACTGATAATGCGTTGATTGCTGATGTATTGGCCGAGAAGTTGCATGATATGAACAAAGAACGAATCGGTATTCAAAATGCAATTATGTTGACAGCAACGGAAATGGCTGAAAAATGTTGTGCAACGGGAAAGTGCAGTTTGTTTATTTGTGGTGATAAGTGGCACGGTGGTGTTATGGGGATTATTGCAGGGCGATTAAAGGATAAATATAATCTGCCATCGTGCGTAGCAACCAGGGTAGATGGTGTTGTAAATGGGTCTGGGCGTTCAATACCGGGGGTTGATTTGGGTAAAATTATTCATGATGCATTGGCCAAGGGTATTGTTAGCGAAGGTGGTGGACATGCAGCCGCTGCAGGGTTTTCGTTGCCTGTGGAAAAAGAAGAAGAATTTTGCAAATTCTTGGAAAATGCGGTTGTTGAACAGTTAAATGGTCAGGTGCCAGCACCACAGGTCTTGGTTGATGCAGAGTTGGATGCAGGGGCGGCAAATATGCGACTGTTTAATTTGTTGTCTGCGATGGAGCCGTTTGGACAGGGGAATCCAGAACCAGTGTTAGTGTTGCGGGGGGCGTCTTTGATGCGGGCAAGCACAATGGGTAATGGTAATCATTTGCGTGGTATGGTTAAAACAAGTGCAGGAACAAAATTGCCTTTTGTTGGGTTTAATTTGGTTGGAACACCAGTCGGGGATTTTTTACTGGACGATGAAAACACAAACACTAAAATAATGATGTTGGGTAGATTGAAATGCAATGAATACAAGGGTAGTGTTAGTGCACAATTCTTTTTGGAAGATATTGCAGTCTAGGAAAATAGAAGATAGTGATGGAACAAAAGATACAAGAATTTTTTGAACGTGTAAGAAATGCAAAAACAATTGCAATTATGGGGCATAAAAATCCTGATGGTGATTCGTTGTGCAGTGTGTTGGCGTTGGCAAATCTGATTGAAAAAAATTTCGGTATTCGTCCTGTGTGTTTGTATGATGGGAATATCCCTGATGTGCTGGATAATGTGCCGTTGCGTCCCAGAATAAAATACTTTGAACGTGTTGATATGTCACAGCCGTTTGATTTGGCAATTGTTATGGACTATGGCAATCCTGTTCATGTTGGTGGGGGGCAGCCGATTGTTGACAAGGCAAGGTTTGTCGTTGAAATTGACCATCATAAAAATGATAACAATATTGGGCAGTTGTGTATAAATGATGAAAATGCTGCTGCAACCGCAGTGATTGTTTATAAGATGATGCGGATTGAGGGATTGTATATGGATTCCTTTACGGCGGATTTATTGATGTTGGGGATTTTGACTGATACAGGTAATTTTAAGTTTTGCCGTAATGGTGATGCGTTGAGAATTGCTGCGGATTTGGTTGATAGTGGGGTAAATATTCGTGCGTTGATTGAACTGATGGCAAATAAACCACGTAAGTCTGTTCAGTTGGAGGCAAGAACAACCGCAAATGCAGAATTTTTCTATCATGGGCGTTTGGCGTTGGCGACTGTGTGTAAAAAGGATTATAAATATCTGGACGGACGTGGTGAAATGATTTTGAGTTTGTTAGGACAAATCCAAGGCGTGGATTATGTTGTCTTGTTAAAGGAACAAAAGCCTGAACAGATTGGTATATCGATTCGCAGTCGAAATAAACCAATCGACCAAATTGCGGTGGCGTTGGGTGGTGGTGGTCATGAACGTGCTGCTGGGGCGGTTGTGCGGGATTCAATGGAAAATGTTCGTCAACGGGTCTTGGAATTATTTAGGGGGGATAAATGAGAAGAGTTTTGTTTGCATTATTTGCGATGTTGATTGTGTCGGGGGCAGGTGCCGCCGTTGATTCAAAATTAGTAAGCAAGGCGGAAAATTACTTAAATGCTGTGACGGGGCTGGAAGGTAAGTTTGTTCAGACCGCCAATGGTAATCAACAGGCTGGGGATTTTGCAATGTTGCGGCCGGGACGTGTGCGGCTAGATTATGACAATATGCCGGTTCAGTTGATTGCAGATGGACAGGATTTGTATTTCTTTGATAAGTCGTTAGACCAGATTACAACTGTGCCGATTACCAGCACGCCAGCAGGTATTTTAATCAGAAAAAATATCAATCTGACAAATGCCGATATAAATGTTGTTGAAACTACTGATTGGAAAAATTCTTTTGCGTTAAAGATGAATCTGAAAGGGCAGGAAGGTTTGGGATATATGGTTGTGGTATTTGATAAAAGTCCTGTGAAATTGAATTCGTGGACTGTGGTCGATGCAACGGGGACGACAACTGATGTGGTGTTTAGGAATCTGAAAGAAAAAACAAGTTTTGGTAAAAACTTTTTCCAGATTCAAAGACATAAAATAGTTAGCACCAGTGGTGGTGATGATTACTATGATTAAATAATGCAATGTTTGGTATTAGTTGGGCTGAATTTTTTGTGATTTTATTGGTGGCCGTGTTGGTTGTACCTGCACGGTTGTGGCCTGATGTTGCACGTTTTTTGGCACGATGTGTCAAATTTGTGCGTCAGATGGTTTGGAAAATTACAGATGCATCCGAAAATATTAAACAACAAATTGAACTGGAAAAACCTATTGATGATTTGCTGAAAAATACTGCTGATGATGTAATTGACAGTTTTTCATCGGTATTGCCAAAACCTAAAAAAACAGTAAAGAAAAAGGCAAAGCAAAAATGAAAAAAATGACTTTGTTGCAGCATTTTTCTGAACTGCGTCGCAGAATTTTGTGGTGTGCGTTGATTTTTGTTTTGGCGTTTGGGGCAGGGTTATGGATAGCCCCCGTTATTCAAAGTTTTTTAACACAGCCTTTATTAAATGTTTGGCCTGATGGGGCATTGTTATATGTTGGGCTGTCAGATGGTTTGATGATTCAGTTTTCGTTGGCGGCAATGTTTGCGTTGGTTGTTATTTTGCCGGTGGGGCTGTGGCATCTGTGGGCGTTTGTTGCACCAGGATTAAAGGAAAATGAAAGAAGGTTTATTTGGCCTGTGTTAGTGATGTCGCCAATTTTATTTTGTGCAGGGGCGGCGTTTGCCTTTTATTTCTTGTTCCCGATTGTATTTAAGTTCTTTGTAGAATTAAACCAGACAGCATCTGTGCCAAGTGTTTTGTTGCCGGCTGCACGGGATTATTTAACTTTTGCAATCGGGTTGTTAAAGGTTTTTGGTGTGGCGTTTCAGTTGCCGTTGGTAATGGTTTTGTTAAATAGGGTTGGGATTTTGCAACGCACGCAGGTTCTGAAAATGCGACGCTATGCAATTATATTTATTGTGATTGTGGCAGCAATTTTAACACCACCTGATATAGTGTCCCAGGTTGTGCTGGCGGTGCCAATGTGGTTGCTGTTTGAGGTTAGCATTTTGTTTATGCGAAAGTAGGCTTTTTGTGCTATAATTATAGCGTGAAAAAAATCAGTTTGATTTTAGGTGGTATTCTTTGCACGCTGACAGCGTGTGATTTGAGACCAAAAATTATGTCGTTGCCTGATTCTGTGGGCGAATTTATTTCCGATAGATATCCAGCATTGTTGGCGGACCCAAATGTTTATCCAGAAATTTATAATTCTGCGGTGACGGACTATGGCGTGTATGCATCCCCAGAATTATATGGAACGGATACGTCTGATGACTATGTTGTTTATGCGTCTGTTGATGATTATATCGTTCCGCCCCAGGATAATGAAATTATTGCAGCAGATGAAGTTGATGGGGCAGGTAAAGATTTTAGTTTTGTCGATAAAGAAGATGATGATGAAGTTGCAACAGATGAACATGTTGTTCAGGCAGCACCATCAACTGATTACTTGTTAGTGCCAATGTATGGTGGACCACAGACAGAAGTAAAGACGACTGAAATTATTGTTCAGCCAGGTGATACGTTGTATAAACTGGCACAACAACACAGGACATCGGTAGAAGATATTGCAGCACTAAATAATTTACAGGTGCCATACGTATTAAAGGTTGGACAGAATTTGCAGGTCGCAGGGCAGGTCAAGGTTATGGAATCTGATGAAGATGTCTTGAAGATTGCAAAGCCTGTTTCAGGGGTTCAGACTGCCACACGTGTTGGCTTGATTGATGTTGTTGTTCAACCTGGGGATACATTATATTCATTGTCCAGAAAATATTCGGTGCCGGTAAATGATTTGGCGGTAATGAATAATTTAAGTGTGCCATTTAGTTTAAGTGTCGGGCAAAAAATTCGTGTTCCAAACCTGGCCCAGGCACCAGTGGCAAAGATAGAAGTTTCAGAAAAAATCAGCGGCACGTCAAAGACCGAACAAAATAAAACAATACAAAATGTTTCTGAAAAAGCCCAGAATTCTGGCGTAAAGGTCGTGAAAGTTGAAAAGACTGAGCCTGTAAAGACGGTTGAAGTTGCCAAGGAAACCAAGGCTGTAAAAACAACGACCGAGAAAAAGATTTCTTCGGACCCTACAAAGAAATTGCCAAAGATTACAGCGCGCACGTCGTCGAAGTTTTCGTGGCCTGTGCGTGGAAAAATCTTGTCTGGGTATGGGGCAAAATCAAATGGTCTGTTTAATGACGGGATAAATATTAGTGCAAAATCAGGAACTGTGGTCAAGGCGTCGGAAAACGGCGTGGTGGCATATGCAGGAAATGAAGTAAAGGGTATGGGAAATTTAATTATTATTCAGCACGATGCAGGTTGGATGACGGTCTATGCCCATATGGATGCAATGACTGTGCGTCGTGGAACCAAGGTTAGTGTTGGTCAGAAAATTGGTGTTGTTGGAAAAACAGGCAAGGTGGATAGTCCGCAATTACACTTTGAAATTCGCAAGGGAACCAAGGCGTATAATCCAACAGAATACTTGAAAAAATAAAATGCCGCATTTATTGCGGCTTTGTTTTTGTGAATACTGTCAAATCAGTTTTTTTAATCTGTTTTGTTAGAATTTGTCATAACAAAGGGAGAAAGAAAATGAAAAAGCTGATTTTTATATTGTCTGTGATTTTGGTCGTGTTGTTGGTTGTTTGGCTGGTTTCAAGATTGCATAGTGGTGTAACTAATTCGATTGATGAATATCAGGCGTCAACGCTGGATGAAGATATAAAAATTGTCGATATTCTTGATTTGGAAGAGATGGCCGCACAGGTTATCCCAGAAGGTGGATTTGGATATATTCAGGGTGGGGCAGAAACAGAAGGCACAATGCATAGAAATGAAACGGCGTTTGATATGGTGGATATTTATCCACGTGTTTTGACAGGTGTAAATGACCCCAGCACACGGACATCTATTTTGGGGATTGATATTGCGTTGCCTGTGATTGTGGCACCAGCGGCGGCACATGGGTTGGCACATGTTTCCGCAGAGGCAGGAACAGCACGTGGGGCAGCAGTCGCAGGAACTATAATGAGTGTTAGTAATTATGCAAGTTCTACGTTGGCGGAAATTGCCAAAGCAGGTAAGGGTGCACCGCAGTGGTTTCAATTATATTTGAGTAAAGATGATGACTTTAATCGTAAAATAATACGCCAGGCAGAAGATTTGGGGTATAGTGCAATAATCTTGACCGTTGATGCACCAGTTGGAGGATACCGAATCGCAGATGTTAGAAATGACTTTAAATTCCCATTGGAATTGCCAAATGTTGCAAAAACATCAATCAAGACAAAAGGGCGTGGGATAAGCAAGGTCTTTGCGGCGGCACAAAATGAACTGACCCCATATGATGTTATGCGGGTGAAATCGATGACCCGGTTGCCTGTGATTGTCAAAGGAATTCAACATCCCGAAGATGCAGAAATTGCAATCATTAGTGGTGCAGATGCAATATGGGTTTCTAATCATGGTGGACGACAACTTGATGGGGCACCAGGGGCGTTTGAAGTTTTGCCAGAAATTGCAAAGCAAGTGGATAAGCGTGTGCCGATTATATTTGACAGTGGGGTTCGGCGTGGTCAAGATGTTTTCAAAGCAATTGCAAGCGGTGCAGATGTTGTCGCAATCGGACGTCCATTGATATATGGTTTGGCATTAGGTGGTTGGCGTGGTGTTGTGGCGGTCTTTGACTGGTTAAAGCAAGATTTAAAGCGAGTAATGTGGTTGGCAGGGACCCAGACGGTAAAAGATATAAAAAGCGTAGAGTTGCGACCAAAGTGTATGATGGTTAAATGTGAAAAAATATAGTAAAACCGCCGTATAGGCGGTTTTTTATTATCGCGTATGTGGTTGTTTTAGCAAGGCGATTCCATCATGAAATTTTTCGCCGTTTAATAATGCTGTTTTTATGCGTTGACGTAGGTATGTGTCAGAAGGGTATTTGGATATGTCGGATGATGATGTGTTAAATAAAAATTTTGATAGACTGGATTCGGGCAGGTGTTGCAGTGTTTCAAAACGCTCGCGAAATAAACGGATGTTTGATTCTGTGGGCAGATAAGGTTTTAGATTTTTATCCATCAGCCAACTGTCAATAAACATGTCGGGGTGTTTGGGGGCTTCTGGGAAATATGTAGGGATCTTTTTGTGGGCATTTGCCAGTGATTTTGAAACCGAATCGTTTGATAATTTCTGACCACGTGGTACATGAATGTTTATGCAATATTCGTGTTTTGGGGTAAAGTTTGGAATCTGGTAATCGTATTTTATCAATTCATATTGCAGACGTCCAAATTCGATAATGTGTGCATTGATAAAAAAACTGCCCCAGATTAGTTGTGATATTTCAGAACCTTGTATTTTATATACGTCCAGACCGCGTGTGCATGTTTCATTTATTCTGTATCGGTGTTTGTTTTCTTGATAGTCATCAAATTTTCTGGATTCCATGTTATCTTGGTGTGTTTTATAGCCTGACAGCAGTATTAATGCGGGTAGGGGGTCAATCGTTTTTCGTTTTAAATCATGTGTCCAGTTGTATTTGTTTGGTGCAAATAAATAATTGCTTAGAATGTATGCACCGGCTTGTAAGTTGGAATTAGAATTAAATTGTGCTGTATATTCATGGAATAATTTTTGAAATTCTGTGTGCTCATTTAGATTGTAAAATTGCAAGGCTGAATCAAAATCAATCGAATTTAACCAATTTCTGATTTTGTCTGGCGATGCGTCAATATTGGATATGTCGTGTGGGATGGTTGTGAAACCAATTTTTTCTAATATTGCTGAATTGTTTACCATATGCTTTTTCCTTTTCCCATTGTGTAAAAGTATGTATTTTATAAGCATTTTATGGGAAATGTAAATAAGATTATAAAGGCTTGCATTTTCTGGAAAAAAGGATATAATTATCGCGCTGATTGAAAAATATAGTTCTGGATGCGTAGCTCAGTTGGTAGAGCAACTGACTCTTAATCAGTGGGTCCAGGGTTCGAGTCCCTGCGCGTCCACCAGAAATTACCGGTCGTAGTGTGGCCGGTTTTTTATTTTTTATAAATAATAAGCGAATTGCTGCCAGGGATTCATACCTATGTAAATATTTATATTGCCTTGATAGAATATGGGTGTTGACATGAAACTTTGACATAACAAAAAAATACAAAAAGGAGAGAAAATGAAAAAGTTAGCTATTTCAACACTGGCGGTGCTGATTGCGTGCCCGGCGTTCGCAATAAATCACCCAGACCAGGGTAGCAGTTGGCAAATGTGGGGTATGGACCCATATATCGGACTGCGTGGCGGTATGAGCTATACAAACCTGAATTATAAATATGATGGTAATAAAGAATCTATTACAGATTATATTTTCCAGGGACGGGCCGCATTAGGTTTGGAAGTGTGTGATACTGTGCGTTCTGAAATTGAATGGACGTATTTTGGTAAAACATCTGATCAAGAAAAGTTCGGTGCCGCAGGTGGTATCGATGTCGAAGCCAAAATGCAGACGTTGTTGTGGAATAATTACTGGGAATTTGGCGACTATAAAATTGTTCGCCCATTCGTAGGTCTGGGGGCGGGTGTTGCGTTCACAGATGTTAAACGTCACGGTGATTTGGTGCCACATCACAGCGAAAGCAAAACACGCTTTTCTGGGATGGGAACAATGGGTGTGACGTTCGATATGGAACGCTTTGCAGTTGATTTGGCTGCACGTTATACATATGTTGATATCCAGTCTGGATTGCATAACTTTGGTGGTGATGTTGGTATCAGATTTATGTTCTGATGTAAATCACCTGAACGCCCCGTTTGGGGCGTTTTTTTGCAAAAAAAAAATCCCCACACTTTTGTGTGTGGGGTGGTTAGTTTTAGGGCTTTAGGTTAGTTTTGCCAGGGCAAGTTTATTTAAAAAGCCGGATTCAATGTCGCCAAGTAGTGATTTTTCGCCTTCGTTATTTTCATTATCGTTTTGTAATTCTTCAAGGTGGGAAATAATTGTTTCACAGGCCTTGACCAGGTTTTGATTTATAAATTTTGGATTTAGGATATCGGGTTTGAAAACTTTTTTATTGTTGTTCGCCATAAAATATGTTTCTGCAATCGAATCGACCCAGGTGTCGATGTCTTCGTGAAGACGGTCAAATAATAGGTGGGCAGAATAGTCGTCTGTTGACCAATGGTTTATTTTGCATGCATATTTAAATGCGATTAAATGTTGCATCAATTCATACATTTTTGTTCCTTTTTGTTTGTAGCGGTTAAGCATTTTATAAAATATCAAATTCAGTTTTTTATTTGTATAGGATTGGTTTCAATAAAAATGGCTATACGCAATGAATCTGGGGAAATTTAGGTATTCAAACCTGGGGTAATCAATAGAAAAATATAGTAAAATGTATTGCGTCCATATAAAGGAACAAAAAGGAGAAAATTATGAAAAACTTTACAAAAAAAATGTTTATGTTTGCATCAATCTTTGGGGTTGCGGTGTTGTTGTCAGGATGTATGATGGAATGTCCAAATAAAAAAATGACACATCATCATAAAAAAGTTCAACATGCACAACCCGTAGAAGTTGTTGAGGCAACTGATACAATTGTCGTTTATCAGACATACGAAAATGCTGATGTAAATAGTGTCTATGCAAAAATGTACACCCACAGCAGTCGTGGCGGTGAATCAAAAATGGGACATATCAAGTTCAAAGATACAGATAATGGTTTGAAAATGATGGTTGATTTGAAGGATATGCGTCCAGGTGTGCAATATAATGTAAAATTGTATCAATGTGCATCCTGCTATAATGACGCCAAGTGTTGTAATGAAGCAAAACGCTTTGATATGAATTTGCCTATGTTGCAGACGGGGCAAAGTGGTCGCTTGAATCAGACTTATATGATTCAGGGAATGAGTGCAGCCCAATTAAATGGTGCAAATATCTATCTGGAACGTGATGGTGGATATAAAGCAGGTTGGGGTAAATTGGAAAAGTAATTATCTGGATTTATCGTATGCAAACAAAAACACCCCGATTTTTGGGGTGTTTTTTGTTTAGTGCTTTATGAATGTTTTCTGGTGTGTTAGTATTCGGCCAGAGAAAAAGTAATGAGATTGTTTTGGCTGTCTTTGGTTGTGTGCTTTTTTATCGCTGATATTGCAGTGGGGGCAACTGTTGCGTCTGATGTTTATGGTGGAAATATAAATTGGGATACAGATTTTGTTGTTCAGGAAAATATTTATTTTGTGCCAGATTCGGTGATTATTCAAAATTCAGTGCGGGTTGAAAATCGTGGTATGTTTCACAGCGATATTGTCGTGTGTGATGGGTGTAGTTTATATGTGAAAAATAGTGGCGATTTTGTTGCAAATGTTCAGTTAGGAAATAATGCACAGGTGATTGCAGTTGTCGCAGAGCAGGGGGATATTTCAAGTCTGGATATCGATTCGGAATATAGTGTTTTGGTAAGTGGGGCAGATGGTATTCGTTTGGCGGATGTCGTTGAAAATTTTTCTGGGGCAAAGCGGATTGTTTTACAAAACAGTTTGTTGGATATTACAGGGGTAAATGTAGGTGCTGATGTTCAACTGGAATTGGATGGAAGTGTTAGGCTGTATGCAGACGATTTTACAGAGTTTTATGGAGGTAGTATTTTTGAAAATGTTTTGGGTAGTGGAACGGTTAGTTTGGTTGATAAAACATTAGATTCAATGTTCGTTGATGTGGGATTTGTTCAAGATGGTGTTTTAAAAGTGCGTCGTGAACGTGAGACGGACTATGTTCGTGTGCTGGGAAATGATAAACGTGGAAAACTGCTAAATCAGTTGAGGATAAATAAAGCAGATGATGCTTTGCTTGCAGCACTGGATTTGGCACAGGATAGGTCGGCCCTGGAAAATATAATGCAGCGTTCTGTGCGTTTTAATCCAGGGGTGTTGGCATCAGTTGGGCGAATGTTAAATATGGGGTTTGTGCCAAATCATTCAGTGCCAGATAAATTTTATGCCGGGGCCTTGGGTTTATTTGCAGATGACTTTGCTGGGTATGGGATGGAACTTGGGGTAGGTTATAATTTTGATAGTATGTTAAAGATAGACGGACGTGTTTGCACTGGTGAATTAAAATATTCATCAGAAATCGATTCGTTTAGAGGCTTGTTTTATGGTCTTGGGGTGGCGGCAGAATATCAGTTGTCAGAAGAAAATTTTATCAGTGTAAATTTTCAAGGAATAAAAATTAAAACCGATATAAGCGAGGTCTTGTATGATAATAAATTTATTTCAAATCCAGATGTCTTGTCGGGTGTTGCAACATTTGATTATGGGTGGAATTTTAATTTTAGCGATTCACTTTTTATTAGACCGCAGGTTGGTATTGCAGCAAATTTAGACAAGGTTGCAGATGAGACAGATTTTCAATGGACTGGATGTGTGGGGGCTGAGTTTGGATATGGTTTTGAATTACTGGGGGTGCGATATGATTACGGTGTTTTGACCAAATTTGGGACAGAAAATCAATATAGCGTTTTGGGGTATATGTCTGTGTGGTCTGAATTTGATATGGCAGGTGGTCAAATAAGCATAGGTGCATTACAGACAGGGAACGTAAGGGCCTGGCAATTATCAACGGGGGTAAATATCGGATTTTAATTTAATCCGAAAATTTACCACGCAATGATGCCTTGTTCGCAGATGTAATTGTAATGTTGGCAAGTTCTGGGGCGTTATCAACATATGGAACAATGCACTGTTGCATAAAAGGTGTGCGATATACCAAATGTTTACCTGTTTTGTCAGGTCCTTCTAGTAAGCATCGCAGTGTTTTGTCAATGCAACTTTCGTTAAATTCACGTTGAACTTCGTTTAGATATGTGTCCAGGCGTGCCAGGCGTGCCGCCTTGATTGGTTCTGGGATTTGGTCCGGCATTAGTGCCGCTGCTGTGTGTGGACGTGGTGAATATTTAAAGGAATATGAATTGATGTATTTTATTTGCTCAGCAATCTTCATTGTCTGTTCAAAATCGTCATCAGTTTCACCAGGAAAACCAACAATAAAGTCGGATGAGATTTGAATGTCAGGACGGGCCAATTTTAATTTGTTTATAATGTCGCAGTATAATTCTAGACTGTATGGACGGTTCATTCGTGATAGAACGTTTTGTGAACCACTTTGGATTGGCATGTTCAAAAATGGTAATAATTTTGGTTCTGTTTTGAACATTTCAATCAGGTCGTCTGTCATTTCTGTTGGATAACTGGAAGTGAAACGTATACGCTGGATTTCTGGCATTTTTGCTGTTTCACGAATCAAATCAGACAGGCGATATGTTTTGCCGTTTTGGTCGGTGTATTTATATCCATTTACGTTCTGACCCAGGAAACAAATTTCAATCGCACCCGTTTTAGATGCGTGTAATGTTTCGGCAATAACCGATTCGAATGAACGGGATATTTCACGACCACGTGTGTATGGAACAATGCAATATGTGCAACAGTGATTACAACCTTCTTGGATTGGAATATAGGCAACACGTGGACTGCGTTCCATCTGGGGCAGGGAATCAAATTTTTCCAAACCTCCCAAATCGATATTTAACAGACGTGCGTCCGGATTTTCCAGAATTTGTGGCAATTTATGATAACTTTGTGGGCCAAGGACAAAATTCAAATCAGGAATGCGACGAAATGCATCACTGCCCGCTTCACGTGCAACACAGCCAACAATGCCGAACAGGGCAGTGGGCTTTTTCGCACGTCTGATACGGCCCAGGGCCGAAAAAACTTTATCCGTTGCCTTGGCACGAACAGCGCATGTGTTTAATATAATTATATCTGCGTCGGGAATGTTGTCGGTTTGGGTCAGACCATGATGCGTCAGCATTGCGGCGATACGCCATCCGTCATAGACGTTCATTT
The DNA here is from genome assembly GCA_045637165.1 of Candidatus Enterousia sp. Classification (GTDB taxonomy): domain Bacteria; phylum Pseudomonadota; class Alphaproteobacteria; order Rs-D84; family Rs-D84; genus Enterousia. Next base: position 53,761 of record JAZTYU010000009.1, on the reverse strand, counting down.
GACAGCCAAAAGTTTGGATAAAGAATTTTTTCATTTGTTTCTTATTTGTTCTTGGTTCGTGTGTTGATAATTTTTTTATTTATTTGCTTTTGTTTAGTGTTAAAAGCCCGCAAGGCATATTGCCGTTGATATTTTTCCGATTTTGCAAGAATTTTGCTTTGTGATTCGTGAGCAGCCAGTTTTTGTAGGGCTGAAATAATATTGTCGTATGGCATGAATTTATTTCTGTTTTGTTCTGGTTGCGTCTTGTATGCGTTTTTTTGCCGCAGACATTTTAGTTTGCCATGCACGGCCTGGCTGTTTAATAATAGGTGCATGGTGTGGTGCAGGTTGTGCATTGGCGGTTATGTTTTTTTTGTTTTCTGTCGCTTTGGCTGTGTTTGGTAATGGTGTGTCTTGGACATCAACCAGTCCGTATTGAACGCCTGTGATGCAGTTGTTTTCAATGATTTTGATAACCTTGGTCATAATTTTTCCTTTTTTGTTATTATGCTAATTTTTTACGTAAGATTTCGTTCACAACAGCTGGATTTGCGGTGCCGCCTGTTTTCTTCATAACATTACCAACAAAGAAACCAAGCAGACCAACCTTGCCAGATTTGTATTGTTCAACCTGGGATGGATTTGCAGCAATGACTTCGTCAACAATCGTTTCAATTGCACCGGTGTCGGTCATTTGTTTCATTCCAAATTTGTCGGCAATTTCACGTGGTGTGCCATTTTCGCCGTCCAACATTTTGATAAAGATTTCTTTGGCCTGTTTGCCGTTGATTGTGTTTTCGCTAATCATATCAACCAATTCTGATAAATCAGATGGGGTGATTATACGCATTTCATCAATAATACCTGATTTCTGATTTTTTACGTCCCAATTTTCAGGGTGGGCAAACAGTTCGCTTATCATCCAGTTGGCAATCGATTTTGCGTTTTGTTTTTTTCCATGGACAGCGGCGTCATACCAGTGTGAAATGTCAACTGTTTCGGTAAGTCTTGCTGCATCATATTCAGACAGCCCGAAATCTGCCGTATAGCGGGCACGGGTCGCAGATGGTAATTCTGGCATTGTTGAACGTATGCGTTCGATTTGTTCGTCGGTGATTTCCACAGGCAACAGGTCTGGGTCTGGGAAATAACGGTAATCTAGTGCGTCTTCTTTGCTGCGCATTACAGATGTTGTGCCGTCGTCCTGGTGGAAACGCATGGTGTCCTGGGAAACTGTGTCACCGTTTTCATAAGCCGCTATTTGGCGACGTGCTTCGTATTCAATGGCTGTTTTGATGAACTTAAATGAAACCATATTTTTTGTTTCTGTGCGGGTGCGGAATTCGTTTGAACCTACTGGACGAACAGAAACATTTACGTCCGCACGCATAGAGCCTTCTTCCATGTTGGCCTTAGATACGCCCAGGGCACGTGCAATTTCACGAATTTCACGCAGATAGCGTTCTGCTTCGTCAGGGGAACTTATATAAGAATTGTTTTCTGGATTTTTTGTGTCCAAGAAAGTAACGATTTCTAGCAAGGCAACCCCAGTGCGGTTATAGTCTGCAAAGGATTTTGTTGGGTGAACGTCGTGTTTCAATTTTCCGGCGTCTTGTTCCAGGTGGGCACGTTCAATTAAAATTTTCTTTGGGTTGCCGTCATCACCCATAATTTCAACCCAGCCACGACCAACAACAGGTGGTTCGTCAGCAGGTTGTGAAATCTGATAACCTTGGGGCAGGTCAGGGTAAAAATATTGTTTACGGGCAAAACGACTGTGGCGTGAAATTTCAGCGTTCAGTCCCAGCCCCATTTTTATGGCCTGGTCAACGCAATATTTGTTCAGAACTGGCAACATACCAGGCATCGCAACGTCAACCATTGAAACCTGGGTGTTGGGGGAAACTGTGGGGTTGTAATCCGCAGATGCACCACTGAATAATTTCGATTCGGACAGCACTTCGATGTGTGTTTCCAGACCAATTACTAATTCCCAATCGCCTGTTTTGCCTTTTATTGTAAACATTTTATCTTTTTCCCTTGCTTTTTTATTTTTAGTATCTTATTATTTGTCCCGCAGTCGGCTAGGTAGCTCAGTTGGTAGAGCAAGGGACTGAAAATCCCTGTGTCGGCGGTTCGATTCCGTCCCTAGCCACCACTTCTTTTATAGCGACCTTTGTGGTCGTTTTTTTATTGTCAAAAGAAGTGGACGGTAATTTCATTTTTATTTTCCCATAATTGTTGTTGGGCGGTTGTCAATGCCAGCGGCTGTTTCAATGTGTTTTGCCAACTGTAAAACACGTTTGTCGTCAAAACGACGGCCAACAACCTGGACGCCCAAAGGCAGACCGTTTGTTGCCAGACCACATGGAACACTGCATGCAGGAACGCCAGCCAGATTCATTGCAACTGTAAATAAATCCAATGCATAGTATTCCAATGGTGACAGGTCAGAACTTAGTGGCATTGCTGTGCCAGCACTGGAAGGGCATACGATCAAATCGCACTGTTCAAATGCCGCATTAAAGCTGTCTGCGATTTTGCGACGAACACGTGCAGCCTGCATAAAGTAAACGTCATAGGATTCGCTGGATAAAACAGCGGTGCCGATAATCATACGGCGTTGAACTTCGTCGCCAAAGCCTGCGGCACGTGATTTCTTGAAGGTGTCATAGATGTCAGAGCCTTCGACACGCAGGCCATAACGCATACCGTCATAACGGGCCAGGTTTGACGATGCCTCGGCCGGGGCGATGATGTAGTATGCCGCTAATGCGTCCAGAATATTTGGAATCGATATTTCAATAATTTCTGCACCAAGTGATTTTAAATCTGCGATTCGTTTTTCAAACAGATTCTTCATGTCGTCAGAAATTTTAACGTCATTAAATTCACGGATAATGCCAATGCGTAATTTCTTGCCATCGCCCAAGATTGGTTCTAGTGGTGTTTTGCAATCAAAACCATTTGTTGCACTGGTTGAATCTTTGACATCGTGGCTGGCCATTGCAGATAATAATAATGCAGCATCATCAACTGTGCGTGTGATTGGACCTGGGGTGTCCAGGCTGGACGCAAATGCAACGCAGCCCCAACGTGAACATAGGCCGTATGTAGGTTTCATTCCAACCATACCAGTGATTGCAGCAGGGAAACGAATTGAACCACCTGTGTCTGTGCCAGTTGCAGCAATTGCAAGACCGCCAGCCACAGCAGATGTAGAACCACCAGAAGAACCGCCAGCGGTCAATTGCTTGTCCAGCTGCCATGGGTTGATTGGTGCACCAAAATAGCTGGTCTTGCTGAAAGTGCCCATTGCAAATTCGTCAAGGTTTGCCTTGCCCAGCAGGACTGTGCCGGCATCAATCAAGTTTTGTGATACGGTTGATTCGTATTCTGGGACAAATTTTTCCAGCATACGTGATGCCGCAGTTGTGCGAATGGAACGTGTTGCAAATAAATCCTTCATTGCGATTGGTGCACCGTCCAAGAATTTTGCGTCGCCAGCAGCACGACGTGCATCAGATGCAGCCGCATCGGCCATCGCACGTTCAGGTGTTGTTGTGATATAACAATTCAAATCAGCACCATATTTTTCAATTCGGTCCAGATAGCAGCGTGTCAATTCGACAGCGGAAATCTCACCGTTGTTTAGTTTCTGTAATGCTTCGCATAGTGTCAGGTTAATCATCTTTTTCTTCTTTTATTTTTGTTTGTTGTTCAAATAGGATTTGACGGTTGCGCTGTGAAACAATTTTAAGTTTGCGAAAATTTTTTCGCGTTGTTTTTGTGACGGTTGTATACGTGGATTGTTCAATAGCGCATACAGGTATTCAAAGTATTTTTCATCCAATAATAAGACCCCGTATTTTTTTTGCAATATAGAATGTAAATATGGTTGGGCCGTTAATACAGGGGAATTAAAATGGTCGTCATTTATTGCGTGATAAATTGTTTCGGCGTATGCTTCGGGCAGTTTGTTTAATTTCTTGGTTATTGCAGATGGGTGCAGTTTTTTACCACGATGTGCAATGTTGTATCCGATTAGTAATTCGGCAACGCGTTTGGCGTTCAAGATAGATTGTTTTATTTCGTATTCTGCCAAAAACTGTCCCAAATCTTCCAGATATTCATAATATTCTGGGCGGTCTAGTAAGTCTTCTGCATTAAAGTTTATATTGTGTCTTTGTGCAAGTTTGTCAGCCTGAAAATCGTAATTTACAGAAGCGACTATTATCTGGTTTGATAGGTTGTCAAAGTTTCTTAAATGTTTTTTATTGGGTTTCATTGTTGTGCCTGTATTATTTTTGTTTTTCCATTGCGTAGTGGTGTGGGTATAAGATTGCACCCAATGTGTTGCGGATAAATTCGTCACAGCATTTGCCGTTCTTTAAGTTGCGGGCACAGCGTTTTATTTTGTCTGCCTCGCCCAGGTTGCAATTTTTTTTGCCGCATTGTGGGTATTGGTCAAAATAAAACAATCCGTCAATGGACAGTGAACGACGACGTTCATTGCTACCAAAAACACGGCCAAATCCTGTGTGTTCGTTGTATTCCAAATTTAGTGTCTTTATACAGGCGTTGGGGGCAACGTTTCGTGTAGATAATTTTTCCATCAAAGCGTCAAGTTCGCTGCGTGTGATGCAACCCAATGACGCAATGTGATTCGGGAAGTGTTCATACTGTTCATATTGAACAAAATCTACAGGAATGTTTTTTTCTGAGTTTGACATTTTATTCACCATCCATAACCTTGGGCACTGCAAAATAACCACGTGATGTGCCAGCATTATCAGGTGTGTTGGCCAAGACCAAATCACGGATGTTGCCGTCGGTAACAATATCATTACGTTGGGGTAATTTATGTTCTGCTGGGTTTAACATTGGTTGAACGCCAGTTGTGTCAATCTGTTGTAATTTGTCCAGCCATTCAACAACAGAATCAATGTTCATTTGTTCCAGTTTTTCGGCCGAGATTTCAATCTTTATCAAATCGGCGAATTTTTGTAATTGTTGCTTGCTAAATGCCATTTTCAATCCTATATTTACAAAGTAAAAGGAATTATACAATGATTTTGCCAGATTTCAAGGCTTTTCCGCCGTCGGGACGTATTTTGGGGATTGATTGGGGATTGCGACGAATAGGGGTCGCAGTCAGTAGTTTGGACAGGGAATTTGTCTTTGTTCGTGATGCGATTGTTGTGCCAAAAGGGGCAGATGCAGCACGATTGGTAGGGGCAGTAATTTATCAAGAAAATGTCAATGCTGTTGTTGTTGGACTGCCAGTTCGGTCTGATGGGACAGAATCTGAAACATCGCAGTTGGTAAGGGGCTTTGTGGCAGAATTAGAAAAAGTTATTTCACAACCAATTATCTTTATCGAAGAAAATTTAACTTCCCAAGCGGCCCAGGAAGAAATGGGACGTGTTAGGGTTAGCGATATAAAGAAAAAATTAGATTCAGAATCCGCACGTGTGATATTGGAAAATGCAATTGCAATGATAAACCGGGCTTAAGTAAAAAGCCCGGTTTTTGGGTGTATAGCGTGTTTTTTTGTTGGGTTATTGTTCTTCGTTTTTGTCGGGGATATTGCCGTCGGCAGATAACAGAACTGCAATCCAACGTGTTGTGTCAAACTGGGCACAGATGATATATATCGCAACCAGAATTGGAACACTGAAAAACATTCCAGGAATTCCCCAAATCAGACCCCAAACGACCAGGTTTATTAAAATTGCCAATGTTGATAGGTTTAATGTTTTACCTGTCAATTTGGGTTCTATGATATTGCCGAATAATATTTGCATTGTAATAAGTCCAATGGCGGTCAAAATGGGTTGCTGTAATGATGGTGCAGAAACCAATGAATATAGTATTGGCAGCGAGCAAGCGACAATTGCACCAATCGTTGGAATATAACTGGTGATGAAAACAATAAATGCCCAAACGCCAGCAAATTCAACACCAATCATTTGAAGCCATATAAATGATGTAACGCCAGTGATTGCGGATATAGCTGTTTTTACAAATAAATATTTCTTCATGTTTGTGTCAATGCTGTCCAGGATGTATCGCATTTTTTTATACTGACGACGGCCTGGGAACATTGCCGAGAATTTTTTGTTAAATGTGCTTTGTTCTACAAACATAAATATCATATAAACAATGACCATACCCATCGATGCGGCAATACTTGCAATAGAAGAACCGATGTTTGTTGCAATTTTGGTGATGTTTGGGATTAGATTTGCATCAAATTTGATGCCTAGGGATTGGGTCAGGTATGTGCCAAGCGTTGTTAGGCGTTCTTGGATTGCAGGCAGGGCATTAAATAATTCGCTGAACATGGGGCGAATCTGGGTTGCAAACAGATAACCAACAATAAAGATTGTAATAAATGTTGCGATATATGAAATCCAATCAAAGAAAACCGAATATATTTTTGTGTGTTTGTCTGTTGGGGTGCGGTATGGCAGAACACGACGATAATAGTCGGATGTTGCGTTGGTCAGATACCACAAAAAACTGGCGATTAGTAATGGTATCAATATAGAACGGGCAATCCATAATAAAAAAATGATTGCTATGAAAATTATAATTCCGTGCATGGTTAAATCCTTTGTGTGTTTTGAAACTGTGCGTATAGACGCTTTTTTATTGTGCATTTGTTGGTTCTGATTGTTCGTAAGTGTCTGATATTGTTATCTGAACATTTTGCGAGGTTGCGGGGACAAGTGTGATGTATAAAATTGTGCTTATCAATATTGTCAGATTAAATATCATTGCGGCAGTTGAATATTTTTTATCAATGTTTTTTATGAACTTTTTTTTGCCACTTTGAATAACCCACAGACCAAAGATTAGTGCGATAGAAAAGGTTAGAAGTGTTGTGCCAAATCCAAAGAAAAATCCAGAAACAAGTGTGATGAATATGTATGATGCGATTGTATTTGTTGGACGTGCAAGAAGCCAATCGTGGACTTTTTTATAAACTGATGATTTCGGTGTAATTGTTGGGGCGTTTTGTGTTGGTGTGTTCAGTATATAACCAGGCGTCCACAGGGCAGAAAAACCAAAAGGAATACAAAGTATTATCTTCCAGGTTGGGATATTAAATGCACGGATTTTGCGGAATTTGGCATATGTGTTTGCAATGAACAGACCAATTAGAAATAAATAGAATATCAGGCCTGTAATCAAGACAAGTAGAAAATCAGATGAAATTCGTGTTTCAAGCATCAGCAGATTAAACAAAATTTGCTGGGCGTATTTGACGACTATGAATGATGAAAGTAGGAAGGCAGAAGTTAAAATCAGGGTTTGAGAATTATGTATTGTGATAAAAGATGATTGGTTCAGATTTGTGTTTGGTAGTGTGCGAATTTGAACGAATGCCCCAAATATCAAGGAGAGCGTTGTTATTGTTAGCACTGATGTGCGACTGATTTGTGTGGGGTTAAATATCAGGCTGAAAATAAAAGCGGAGGCAATCATTACACCAAATGAAATTAGGGCGAATTTTAGTGGTGACCAAAATGTCCAGGTTGATAAACGTTGTGTGGTGTTTGATTTCATTTTTGCTTCCTTTTTTATTCTTTATTCTATCACAATTTTTCCGTTTGATAAAGTTGTCGTGTTTGTTGGTGCGACCAGTTCTGTAAACTTGGTTTGGTGTGATATAAATAAAAATGTTGTGTTTGGCATTGTGTGGATTGTGTCAGCAATCAGTTGTTGGGTTTTTGCATCGGTACCAGAATCTGGTTCATCAAGAATTGCCAACTTTGGTTGTGTTAAAAGCAGTTGTAATAACATCAAACGTTTGCGCTCGCCGCCCGAAAATCCAACGTTTATGCTGCGGTTTAGCCATTGTTTTGGAATGTCTAATTCGCTGCATGCGGTTTCTAGGTTTTGCAGAAATTCACCCATAGATAAATCGTGGCCTGTGCGGAAATGTGTGTGTGCGACAAGTGAATGTTTTAGAAAACTTATTACTGTCAGACCTGGGATTTCAGGAACGTTTTGAGACCCGATAAACAGCCCCAGTAATGCACGTGTTGTAATGTTTTCGTGTGTTATATCGTGGCCGTCAAATATGATTTTGCCTGATGTAATTGTGTATTCTGGGTTGCCAGCAATTGTTTGTGCCAAGGTTGATTTGCCAGAGCCGTTATGACCGCAAAGTAGGTGACGTTCACCAGTGGCAATGTTTAAGTTTATGTCTGATAGTAATTTTGTGTCGTCCAGGTTGACGTTCAGGTTTTCGATTTTTAGCATTCGTTTAGTCCTTTGATAATGCCATTTGAATTAGTTGTTTTGATTCGACCAAAAATTCCATCGGCAGACGTGATAGGATTGGGGTCGCAGCAGCACCGATAATTAGTGCGATTGCAGTGTCAGTTTCGATTCCGGCGGCATTTAGGTATGCCAGTGTTGTAGCGTCGATTGTGCCAGTTGTAGCCTCGTGCGATTGGGTGTTGTTGTTGCCGTTGTGAATTATTCGGGGCAGGGTGTTTGCAGTTGCGGTGCTGGTTAGCAGGCGGCTGTCACATTTTGATGCGTTAGTGCAGTTGTTGCCGGAAAATGATACCAGACTGCGAAACGTTTGTGATGATATGTCTGTGGCAACGCCATATGAAACAATATTTGATGTTGAATTATCACCAATGTGAATCATTTTTGTGCCAGTATCTGCCATTTGGGCACCGTGTGTGATTGACAGTGAATAAAAGTCGCTATACGCATTGTTTCCAAGTAAAATCGTAGATGGATATTTCCAGGTTAGGGCACTGCCGACTTCTATCTGGGTCCAAAGTAATTTTGCATTGTCGTGGCATTTTCCACGCTTGGTTACAAAGTTTAATATGCCACCAGTATTTTTTGTGCCGTCAAAATCGCCTGCAAACCAATTTTGGACGGTCGAGTATTTTACAGTTGCGTTATCCAAAGCAACTATTTCTACAACCCCACTGTGTAATTGGTGGTTGGGGCGACGTGGGGCACTGCAACCTTCCATATAACTAAGTTCAGAGCCTTGGTCTGCGATGATAAGTGTGCGTTCAAATTGACCGATTTTTGCAGTTTCAATTCTGAAATAACTGGCTAGGTCAATTGGACATTTTGTGTTTGGTGGAATATAGACAAATGTTCCATCAGAAAATACAGCAGCGTTTAATGCGGCGAAAAAGTTGTCGGATGCAGGAACAACACTGCCTAGATATTTTTTTACCAGGTCTGGGTGTTGTTGAACAGCATCAGAAAATGGCAGGAATATTATTCCCAGTTTTTCAAGTTCGGCAGTATAAGATGTGTGAACAGAACGACTGTCGATTACGGTGTCTGTCGCCATACCTAGCAGGGCTTTCTTTTCGCTTTCGGGCAGGCCCATTTTGTCATAAACAGATTCTAGGTCAGAGTTGTCAATGGGGGCTGGCTCGTTGTAATAATTTAATTCGTCATAGTTTATAGGTTGGTAATCAATGTCGCCCCAATGCGGTTCAGATAATTTTTCCCAGGTGTGAAATGCATCTAATCGCCATTGTAGCAACCACGCAGGTTCTTTTCGGGTGGCGGATATTTGGCGAATAAGATTTTCACATAGTTTTGTCATTGCTTTGGTTTAACTGCTTTGGGCGGCAAGTTGTTTTGCTTGGGCAAAAAATGTCATTGATTGTCCCAGCAAGCCGTCTGTAAATGTATTTGACAGTAAACCATCTGGTTCGGTCGTTGTCAAATGGTGCAAGAAATTATCTGCACGGCGGATATAGTTGTCGATGTTGCGGGCAACTTCGGAATCAAGTTTGATTGCACGGCGTAATTTTTCCAGGGCAAATGGATTTTTTGCATATTCATCCATAATTCCACCCAACGCACGCCACAGTGGATGTTCAGGGGTGTTGCGTGGCATAATGTCAATTGATGCCATTATTGGAATTAAATTTTGCAACAAGTCTTGGTATATCATTTCGGCATTTTCAGCAACGGCATTGGTCGCAGATTTGGTTTTTAATACAGATTGGATTTTTACAATCAGGGCGTATTGATGGTCCAGGGTCTTGGTAATGTTGCCAATTTGGGTGCTGATACGATAGATGTAGAAAAGAATTGTGCCTGAAATCAATGTGATTAGTAGCAAGCCCCCAAAAATAATGGCATTTTCCATAAAATTACTCCCTGGTGTGTGTTTGTCTGTCTGTCTTGATTGTGCCTAGTATAACATAAATTTTGCGATTCGTGCGGATTTATGTAATCGGAAATTTTTTGATTGTTTTATGTGTGTTTTAGGTCTTGCACAGATTCGGTCAAATTGTTATAATATTTATTAAATAAGGATATATATTAGGAAAGGAAGACGGTTATGTTCCGCAAAATTTTGATTGTCGCAATGTTTGCAACTGCTGCTGGATATTGCTTTGCAGCAGGTTCGTTGCCCCAGGTTGTTACGTCCCAGGTGTTTTATGAACAGGATAGAATTGTTGATGGACAGGTTGATACAACCCAGGTTGATGTAGAGGAAAATGTTCAGGTCGCACGTGAAGTGCCAGCGTGGCCATTGGCAGGGTCTGATGCAGACGTAGAGGTTGTATGCGAGGGGGCGTTGTGTTCCAAAACAAAACAGCAGGATAATATTCGTATTGTGTCCAAAGTTGGGGCGGATTTGGTTGTTGAAAATAATTTTAATCTGGGGGCACGTGGTGAATTTGCTGGTTGGTCTGGTGGGGCAAATATGCTGCATGGAAATCAAATCCCTGTTGGGTTTGCTGATGAATGTGATGGTTCTTCGGAAATGCCATTGTTGCATCGTGAAGTCTTGGAAGATGATGGTGGTAATGTTTTGGCGGTTTCGCGCAGCAGTCGTAAAACCTGTGGAAAGTATGCAGATGGATATGAGGCCTTTGCGGTTCGTAATGGTATGAAGGTAGAGGGGGTGACGGCTGACGGTATGCGTATTTCAAACACGTCGGGTGATGGCACAGTTGTTATCGAAGAAGAAACAGAAATTGCTGTTGATACATCCGCAGATGCAGAGGCACCAGCAGTCATGACGGACCAAGTTCGTTCATGGGTTGTTGCAAATGGTCAGACATTGCGTGAAGTCTTGCAGTCGTGGTGTGATAAAGAAGGTTGGGATTTGGTTTGGACAACATCACGTGAATATCCAATAGAGGCAAGTGCGGTATTTAAGGGGCGTTTTGTTGATGTTGCGTCTGCGTTGGTTCGTAATTTTGGACGTGCAACGCCTGTGCCATACGCAAAATTCTATAAGGGTAATAGAGTGTTGGTGATTTCAACCACAGAAGAATAATTATCTGGAACAAGATGTCGTAGGAGAAAATAATTATGAAAATTCCATTTAAACTTTTGATTTTGGGCAGTTTAGTTCTTGCAACAATTACGGGGTGTGCCAGAAAAGAGTCTGCCAAGGTTGCGGCATCTGTGGACCAGGATTTTATCAATGCATACGATGCATTTGAAATGGCGAAAAATCCAAGGGCAAAGGTGGCTACTGGTGATACTGTTTCTATGTCCGAGGGTGTTTGGTTGGGCAGTAAATCAATGGTATTGGAACATCGCAATAATTTGCCGTCAAAGTTTGAAACAGATACAGGTGTGACAATCTTGTTAGATGAACCAGTGTCGTTGCAGGTTTTGGCAAATGATATTTATTCAATTACGGGGATTCCGGTAAAAATCGATGGTCAGGTTTCAGCAGAAAAATTAAAGAAACAGGTAAATATTGCTTATACTGGTAAATTGTCAGGCTTGTTGAGCCAGGTCGCGACAGACTTGGATTTGTTATGGTATTACGATAAAAATTCTATTGTGTTCTATGAAACAGAAACGAAAACATTTACATTATACGCATTAGGAACAGAAGTTGCATATCAGACATCTGTTTCGACAGATAATTCTAATGAAGTGTCTTTGGAATCTACGTTGAAAGAGTGGGATGAAGTTGAAAGTGCGATTTCTTCAATTATTGGTAAGGCTTCAAATGCAGACTTTACAGTTTCGCGCAGTTTGGGAACAATCACAGTGACGGCATCACCATCTATTTTAGCACGTGTTGGTGAATATATCGAACGTCAAAACAAACGTCTAAGTCAGTTGATTACAATCGATGTAAAGGTATTACAGGTTACGATTTCAAATGATTCTGCATTTGGTTTGAACTTGGCAGCAGCAATAAATTCTGCTTCTGGGTTGAATATTGTTGCAAATCCAAAAAATAATTTGGCATCGACTGAGGCTAGTTCGATGAATATTGCAGTTCTGTCAAATACAGTTTCTGCATTGACTGGTGCAACACATCAGGAAGGTTCTTCAACCGTTGAAGGGGCATATACTAACGACCAGATTATGAATGGTTCCTTGTCAGGGGCGGCTGGTAGTAATGCTTTGATTCAGGCGTTGGCAAAGCAGGGTAAGGTTTCTTTGGTCACAAATGTTGGTGTCACAACACGTTCAAATCGTGTTGCACCAGTCAGCAATACTAGAACAACTGGTTATATCAAACGTTTCGAATCTAGAAACTTTACAACAGTCGAATCTAGCACTGTTGACCAAGATGATTTGGAAACAGGATTTACAATGCAGCTTTTGCCAAATGTATTAGAAAATGGTCGAATCTTGTTGTTGTTCCGTATGTCTGTTCGTGAATTGTTGCGTATGTCAACCCAGACAATTGGTGAGGTGACCTTGCAATTGCCAGAAGTCGAAGAACGTAGCTTTATGCAGGAAGTGATTATGGAATCTGGCCAGATGTTAGTTGTTTCAGGGTTTGAAAAGCAGACCAATGAAGATACACGTTATGGTTTGGGGGACCCTGACTTTATGGCGTTGTCTGGTTCTCGTGAAACATCGGCAACTCGTGAGGTCTTGGTGGTTATCTTGACACCACAGGTTTTGGTTAGCCCAATGGATGTAGAGCGTGGGATACAACAGCACTGGGGTGCACCACTGAACTAAATTAAATATAATAATTCATCTATGCGTAAATCCGTTGGCTCATGTATGTTCAATACACTACACCAACGGATTTTCGCATATCTAAATCATTCTATTTAATTTCACTTATTTGTTGATAATTCATCTGTGAACGGTGTCGTTTCCTTGTGTCGCTTCTGGGCACTGCGGGGACGACACTGTCCGCATCTAAATCATTTTATTTAATTTTTTGTGTTGAAAACTCGTGTCTTTATAAATTGTCATGTTTTATATAAAGTTTACCACATTAGTATGTTTTGTTTATTGTGTGCTAACTTGTTGTTTATATGTGTTTTTTTGTACTGAGTAGAAAACTGATTTTTTTGTTGCGACAGATTCGGTTTTTTTCTTATAATGGTGTCGTAGGATTGAATGAAGTGCTGGTGGTTATTTTGGTGGCATTTTCATTAAATGGGATTTTGTGGTGTTAAAACGTATTGTTTTAATTTGTATGTTTTTGTCTGGGGGATTGTTTTTCCCAGCTGTTTGTCGTGCAAATTTAACATCCAAGGGGTATGTTGATGCAATTGTTGCGGCGGTAGCAAGTAATAAAGTTGATAAAACTGAATTTAATAGTCATACGACAAATAAGTCAAATCCGCATGCTGTTACGGCTGCACAGGTTGGTTTAGAAAATGTAAAGAATGTTGACCAGACAAATGCAAATAATTTGTCTTCTGGGACAGTTTCGTATGGTCGGTTGCCTGTTGGAACAACTGCTAATACAGTTGCAGCTGGTGATGATGTGCGTTTTGGAACGATTCCAACTGTTGCACCGACTGGCACGCCACCAGAAGGACAGGTTTACGTCTGGTTTAACTAAGGTTGTGTGATGCCTGCAATAAATATTGCTGATATTCAAATTGTTTTGCAGACGGTTCAGACAACGCAACCGGCACTTAAGTTCATGGATTCTTCTGGAAATCTTTACTATGCAGAAGCTCATTTGGGGGCCTGTGCTGACAGTTTAGTCGTTGGTGAAGGTGATGCTTCGTGGACAATCGGAAAATCAACATTGGTTTATGAGGCAACAAAATTTGACTCGTGTGAAAAGGTAAGTTTAAGTCCGGGGTGTTATTCGGTTGTGGTTATGGGTGGTAAAGGTGGTGCTGGTGGTAATAATGGAGATGAAGGCTCTGTAACTACAGAAGAGTATTTGAGTTTTAATTTATATCAGACAACTGATGTTTATCTTTTACGTGGCAGTGATGGTAAGGCAGGTGGCGTGAATTCGTCGGGTGGTTTGTATTCTGGCGGCGGTGGCGGTGCATCTGGTGTGCCAAGTTTTTTTGCCGTTGATGGTAAATATATTATTTCCCAGGGTGGAACAGGTGGAATGGGTGCAGTTGCGACTAAGTCTGATGGCACAGCCCAGGATTGTGCCGCAGGAGGCGGTGGTGGTATAACAGGTGCACAATCGGGAATGGGGTCGGTTGGTGCAGACGCCTGGGATGCTAATGGGTTTGTTTGTGGTGCAGGGGGTGGTGGTTCATTGGCTGGCAAAGGCGGTGAAGAGTCGTCTGGGTTCTTGTATAATGGTTCAGCAGGGGCAGATGCGACGGATAATGCTGGTGGTAATGGTGGTGGCTCGTCAATCGGTGGGTTGTTCGGAACTAGTTCGTCAAGTGGTGGAACGGGTGGTGCAAATGTTGCATATTCGTGTGGTGGGCAGACATTTTATTCATACGGTGGTGGCGGTGGCGGCGGTGCGTCAATGGGGGGATTGTTTGGGGTTGGCGTAAACGCAAACGGCGGTGCAGGTGGCAGTGGTGGGATTGGCTCAAGTTCAACCAGTTATGTCAAAATTTATCGTTTGGGGTTATAAAAATATTTAATTTACTTTTTTATGAAAAAAATCCCCAAGCAGGGGATTTTTTATTTTTTTCTGAAATAGCAATTATGCCATTTTAGCAACTTTTTTAGCCAAGCGTGAAATCTTGCGTGCTGCACGTTTCTTTGGCATGATTTTGCCAGCAGATTTCATAATTTTGCTTTCTGCATTGCGGGCCGCAGTTGTTGCAGCAACCTTGTCCCCAGATTCAATGGCGACCAATGCCTTTTTCGTCGCTGTTTTAACAGCACTGCGACGTGATGTGTTTATTGCATTCTTCTTGGCAGTTACCAAAATTCTTTTTTCAGATGACTTGTGATTTGCCACGTTATTTTCCTTTTATTTTTGTTTTGATTTTGCTATTTTATAAAAAACAAACATAAAATCAAGGAAAAATAACATGGTTTACTTAATTGGAATAATTATATCTTATTTGTTTGGCAGTGTGCCAATGGGGTTAATTCTGACAAAAATCGCAGGCAAGGGCGATTTACGTAAGGTTGGCAGTGGCAATATCGGGGCAACAAA
Source organism: Candidatus Enterousia sp. (assembly GCA_045637165.1). Classification (GTDB taxonomy): domain Bacteria; phylum Pseudomonadota; class Alphaproteobacteria; order Rs-D84; family Rs-D84; genus Enterousia. The sequence goes on along the minus strand of JAZTYU010000009.1, from coordinate 38,436 downwards.
TGTTATGCGTGTCGGTGGATTGCGTATGGCAGGCTTGGTCTGGATTCTGGATATGGCCAAGGCAATTGCCGCAGTTTTCTTGGGAAAATATATCGCAGGTGATGCGTTTGGTGCGTGGTGTGGATTTGCAGCAATCGTTGGGCATTGTTATCCGATTTGGTTAAAGTTTAAAGGGGGTAAGGGGATTTCTTCGCTGTTTGGTGTATTGTTGGCGGTTAGTCCAGTGGCGTTTGCAACGTGTGGGGCGTTGTGGTTGATTGTGGCGTTAACTAGTGGGATTTCTTCGTTTGGGGCGTTGATTGTATTTTGCTATATTCCTGTGTTGGGATTCTTAATCAGTCCGATGGTTGGCTGGGCTTTTGTGGCAATTGGTTTGCTGTGTATGTGGCGACATCGGGAAAATATCAAGCGTTTGTTGACAGGTAAAGAGTCAAAAATAGAGTGGAAATGGAAAAAATAATTCGTAAAAGGGGCGTTTTTTGCCCCTTTTGTTTTTGATTTGCACTTTATTTTTTATGCTTTTTGTGGTATAATTACTTGAAAGATATCAAGAGGGAAGTGAGCGATGAGCAGATTTTTTTCCGTGTTTATTTTAATCTTGGGGATTGGACCTGCAGTGGCGTCTGTGCCGACATTGACACCGGCGACGGGGCGTGGACGGGCATCGATGTCAAATCAGATGATGGCGGCACCACGTGCGGTTGCATCCAAGGCCCAGATTTCAGCAGGGGCGGTATTGGTGCCAGAATCTGTGACGGTAAATAAGCCAAGTGTCAAGGTGGAAGATGTTGATGCAAGTCTGGCGGTAAAACCAGAAGAGATGAAGCCAGCAGAAAAAGATATGCGTGAAAAAGAAAAGCGTGCTTGCCTGCAGAATAATATTGGTGTTGGGAATACTTTTGTTTGGGCATCTCGTTATAGCAATCTGGGCAGTTATTCAACAATGATTGAAGATATCGAAGAACCTGATAATAATACTTGTTTTGTAAAGGTCGAGTTAAAATCAAATGATTCAAGAATTAGTGTGGCGGATGTTTTGCCAAAATATTATGAAATGGGCAGAATTATCACGTGTGGTGAATGGGCAAATAAAGGGACGTTAAAGGAACGCATCTTAGATGCCAAGAAATCTGCACGAACATGGGCAACGGTTGGTGGTGCAGTTGGTGGGGCGGCCGTTGGTGTCGGTGCAATGGAATTGTTTGGAAACGGGTTGATTGGTGGTGATGTAGAAGGACAAAAAGATTTGGAACGTAATGATCAGGTCGGCTTGTTGCGTTCGCAGTTGGCAGTTCTGCAAAAAGACAACGAAACAGAATACAGACGGTTTATGGATAGATTAAAGTCTTTGAAACAAGATTGTGGTGATGCAGTTTGGGTTGAGGCTGAGTCAGAAAAGCCAGATGCCTGTGAAAAGTGGGAGCCGTATTTCGTAATCCTGTCAGAATAATAAAAGAAATCCGCACAAGCGGATTTTTTTTAAGAACGAATCGGTGTGATTAAATGCACTTGAATTAAATTTCAAAATTATCGTATAGTCCATTTATGTCAGATATATATAATAAGTTATTGATTTTGAGAACGCCAGGTATTGGACCTGTAAAGTATCGGGCGTTGGTTGAACGATTCGGTTCTGTGGTGGCGGCTGCACAATCATTAAATTCAGATGTGGCATTTTGCGATTCGGTCCTGAGCGAGATAGAGGCCGCACAAAAACAACATATATATTATATAGATGATGAAGATGAACGTTATCCCGTGGTTTTGAAGGCAGTAAAAAATCATTCGCCTGTTATTTCGGTGCGTGGAAATTTAGATGTCTTGAAGAAAAATGCGGTCGCTATTGTTGGAACAAGGCACGCAACAGCCGCAGGTATGGAATTGGTCGCCGATATTGCACAACGATTTGCAGAAAATAATGTGGCAGTTATATCTGGTATGGCAATTGGAACAGATACGGCTGCACATCGTGGGGCATTGCGTGCGAGTGGGGACTCCCAAACGATTGCGGTTCTGGCTGGTGGGGTAGATTATATTTGGCCACTGGAAAACGAACGTTTGTATTATGAAATATTAGAGCGGGGGGCCATTGTCAGCGAAATGCCTGTTGGGTATGTGCCGGTTGCAACTAATTTTGTTCAGCGAAACCGAATCGTTGCAGGATTGGCAAATCGCCTGATTCTGGGCGAGGCGGACCTGAAATCGGGTTCAATGACAACGGCACGATTCGCAATTGAATATGGGCGTGATGTGTGGGCAATCCCATCGCATCCCGCAGATTCCCGGGCGTTGGGGCCAAACACACTGATTCGGAATGGTGATGCAAAACTGTGTATGGGGCCAGATGATTTCTTTGCGATGGATGAAAAAAATTCAAATGAGAAAAAAATATCAAAAAAATCTGATGCGGAATTTAATCTAATTGACGCAATAGGAACTGTTCCTGTGTCAGAATCTGTATTGACAGGTGTTGTCAAAAAATCTGTTTCGGAAATTAAAAGTGAATTAGTTGTCTTGGAATTGCAGGGTTTAGTGCGAAAAGTTGACGGCGGCTATGTTCGAAACTGATTCTTTTTATGTATATACGTTGTATATACAAAGGGCAGAAAACAGGTAAAAAAACGAATCGTTGTCAAAAAATAAAAGTGAAAAATTTGGTTAAAGTTTGGTTGTAAACTGGAAAATATCATTTAACTTATTTGACGTATCCAAAACGAAAAACAAGCAAAAAAACGGGGCGGGGTTTTGAGAGAGATTTCAAGATAACGTTCTGAGAAAACAGGGCACGGTTTTGAGAGAGATTTCAAGATAATGTTCTGAGAAAATGGATGGATTTTTATTTAGGTTCAAAGGCCAGAAATAAAATGAAGTTCAAAAATTTTAACGGCGAGAGAGTTAAAAGTAGGACAATAAAAATATCATAATTCTGAACAGGAAGGCAGAAAATGGTGTTTTGTGCAGGTGGCTTTTACAACCTGGTTCAGACGGCTCTCTTTTAGGGAAGGAAAGGAGAAACAGAATGCAGACAGCAGTAAAAATTAAAATGACAAACCTGGAAACAATCAAAGGGGCCATTGCTGCAAAAGTCGATTCTGCTACATTTACTTCTTGGATTGCACCTTTGTCTTTTGATGTTGTAGATGGTGTTTTGGTATTAGGTGCACAAAATCAGTTTTCAGCGGATTTTATCAACAGTGTTCATGCAGGTGTTTTATCAGATGTTGCTGCATCTTTTGGTTTGGGTGTAAAAGTTGTTGTTCGTAATGCCAAGGTTGCCGCAACATCAGTTGCAAATGACAACAAGGCACAGGCATTCGCACCAGTCGCAACACCAGTTGCTACAAACGTTGCTTTTGATGCTTTTGTTACATCAGATGAAAATATGTTTGTTGTTTCTGCATGCAAGAAAGTTGCAGCAGGTGTGGTTGCGTTTTCACCATTGTTTATCTATGGTGCGGCAGGTTGTGGTAAATCTTTGTTGGCAGAATGCATTTGTGGTGCATCAAATTCAAAAGTTGTAAAGATGAGTGGTGCACAGTTTGTTTCTGAATTCACACGCAGTCTGAAAGAACACAATGTTTTCGCATTCAAAGATTTCTGCCGTAATTGCGAAACATTTATCTTGGATGATGTTCAGGCATTAAGTGGCAAGAAAGCATCAACAGAAGAATTCTTGCAGTTGGTTGTTGATTTACGCAACGCTGGCAAAAATATTGTTATCACTGCAAATGCAGCACCAAGCAATTTGACAGGTTTTGATCGTCATGCCCAGGGGTTGTTGGCATCAGGTTTGGTTGCAGATGTCATTGCACCAAATACATATGTGAAGTCAGTTATGTTGAAACGTGCAGGTGTAAAATCAGATGTTGCAGATGTTTTGGTAAAACGTATTGCAAATGATGGGCATCAAATCGCAGGTGTTGCAACAAAAATCAAAGCATATGTTGAATTGATGGGTGCAAATGTTGATATGGAAATTGCACAGCGTTTGTTGGCAGATACATTGCAGACTGCAAAAACACCAACAGCAATGGTCAAAGATATGTGTGAAAAATTGGCAGTTTCATATGATGCAGTTTGTGGCACCGGTCGCAGTCGTTCATTGGTCTTGGCACGTCAGATTATGATGGTTGTATTAAAAGAAGCGACACAGTTGTCTTTGTCAGAAATTGGTAATTTTGTTGGTGGTCGTGATCATGCAACAGTTTTGTATGCAATCAAACAGATTGAAAAGCAAAAAGCAAATGATTTGGTTTTGGCAGCGCAGATACAACAGTTTGTAAATGAATGTAAATAAAAACCGCCCGTTTGGGCGTTTTTATATTTGGATTGATGGAGTAATTATGGTAAAATAAAAGCAATAATGATATCTAGATTCAAAGGGGAAAGGATATGAAAAAAATTCTGATGCTGTCAGTTTTTTGTGGAATCTTTATGCTTGCAGGTGGGGCAAGTTTTGCAAGTCCGACATATGGGTATGGGATGCAACCATTAACTTATTCGGCGGGAAGCTCTTTGCAAAAATGTATTTTAGCGGCGTGTCCAGATAATGATTTGGCTGTTGGTGAAAACCAAGAATACATTCGTTCGCACCCAGGTAGCGACCAATGTTATTCTTGTGATAGTGATAATGGGGCATTTAATAATGGGCAAGAGTGTGGTTATGGGCGTATTATTGGGCAACGTGATGTGCATGATAATGAAATTATTCATTTGTTTCAATGTGTAGATATTACTGGGGCTTGGGACGAGTGGCGGTCATATAATCCAACAGTTGTTTGTAACAATTCTCCTCTAAAACAAGCAGCAACAGAAAATGGACGCACAAGATATCTGTTGGCCGGTTCAAAAACAACCCATACCGAGACAGCTGGTGATAACGATATTACATTGGCAGGGAATGATGCCTGTGTTTATTATGCGTGTAATGAAGGGTATATTCCAAATACAGCTAAAACAGATTGTATAGTGGACAATCGGCAAAATGTTTGTGAAACGTCTGGTGGCGTTTGGTCGAATAATACTTGTTCTTGTGATGCAGGAAAAAATTTGAAATTAAAAGCAGACAGAACCGCTTGTGAATGTATCAATAATGATTACGAATTTAAATCAGCGACCCAGGGCTGTGTTGAAACCAAAGAATTCAAGGAAAGAAAAAAGAAAGAAGAGGATGATAATAGACGGAAACAGCAAGAACAGCAAAATCAACAAAAAGCAAAAAGATGTCGTGATTCTGGTGGGGAGTGGAAAGGTAGTTTGTGCAAATGTGATAATGCTAAAAATTTACGTGAAGATGGTGGTGTTTGTGTTTGCTTAGATGATAATTACAAACGCAATGGAAACAAATGTGATTTGACAGATGAAGCCACTGCACGACGTGAATGCGAGGCTGCGTCTGGAACAGGAGCATATTGGGAAACAGGTCAATGTAAATGCGATAATCCACGTAATATTTATCGGGGTAAGAAATGTGTTTTGAATCCTGCGATTGAAAATTGCGAGAAAGTTGTTGGTGCTGTGTGGGATATGATAGAAAAAGAATGTCGTTGCAAAGATGATGACAAGGTATTAAATGATGCAGGGACTGCCTGTGTTGAATCTGATGATGCACGTGCGAAGCGTGAAAAATTGGAAGCGGAGGCTGAAGTGTCGGCGATTCAAAAACGTATAACCAGTGCGGCAGATGTGTTGGATTCGATTCGTTCTGGATTCAAGGTCAGTGTCTGGAAAGACGAAAAAGGTAATTTTAATACTTCACGTTTGGTATCAGATTCTGTGGCAGGGGTTGTTTTGGGAACTGCTGGGGGCTTGATAACCAGTAATATTGTAAAAAAGAACCAAATCGAAGATGGTTTCGAAGATATTCAATGCACTGTTGGAGGTCAGGTGATTTCTAACTGGGGCGATGAGTTCCGCGTCGGTATCCAATAAAATGATGAGGAAAACCAAATAAAAAAATCCCAGTCCGGGGTTTTTTTATTTGAAATTTTGCTTTTGCCGGCTTTTTATGGGTAGGGAAATTTATACAATTACTTGATTTTTTGAGGTTTTTGTTTTATCCTGGTGCGTGATGATTCAGACAACAATAATTATTATTAAATAACTGGCGACTGCGCTTTGGCGGTGGCTGGGGCGCGTGGGCGCCCGTTTTTAATTTAAAAACAGGTGATGAATATGGCTTATACAAAAACTGATGCACGTCCAGATTTTACAGCCTTGGAACAAGGTGTCTTGAAAAAGTGGGCAGATGAAAATACTTTCCATAAGTCGTTGGAACAGACTAAACAGGGACATCCGTTTAGTTTCTATGACGGGCCGCCTTTTGCAAATGGTTTGCCACACTGGGGACATTTGGGGGTGTCGGTGGTCAAGGATATGGTCGCACGTTTCCAGACAATGAACGGACGTTTCGTTCGTCGTGAATTGGGATGGGATTGCCATGGATTGCCTGCGGAAAATTCGGTTGAAAAAAAACAGGGGCGGGCCGCCAAGGATATTGTTGCAAATGATGGAATTGCGGCATTCTGTGATATGTGTCGGTCGGACGTTATGACGTATACGAATGAGTGGAATCATTTTATTCAGCGTATGGGACGTTGGGTCGATATAGGCGATGAATATGGTTATAAGACCATGAATAAGAACTATATGGAATCTATGCTGTGGACGTTAAAGTCCTTGTATGAAAAGGGATTGTTATACAAAGATTACAGTGTAAATCCATATGATTGGGTAAATGGGACGGTGATTTCTAATTCAGAAGCGTCCAGTGATTATCGTGAAATTGTTGATGATGCGGTGACTGTTTGGTTCGAACTGGAAAATGGCGACCGTGCAATTGCATGGACGACTACGCCATGGACGTTGCCTGCAAATTCAGCGTTGGCGGTAAATCCAAATATGGAATATCTGCGTATGCAGGACAGTGATGGGGCGGTCTATGTCGTCGCCGCAAGTCGATTAAAGGCATATGAAAAACAGTTTGCAAATGCAACGCAGATTGGTTCTGTCAAAGGGGCTGACTTGGTTGGATTGCACTATGGACCGTTGTTCCCATATTATGCAGGGCAATCTGATTTGTTGTTCCAGGTAATCCCAGCAGATTATGTTTCTGATTCAGATGGAACAGGTATTGTTCATATCGCACCTGCGTATGGGGCAGAAGACTTTTGGGCGGCAAAAAATATTGACCCAAAATTCCCTGTGCTGTTAAATGTTGGGACATATGGGAACTTTGATGAAACAGTTGTCGATTTCGCAGGGGAAAATATCTTTGCTGCAACACCAAAAATTATGGATTGGTTAAAGGCAAATGGTCGCTTGGTCAAAAAAGAACAATATAAACACTCGTATCCGTTTGGGGATAGGTCCAAAGAAAAATTGATTCAGCGTGCAACCGATTCGTGGTATATCGATGTGCCAAAAATCAAAGATAAATTGTTGGCAAATAATGCAACCGTGAATTGGACCAGTGCAGGGGAACGTTTCCGTTCGTGGATTGAAAATGCTCGTCCGTGGTCTATATCCAGAAATCGTTTCTGGGGTATGCCGTTGCCAATCTGGGAAAAAGATGGTGAATATAAAATCTTTGGTTCTATTGCAGAACTAGAAGAATTCTTTGGTGTACCGGTTGATGATTTGCATCGCCCAACGTTGGATAAACTGACCAAGGATGGATGGGTGCGTATTCCAGATGTTTTAGATTGCTGGGTGGAATCAGGGTCTATGCCATGGGCGTCGTTGCACTATCCATTTGAAAATGTTGACCGGTTTAATGCAACGTTCCCAGCAGACTATATTATCGAAGGACAAGACCAAACACGTGGTTGGTTCTATGCGTTGATGGTTTTGGCAACGGCTTTGTTTGATAAGCCTGCGTTTAGGGTTGTGTCTGCAAATGGTATGGTGGTTGATGAAAATAAAAAGAAGTTTTCGAAATCTTTGCGGAACTTTGTTGACCCAAGTGAACAGATTGAACAGTATGGTGCAGATGCAGTGCGTTTGTATATCTTGGGGTCTAATTTTATGAAGGCAGAACCTGTGCCTGTTGATAAAGAGGGTAAAGTTTTTGTCGAATCAACAAAAACTATTCAAACGCCGCTGTGGAATGCATATCACTTCTTTACATTGTATGCAAATGCAGGAAATATCACAGCACGTGAAATGGTAAATCCAGAAAATGCGTTGGATAAATATATTTTGGCAGAATTAAATGTTCTGGTTGCAGCAGTGAAAAAGTCGTTGGATGAATATAAGCCTGATGCCGCGATCAAGGAATTTGTGCGATTCTTGGATATATTAAATAACTGGTATATCAGACGTGGTCGTGCAAGATTCTGGGATGAAGAACAAGATGCGTTTGATACGCTGTGGACCGTGTTGACCGGCGTATGCAGGGTTTTGGCACCGTTCGCACCGTTCGTTTCTGAATATATCTTTACAAACTTGACAGGGGATGAATCCGTGCATTTGACCAAGTTCCCTGTGCCAGGTGATGTCGATAACGAAATCGTTGATGATATGCGTCGTGTGCAGGCAATCGTGTCTGTTGGTAAACAGTTGCGTGAACAATATGGATTGCGTAATCGTTTGCCGTTAAATATGTTGACTGTGGCAGGGGTAAATCTGGAAAAGTATGCAGATATTATCAAGGACGAATTAAATGTGAAATCGATTAAGTTTGATGCAAATATAGAATCGGTTGCAGATAGCTTTGTCTATTTGATTACACCAAAAATTGGTGCCCGTTTGGGGGGGGCATTAAAAGAAATTATCCCAGCAGTAAAACGTGGCGATTATGAAATCGATGGTGATAAGTTGCTTGCCTCAGGGCATGTGCTGAACGCAGATGAATTTGAAATGCGTTTGACCGTGCGGCCTGGGATTACAGGTGCGGCATTGTCAGATAATACTGCTGTTGTTGTGCTAGATACTGAAATCAGTGCCGAGTTGGTCGCCGAAGGATTGGCTAATGACGCATTGCGTTTTATTCAGGATACTCGCAAGGCAGCAGGGCTGGATGTGTCAGATAGAATTATTTTGACATATACGGCAGAACCAGCATTGGCAAATGCAATCGAACAGCACAAGCGTCGCATTATGCGTGATGCGCTGGTTGTTGAAATGAATATCAGTGAAGGTGAATACAACACCGATATCGAAGGATATTCGTTCAGTATTGCTGTTAAAAAAGCATAAAAAATAGGTAGATATGAAACCGGCACAATATTTTGATGCAGTTATTCCGACCGTTGATATGACTATTCGGTCGGAACTGTATCATACAAATGAATTTAATTTTGCCGTGGCGGTTATTCTGTCTGCCCAGGCAACCGATAAAAAGGTGAATGAGGTGACGCCTGAATTGTTTCGTGTGGCATCAACGCCCAAAAAAATGTTGGCGTTGGGGTTGGACGGATTAAAAGAGCATATCAGGGTTATTTCATTCTTTAATAACAAGGCAAAGAATATCATTGCCTTGGCCGAGCGTTTGGTTGCAGAATCTGTTGAAGATGTGTTCCCTGAAAAATATCACAATCGAGATAATTTGATGCAGTTGCCAGGTATTGGGCAAAAGACAGCAAATGTTGTTTGTAATGTTCTGTGGGGGGCACCGAATATTGGTGTGGATACGCACGTTTTTCGAAATGCACATCGTTATGGGTGGGTTAGTGATGCGGATAATACACCAGAAAAGGTTGAACGTAGGTTGCTGGAATTTATTCCAAAAAAATATCATTCAATTGTAAATCATGTGATGGTTTTGCATGGGCGTTATGTGTGCAAGGCCTTGCGGCCAGATTGTGCAAACTGTGCAGCAGCGCATATTTGTTCGTATAAAGCAAAAAATATATAAAAAGGGTCGAATTTATTTCGACCCGTTATTTTGATTCAGAACACATTCTTTGTATTTGTCGGGGTCGGTCATTGTCCAACATTGTTCAGATATATTGCCGGCGTTATTTTTTGTCTTGCCACGACCATACATCATATCTGACTTAGAAAGACCGATTGCGGGACTGCAAAAGTTATTTGCAGTGTCCTTTTTATTGAATATGGTGCCACTGGGGCATTTTACACAGGTGCCGTTGTTTGGTTCTATACCGCCACGGTTTGTGGTTGTGCATTCGGTGCAGGTATGGTCGGCAATGCCTGCAAAGGCATAGCCCGTTTTTTTGCAGGTGTATTTATAGCAACCATCAGAATCGGTCAGGACGTGTTGTTCGGAATCAAAGCCCGATAATGTCCAACCGCCACACATATTTTGGGATGCGACCGTCATTGTGCAGGATTCGTGATTTATTGGTTCGCAATCGGTGCCGGCTAAATTTGGTTGGTAGCCGTTGATACATACCAGAATTTCGGTGCTTTTTGATGCAGGATAGACATATATGTCCGATGAATTTGTGCCGGTTCGTTTTGACAGGACAATCATTTGACGGGCAAATGCGCCGTTGCCACTGTCCAGCCATCGGGTAATAAATAACCCCATATCGTGTTCGTTCTCTTTTATGCTGGATGTGTTGCCGTTGGATTTTATATATGAGCATGTTTGATAATCGTTTATATAAAAAAATGGTATTTGGTCTTCTATATTTCCTTTGCTGTTTTTATCAAAATCGTGGACAGATTTGATGTCGGAGTAGTTTGAACGCAAAAATTTGTTTAGGTTGCAAGTGCCATCAAATTCGGTTGTGTGTGCGTTGCAGTTTGGGCCAGTCCAACCCGCCTGGCACAGCCATACACAGGTATTTGTGCCATTGGGTTCATAGTATGCGGTATAGCCTTTGCTGTCGTTTTCGTTTTGTCCGTCAAGTTGTGTTGGGCAAAATAGTGCGCCGTGTTCATTAAATTCACGTGCCATCATCATCAGGTTTGAAAATTCATCAGTGTATGTGTATTTGCCATTGTAAAATTGGTAACGGGCAGAGTAAATTTTGCCGGGGGCGCATTTGTGTTTGGTTGCTTCGCCGATGCAGGCGTTGGCAATATCATTATCGCCACAGTAATTCATTTCACCATTGCCCCAGTATTGACTAAGGTGTGGATATTTTAATTTTGCCCCGTGTGATTGTGTAATTGTAAGTGCAAGTGTTAGTATGATAAAAAATTTTTTCATTTATTCCCCCTGTGTAAAAGAAAAGACCGCTGGGGAACAAGCGGTCGGGGCGTTAAGAAAATCATGTTTTACGAAATGACCCTGTGGGGTTTCGGGTTAAACCCTGTTGTATGCCCCACAGCGCCCCGACGTAAAAAGTCGGTTGTTGTAAAAACGACGCAAAATGCGCCGCATTGTGCGGATACCAATGTGCGTATGCACACTGACGTAAAACAAGGACTTTCTTACGGTCCCGAAGCCATATCCCTATGTCTTCGTTTTTTATTTTATATTTTTTTCGGGGGGAATACCATAAAAAAACACCCGAAGGTGTTTTTTATTTTTGGTTTTGGCTTTTTGCAAATTCTGCCCATAATTTTTCACGCAGGGCAATTTGATATTTTAAATCACGGCGTGATTTATGATTTAAGTGTGATTCGTAATCTTGTTCGTATTCATCGAATATGTGTATCATTCCTGGGTATATTTGAATAACAGGTTTGCCAGTGCTTTTGTCCAGATATTCAATGATTGTTGTTGCGATTTTTTCGCCAGTTATTTTTTTTATTAGTTCTTGCTGGGCAGCCATGTCAGTGGCACATGGGTTTGGAAAATCTTTGGCGGAAACCCAACCTGATTGTGTGTCCTGGTGGATGCCATTTAATTCAATAATTGCCAATGGGGTGTTCTTGCATAACGCAAACATTTCATAGGCAGTAAATGGATTAAACATAATTTTGTATGTGTTCTTTTTCTTTTTGCTGATGTGGTTTGCAGGAATAGTTTTTGCAACAGGGGCAACTTCGGCAGGAATAGCCTCGATAGGTTGTTGGTTAGTTTTTTTTGATTTAAAATATTCAAATATATTCATATTTTATCCTTATTTATCTTTTATGTTATAGTTTTATTATAGGACGTATCTTTTGTTTGTCAATCTTTTGAGTAAAGAAAAGCACCTGAAATAGGTGCTGTTGTATTTTTATAAATGTCTTTTTATACGAACAAATCTTTGACGAATTGGGCGTGTTCAGTGATGAATTTAAATCTAAATTCAGGTTTTTTGCCCATCAGTTCAGAAACAATTGTTTTTGTTTTTTCTGTGTCTTCGGCGCCTTCTTCGGTGCGTGGTGGTAGGTCAACACGGATTAAACGACGGGTTTTAGGCGACATTGTTGTTTCTTTTAGTTGGTTGGGCATCATTTCGCCAAGCCCTTTGAATCGAGATATTTCAACACGTTTGTTTTTATATTTTGTTGATTTTAGTGTTTCAAGTTCTTCGTCAGAATCAACGTAAATCGATTCGGTGCCAGATGTCAATTTATACAATGGTGGACAAGATAAATACAGGTGACCACCATAAATCAACTGGGGCATGTGTTGATAGAAAAATGCCATCAACAGTGATGCAATATGGCTGCCGTCAACGTCAGCATCGGTCATAATTATAATCTTTTCATAACGCAATTTATCATCGTTCCAATTGTTGGCTGTGCCAGCACCAATAATATCGACCAGGTCATTTAATTCCTTGTTCGCACCAAAGCGTTCGTCAGAATTTGAAATTACATTTAACACCTTGCCACGCAGGGGCATAATTGCCTGGGTTGCACGGTCACGGGCTTGTTTTGCAGTTCCGCCTGCCGATTCCCCCTCAACAATAAATAGTTCTGTGCCGGCAATGCCGTGCTTGGAACAGTCTGCCAATTTTGCAGGCATACGAATACGCTTGGTCGGGGTTTTGCGTGCGACATCTTTGACTTGCTTTGTCTTTATACGGGCGTTTGCCAGGTTTATAACAAAATCAAGCAGGGCATTTGCTGTTTTTGGGTCGGATGCCAAAAACATTTCCCATGGATCACGTAGGGCATTTTCTGTGAAACGGGCAACCTCTGGATTAGATAATTTTTCCTTGGTTTGACCCAAGAACTGTGGTGTCTTGTAAAAGACAGAAACAATCGCAGCAACCGAATCGAATACGTCATCGCCAATAATTGTTGCAGCGGATTTATTGTTTACTTTTTCACCGTATGCTTTTATTCCTTTGGTAATCGCAGATTTGAATCCTGTTTCGTGTGTTCCACCATCAATCGTTGCAATCGTATTACAATAGGACGAGAAAAATCCGTCGTCAGATGCCGCACCATTTTCATCAGTTAAAAATGTCAATGCCCATTCTACACGGCCACTGTCGTCAGGAAAGTCAACACTGCCACTGAATATGCGTGGTAAAATGCGTGGCTTGGAATCTGTCTTTTCTGCCAGGAAATCAGCAACACCATTTGGATAATAAAATGTGGTGTTAGCAGGGATATTCATATCGTCTGTTAGTAATTCTGGATTGCAACGCCAATCGATTTTTACACCACGTGATAAAAATGCCTTGGCACGGGCCATACGGTAAATTTTTATCGGTTTGAACACAGCAGATGTGCCAAAGATTTCGTCATCAATTGTAAAGCGGATTTTTGTTCCGTGGTTCTTTGTCGCTTCGCCACGGGTCATAGGTGATGTGGTTTGGCCCCGTGAAAATGTCTGGTGCCAGTTATATCCATCACGGGCAATGTCAACAATCATTTCAGATGATAAAGCATTCACAACCGCAGAACCAACACCATGCAGACCACCGCTGGTTTTATAAACATTGTTGTTAAATTTACCGCCAGAATGCAGTGTGGTCAAAATTACTTCTAGGGCAGATTTGCCAGGATATTTTGGATGCTCGTCCACGGGAATGCCACGGCCGTCATCCGCAATCTCAATAGTCTTGGAATCAATTAAATGCACAGTTATTTTCTTGGCAAAGCCAGCAACCGCTTCGTCAATCGAGTTGTCCATTATTTCAATCGGCAGGTGATGCCATGCTTTTTCATCTGTGCCACCAATATACATTCCAGGACGTAGGCGAACGGGTTCAAGCCCTTCGAGAACCTGGATGTCTGATGCGTCGTATGTTTGTGTCTTTTTCTCTGTCATAATGTTATTATTATTAGAACATTTTTGAAATTTGTGCAAGCCCAAAGAATTTAGCCCTAAATCGCATTTTGGGGTTGAATTTTTTTATGTAGGTCTTATATATTTGTTATCGTAATTAAATAAATAGATGGAATCCAGATATGAATAAAAATCCTTATGAAGTGCTGGGGGTGGCACGTGATGCGTCAGATGCAGATATTAAAAAGGCGTATCATAAATTGGTGATGAAATATCATCCCGATAGAAATCCAGATAACAAAGACGCAGAAGAAAAATTCAAAGAAGTCAATAATGCCTTTGATATCTTGAAAGACCCACAGAAACGTGCGGCATATGACCGGTTTGGTGATGCGGCGTTTGCAAATGGTAATGGGGCAGGTGCTGGATTTGGTGGGGGTAATCCGTTTGGTAATGGTGGGTTCCACTTTAATATGGGTGGTGGTGCCGGTATGGAAGATATCCTGCGTGAGGCAATGAGAGGATTCGGTTTTGGCGACTTTGGCGGTGGACCACAACGTGGTGCACCACAGCGTGGTGGGCGTGATTTGCTGGACGAGGTTGTTATAGATTTAAAAGATGCTTATTTTGGAAAAACACATACTGTAAATTTTTCAAGCAATGTTCAATGTGAAAAATGTCATGGAAATGGAACTGCAGATGGAAAGCAGGCCCCGGTGTGTTCAAGATGTGGGGGCAGTGGCTTTATTCAAACACGTCAGGGATTCTTTGCAATGGAGGCACCATGTCCAGAATGTAATGGGTTGGGACGCAAGATTTCAAAGAAATGCAGTCAATGTGATGGCAGTGGTACAGAACATAAACAAAGAACATTAGAGGTAAAAATACCAGCAGGTATCGAAGATGGTGCACGGTTGCGTTTGGCAGGACAAGGTGAAGCAGGTGCTAATGGTGGACCAGCAGGGGATTTTTATTTAGATGTCAGAATTCGTCCAGACAAGCGGTTTGAACGCCGTGGAAATGATTTGATTATGCGTGTTGATGTGCCGTTTACAACATTGGCCTTGGGCGGTGAAATCGAAGTCCAAACAATTGATGATAAAAAGTTGTCGGTCAAGGTGCCAAGCGGAACGCAGGTTGGTGAAAAGTTGCGTGTTCGTGGGCATGGTATGCCATCTGTTCGCAGGGCAGGTAGTTTTGGCGATTTGTATATAGAAGTGGCAATTAAAATACCGACAAAATTGTCTGATAAGCAAAAGAAATTATTAAATGAATTTGCAGAAACCAAGACAGAGAAAAAAGGTTGGTTTTAGGTAAGTAAATAATTTGATTGTGAAAAAAATAAAAACCGGCAATTGTGCCGGTTTTTATGCGTATAGCACGATTTTTTATTTTAATTTTTTTATGTGACCGATGAATGTTTGGGTGTATTGTGTTGCAGACCAAACAGACGCAACCAATGATAACCACAACCCCCAGATTCCAACGTATGGTAAAATTGTAATTGCCCACATTATAAAGCTGCTGTCGCTGTTTGGGGTTATCATTGTGCCGATAACAAATATCAACAGAAATGCAGCAATCGAAATCATTTGAAGTGTGGTTTTAATTTTACCCATTGAAAAGCGTGCCTTTGGAACGGGCATTTCAATTTTCTGGGTGCCCAAGAATTCACGTAGGCCAGAGATGTAAAGTTCACGTGCAATCATTATAATTACAGGAACAACAACAAACCATACTGGCATCATAACTGTCAACATAATCAATGTGTTTACGACCAGCAGTTTGTCGCCAATGTGGTCCATGACGCCGCCTATTTTGGAACAGACGTTGTATTTGCGTGCCAAAAATCCGTCAAACCAATCTGATAATGCGGCCAGCACAAACAAAATAAATGTTGTCCAATACATTTGGAACATCAAGGTTGGTATTATTGCAAATGATGCAGCAATACGAAATGCAGATAAAAAGTTTACAAAAAATTTCATATATGTCTCCTTTATTTATAATTATATATGAATGGTGTTATTATATCATTTCTGAGTGGAAATGGGCATATATTTTTTTTGCGGCACTTATTCCCAAACCTGGGACATGTTGCAGGGCATTTAGGTCGGCATCCATTATGGCACGGACAGAACCAAAATGTTGCAGTAATGCACGTTTGCGGGTTGGTCCAACGCCGTCTATTTCGTCCAAGACAGAGGCGGTTAGTTGCTTGGCACGGACATTGCGATGGTATGTGATTACAAAACGGTGAGCCTCGTCACGGACAGTGCGTAGCATTAAAAATAATGGGGAGTCTTTGGGTAGGGTGTCCAGGACGTTGCCGTCTGGCAGGATAAAATGTTCGTCGCCATTTCGGACCTGGCCCTTGGTGACACCCAGGACGGGAATGCCGTCAGAGTTTCGATTCGCAATGTTCCATTGTGCAATTCCGCCATCGACGATAATCAAGTCAAGTTTTGGACCTCGTTCAATGGCACGCTTGATAAATTCTGACATCATTGCAATGTCGTTTCCTGCACGTGATTTGTCTTGCAATTTAAAGTGGCGATATCCTGCTTTTTCAAATCCGTTGTGGCCAAATGTTATCATTGCACCAACAGATTGTTTGCCAAACAGGTGTGAGTTATCAAATACCCCAACAAGATTTAATTTTATGTTTAATAAATTTTCAAGTTCTGAAACATTTTTGTCCCAGTCAAGATTTGATGTATGCGTTGGTTTCTGTCGTATGCCACGATTTGATGTGTGTGTAAGTGCGGCAATTTTATCACGAATAATCGCAGCAGATTCATAGTCCATGTTTTCAGAAAATGTTTTCATTTGTTCTGTTAAATCTGCAATTATTGGTGTGCTGTCGCCAGTTAAGATTTTTCGTGCTATACGCACGTTTTCTGCGTATTTTTGTTTGTCGGGGATGCAACATGGTGCACTGCAACGACCAATTTGATGCAACAGGCATGGACGGGTGCGATTTCGCATTTGGATGTCTGTGCAGGTGCGAATCTGACAAACCCGTTGTATCGTTTTTATGGTTTCGTTTAATGCGGAAACAGATGGATATGGGCCATATACATCACGGCGTTGTGAAATTTTGCCACGGAATTTTAGCAGACGTGGAAAGTCGCCAGATGTCAATGCCAACATTGGATACATTTTTCCATCAGTTAGCATAATGTTATATTTGGGCTTTTGGGTTTTTATTAGTTCTTGTTCACGAATTAGGGCATCGGATTCGGTTGGGACGACTTCCCAGTCAACACGGCAGACCAATGAACGCATAACTTGTTTGTGTAATTCAAGTTTTGATATGTCTTGGTATTGACGAAGACGGTTGTTTAGAGTCTTGGCCTTGCCAACATACAGCAGATTATCGTCGCAGTCATACATCAAATACACGCCTGGGGCGTGCGGTGCATTTGCGATTAAATCTGAAAATTGAATATTCATAATCTTTATGATAAAATAATATTTATAGAATAGCAAATAAGAGGTTTTTCAATGAATCAAGAATCTGGACGTTCGATGATTGAAATGTTGGGGGTGTTGGCAATTATGGGGATTATTACCGTTGGTGCAATCGGTATGATTTCAACCGCAATGAGGACACAGAAACTGACCGAAGTAAATGATGAAGTTATCCAAATGGTGACGATGGTTCGCAATATTCACGGCGAATACGATGATTTTTCGAATATGAACGGTCAGACGATTTTTGGTGCAATTGGTATGAGTAATAAAAATCCATATGGTGGTTTGTATGAACTGGCAGTCAATCAATCTAATCCACGTCAGTTTGTTGTGACGATAAATGGGTTGGGACAGGCAGAATGCGAATCGCTGGTCGCCAAGGCGTGGTCCGATTCGGTTGGTTATCAGAGTTCTGGTGGTAAAGAAGGTGGTGCAACAGGAAGTTGCAAAGGCCAAAATGGAACAAATTATGTTCAGATTGTGTATGGTGAATAATGGCTGATTTTATCGAAGTTTCCAAGGTAGAAGATGGAACACGGCTGTTGCGGTGGTTCTTGCGACATTTTCCAGCAATGCCACAGCGTGAGTTTTATAAACTTTGTCGTGGTGGGCAGATTCGTGTGAATTCAAAACGTGTTCGTGGAACAGAAGTTTTGAAAACGGGTGATGCGGTGCGAATTCCACCGACGCTTGCAGGATATGCACAGGAAAAACCAAAAAAAACAGAAAGCGGTATTGTTTTTTCTTTGAGTGATTTAGAGGCGTTGCGTAAGTGCATTGTTCATAGCGATGAAGATATTGTTGTGTTTAACAAGCCTGCGGGTTTGGCTGTGCAGGGTGGAACAGGAATACGCAAGTCTATTGATAAAATGGCGGCGGCTTTGTTTCCATACGACAAAATTGCATTAGTTCATCGTTTGGACAAGGAAACAAGTGGTTTGTTGGTTGTGGCAAAAAATCAGCGTGCCGCACAGAACTTGTCAAATCAGTTTCAAAATAAAACAGCCCATAAAGAATATTTAGCATTGCTGAGGGGCGAGGTTAATCCAAAAAAGGGATTGATCGATAACTATGTGTTAAAGGGACAGGTCTTTGATAGTCCAAGTCGCTTGAATAATGGTGCAGGGCCACGTCCACAACGTGCGGTAACCGAATATTCGGTGTTGTCGTGTGTGGCAGGGTGTGTTTCGTGGGTGCGTTTTTCACCAAAAACAGGGCGAACACATCAGTTAAGGTTGCATAGTGCATATTCGCTGGGGGCACCGATTGTTGGTGATGCGTTGTATGGTGGACGACAGAATCTTGATGGGGCGTTAGGATTGATGTTGGAAACAAATAACTTGTTTTTGTTTGCGTATAAGCTAACATTTCAGCACCCGGCAACAGGGCGTATGATGACTTTGCGGGCAGAAGTGCCAGGATTTATGCAGCCTGTGATGCGGTTTTTGGAATTTCAATTGCCATGAAAAAATTAAGAAGAAGTATTTTTTTTCCAATCATGAGAATTTTGGGCCTGTGTTTTATCGGGATGGTCGTGGCAGTTGTTGTGGCATTAAGTCAGGTAAATTTGGAAACGTTGCGTGGGAATTTATTGACTTTGTTGCGTGATGCAACAGATATGCCAATTGAAATTGATGGTGCTGTGTCGTGGAAGTTGTCTTTGCGGCCACATGTTGAATTAAACAAAGTTAGAATTGCAAATCAAAGCTGGGCAAAAAATAAGGACGCATTTAGTGCAGAAAAAATTGATGTGCGGTTAAATCTGCTTTCGTTGTTTCGTAATCGACCAACGATTCAAAATGTCAAGGTTTATGATGCAAAGTTAAATATTGAAAAAAATGTAGATGGAAAATACTCTATACAGCGGATTTCAAGGGTGACAGAAGAACAGACGCAGCTTGTAAATGCAACAGAACCAGAAAAATATCCGTTTAAGGATGTAGGACTTGGTGGGTTTGAAATCAAGAATTTAAAGGCGGATGTTTTTGGGAAAAAGTATTCGTTGTCTGGATTCCATATTCGTTTGATGCCAATGGCAGAAGGTAGAGAATATTCAGGTTGGATTAAGGTTGATAAAAATGTTTCGCCATTTATTATCAATTTTAGTGAGTATAATACACAACGTAAGGTTTATCCGGTAAGGGTTGCGGTGTCAACAGGTGGTCAGGCATTGATTGCTAATGTCGCACTGGAAGGAAAAAGTAAAGCACCGATTGATTTTGTGATAAAGGGGGATTTGGTAAGTCCTGAAAATGTCGGGCGTTTCTTTGGTGTTGACCTGTCGTGGTTGCCATCGCTGAATTTGGAAGTGGTGGGTGGTTTTGACTGGAAAAAGATAACGTTGCGTCGGTCCAAGGTTATTGTCAATGGAACAAAATTTGTTTTTTCAGGTGATTATGATTGGTCAAAACCGGGGGCGTTTTTTAATGCCAATGTGTCGGCCGCACGTGTTGATTTGGCGGAGTTGATACCGGGATTATATGGCGTGGAACGTGGAAAGATAAATCGTAAATTGAATGTGTTCAAAAATATTCCTTTGTTTGGTGAGTATATGTTAAACAGGAATATAAATTTGAATGTAAACATTGATGATTTCATTGTTTACAAAGATTTGAATTTGGAAAAATTGGTGCTGGGGGTAAATGTAAAGGATAATCATTTGCATGCTAATATTGGAACTGGGATTGCCGATGGAAATGTTGTTGTTGGAATTGAGGCTGATGTTGATGGGACAGGACGTTTGTGGGGGCATGTTGGGGCAAAGGGTAAGGATATTTATGTAGGGGAAATTTTGAAGGAGATTCATCGGTCTGAATTTATTTCAGAATTGCCAGTGGATTTTGGATTCTATGTTCAGGCAAATGGTAAAAACTTGTCTGAGGTTATGCAGACAATAACAGGGCCTGTTCAGGTTTATTCTGTTGCACCAGGCTATGCCCATTCGTCATTGGTTTCGTATATTTATGGGACTGATTTTCTAACAACATTGCGGCACGGTATTCAGGATTTGTTTAGTTCAGAAAAGAAATATAATCAGATAAAAATATCCTGTGTTGCTGTAAATGCGAAATTGCGTGACGGTTTGATTGAAACACAAAATGGTGTTGCAGTTGAAACAAATGCAATAAACTTGCGGTTGGCAGGTAGTTTGGATTTAGGCAAAGAAGAGATGCATTTGTCTTTGACGACTGTGCCTGTTCGTGGGTTAAAGTTGTCATTGACGGGAAATGTTGTAAATTCGATTGAATTGACGGGAAGTTTGGCGGAGCCTGATATTCAGATAAGTGGTGCTGCGGTTGCGGGCAAGGTTGCGTCTGCGACGGGAATTGGTTTGTTGTTGGCACCGTTTACGGGGGGAATTGGACTGGTTGCTGGAACAGGTGTTGGCCTGATTGCAGGGGATTTGTTGGAAAACTGGCTGGCGGATAGCAAACCTTGTGAAACAGCAATGGAACGTGGGGCACCATTGTTTCGTGACGACCCAGAATGGATGGAATTACCAATGGCAGAATTGCTTGATGCTGTTTTGATAGATTAGACATAATAGAAAAAAGGAAGGTGTGATGCTTAGTTGGATTGATTTGATTCAGGTTGTGGTTATTGGGGTGGCGATTTATTTCTTTTATCGCAGTTTTATTGAAAATACACAGTCTGAAAAGTTGGTGCGTGGATTGCTGGGGTTGGCAGGATTGTGGGTGCTTAGTTTTATTTTGTCGTCCGTTCATTTGAATCTGTTGGCGACATTTTTGCATTGGACCGCATTGTTCTTGTCGTTGAGTTTGATTGTTGTGTTTCAGCCAGAATTGCGTAAGTTTATGGCATTGATGGGTAATGTCCAAGGGTGGCGACGGGTTTTGAAACGTGGTGGTGTTCAAAAGCGTGATACGGCATCACTTGATGCGTTGGTTAGTGCTGTTGAATATATGTCAGGTAAGCATACTGGTGCATTGATTGTGTTCCCAAGCACGTTGGACGAAAGTGCCATTGACAGAAAAGGAGTTCGAATTGATGCAAAAATTAGCAGCGAATTGTTGTTGACTATTTTCTTTAATAAGACACCTTTGCATGATGGGGCGGTTATTATTGAAAATAATCGTATTGCGTATGCAGGTGCAATTTTGCCATTGTCACAGAATAATTTGAATTGGAAATATGGAACACGTCATCGTGCGGCACTGGGGGTTAGCGAAGTTTCAAGGGCTGTGGTTTTGGTTGTGTCCGAAGAAAGTGGTGATATTTCAATCGCAGAAAAAGGTAAAATTACCAAGTATGATGATATAAAAAAGTTGAGAGCCAAGTTGGAAAAGGTTCTGGTTCGTGAGTAAATCAAGCACCCACAGCAGTGGGTGTTTTTCTGTGTGCTTTTGGTCTTGCACCGAATCGGGAAATTTTGGTATGGTAAAAGCAGAAGAGTATAATAGATAAAGGAAACAGGAGTGTTATCATGGAATTTTCAGTGTTTCGTCAGGTTTTAATACGTGCGCTGGGGCATATGCAGTCGATTGTGGAAAAGCGTGCAACATTGCCGATTTTGATGAATGTTAAAATAGAAGCAGCAGATGATTTGATTCTGTCGGCGACTAATGTTGATTTGGAGTTGGTTGAACACGTTGCAGCAGATATTACACTGGGCGGTAAAATCACAGTGCCTGTTCAAATGCTGTATGATATTGTTCGTAAATTGCCAGATGATGCAGAAATTTCTTTCAAACAGTCTGGTGATCAGTTGGTTGTTTCAAGTGGGCGTGCGGTATTTCGTTTGCCAACGTTGCCAGCAGAAAATTTCCCAGCAATGGCAGGTAGTAATTTGACAACCAAGTTCCAGATGACAACTGGGGATTTGGCTCATTTAATCAATCAAACAAAGTTTGCAATCCCAACAGACGATGTTCGTTATCATTTAGGAGGTATTTATTTCCATATCGCAGATGAAGGGGATGCAAAGAAACTGACAGCGGTTGCAACAGACGCACAGCGTATGGCATTGTGTGCAATGCCTGCACCGGCTGGCAGTGTCGAAATGCCTGCGGTTATTTTGCCACGTCGTGTGATTGGTGAATTGTCAAAGTTGCTGGAAGACGCAAATGTTGATGATGTTATGGTTGAATTGTCGGATACAAAAGCACGTTTTACAGTTGGTGCTGCGACATTGACCAGTAAATTGGTTGATGCACAATATCCAAATTATCGTGTTGTTATCCCAAAAGGTAATGACAAGATTGCTGTCTTGGACAGAAAGCAGTTTATCAATGCGGTTGACTTGGTTTCTGTTGCCAGTGTGGACAAGACAAAGTCTGTGCAGTTGACGTTTAGTATGAACAAGTTGGTTATCAATGCGTCAAGTCCAGATGCAGGAACAGCAACCCAGGAATTAGATATTGAATATAATGGGGATAGTTCGTTTACTGTTGTGTTTAATGTAAAGTTCTTGTTGGATGTGGCTGGTCAGGTCGAAGGCGAAAAATTCCAGATGGAAATGCAAGACCCATTGGCACCAACAAAAATCAATTCGATTGATAAGGATACGGATGCGTTATATGTATTGATGCCGATGAGAATGTAAAAAAAATAACAGAAAACCGCCGTATGGCGGTTTTTTTATATTGCTGATATTGTGGTCTGGGAAGGATGGTTGTTCATTCTAAAATAATTGCAAACTAAATTTTTTATGTTATTATTTTGTCAACATAAATAAGAGGGTATAAATATGACACTTGAAAATTTGGCCGCAGGAAAGTTGCCACCAAAGAAAATGAATGCAATTATTGAAATTCCTGAAAATGGTCATGTAAAGTATGAAATTGATAAAGAAACAGGGTTGTTAAAGGTGGACCGTATTTTGCATGCACCAATGGCGTATCCTGCAAACTATGGTTATTTCCCAGGAACGTTGGGTGATGACGGCGACCCGTTGGATTGTGTGGTTGTGTGTAATGCACCGTTGCGTCCAGGTGTCTTGATTGAAGTGCGACCAATCGGTGCATTGTTGATGGAAGACCAGGCAGGTGGGGACGAAAAAATTATCTGTGTTCCACGTGATAAAATCGACCCTTATTATGAAAAAATTGAATTTATTGAACAGTTGCCGGAAATTTTGCGTTCTAAAATCGAATATTTCTTTCAACACTATAAGGATTTGCAGTCAAATGCATGGTCAAAAATCTTGGGTTGGGCAGGGCGTGAGGCTGCTGATAAGCTGATTATGGACAGTATTGACCGCTATTGGCAGCACAAGCGTGAATCGCAATAAAGGACTTGCGTTTCGATAGTGGATTTTTATAATCAAAAAGTTTTAGATTAAAAGAGGTATAAAAATGGCATCTTATATTGCAAATGATATGCGTGTGGGTTGGGTTATTTCGCATAATGGTAAACGTTATTCTGTTACATCTATTACCAAGGTAAAACCAGGTAAAGGTGGGGCATTCGTTCAGGCGGATTTGCGTGATATTGATTCCGGGAACAAGGGTGGAGACCGTTGGCGTGCAGAAGATAAAGTTGAAAAGTTGATGGTCGAAGATTTTGATTGTCAGTATTTGTATGCAGACGGCACAGATGCGTTCTTTATGAATTTGTCTGATTATGAACAGTTTACAATGGCCGTTGATTCATTGGGTGAAGCGATGAAGTTCTTGGCACCTGAAATGGTTGTCAAAGCGAACTTTGTCGAAGGTCAGCCTGTATCTATTTCTTTGCCAAAGACGGTTATTGCAACTGTCGAAGAAACAGAACCTGCATTAAAAGGTCAGACAGTTTCTAGCAGTGGCGGAAAACCGGCTATTTTGGATAACGGTGTCCGTGTTCAGGTTCCGTTGTTTATCGAACAAGGTGAAAAAATTGTCGTAAATACGGAGACTTTGGAATACGTAGAACGTGCAAAATAAAAATTAAATATAATAATTCATCTATGCGTAAATCCGTTGGCTCATGTATGTTTAATACACTACGCCAACGGATTTTCACATATCTAAATCATTCTATTTAATTTCATTTATTTGTTGATAATTCATCTATGTGAAAATCCGTTGACTCGTGTGTGTTTGATACACTTTGTCAACGGATTTTTTGTTTGGCTTTTTTTGTATTAGATTTTGTTTTCACTGCCCATAATATTTTTTATTTCATTTATGCAAATGTTTGTCATTGTAGTGCGGGCAGATGACAAGAAATCACGTGGATTAAAATTTGATGGGGTTTCATATAATGATTTGCGGGTCGCAGCAACAAATGCCAGGCGTAAATCACTGTCTACGTTTATTTTGCAAATGTTCATTTCTGTGGCGTGGCGAAGTTGTGCGGTGTCAATGCCATAAGCCCCGGAAATATTGCCACCAAATTCATTTATCGTTGCTATTAGATTTTGTGGAATGTTTGATGCACCGTGCAAAACAAGTGGGAAATTTGGCAGGCGTTTTGCAATTTCGGTTAAGATATCAAAACGTAATTCTTGGTCGGGTGTTTTGCGTTTGTATGCACCGTGGCTGGTGCCGATGGCGACGGCCAGGGAATCAGTGCCGGTGGATTGGACAAATTTTTCAACGTCGTTTGGATTGGTATAACTGGAATCTGTGCCAAATGTGTTTTCGTCTTCGATGCCGGCCAGGGTACCAAGTTCTGATTCAACAGATACATTGTGTTTGTGTGCAATATCAACGACTTGTTTTGTTATTCTGATGTTTTCGTCAAATGATAATTTACTGGCATCAATCATAACAGATGAAAAGCCTAGTTCAATTGCACGGGTGCATGTTTCGACAGATGTGCCGTGGTCCAAGTGCAGGGCGATTTTTTCGTTGGGCTGTATTTTTGCACCAGAAATCAGCCCCAGCAGCATGTCAGTTCCCATATATTTTAATGCGGATTCAGATACTGCCAGGATTGTCGGGCTGTGTGTAAGTCGGGCGGCGTCAAGTATGGCGGTTAGTGTTTCCAGATTATAAAAGTTAAATGCAGGCACGGCGTATTTTCTGGCCAAGGCATCTGCAAAAATGTCGTTAGTGTTGATAAGTCCAAGTTCTGTGTATTTCATTTTATATTTCCTTTGTTGTCAATTATAACATAAATATTCGGTGTTGCGTTCTTTTTTTAATGGGTTTTTGTTGACAATGGGGGCATTTGTGCCACAATTATTGCGAATCGGGGGCCGGACAGAGAATAGGTAATTTTTGGACAAAAGGTTCTGATATGAAAAAAACTTTGTTTGCGTTGTTTGGTTTGTTGGTTTTGACGGGTTGTGCAACATACTATGATTATTACAAAGGTGGGGTTAGATATACCCAAGATGGTGATGACTGTGTGTTCTATGCTGCGGAACGTGGTCGCCATTATTCTGATGAAATTCGTTCGTTGAATACAGATAAAAAGATTGTTTATCGCAATACAAAATGCAGTGATTTGTATTTGCGTGATAATTTTGGTCAGGCACAACGCACAGAACGCAGTGTTTTGACACCTGTGGTAAAAAAAGAATGCACAGGTTGTGCAAAAAAATGCGGCAAGAAAAAATACGTGTTCGTGAAATAATGTAAAGTCCGCCATTTGGCGGACTTTTTGTTTTATATTGTTTGAAATGCTGGGGATTTTGTGATAAAATATAATGAAAAGGAAAAGGAGTTTTTAAATGAAAAAACTGATGAAAAAATTAAATTTTGCTGTAATTGGTTTAATGGCATCTTTTGCACCAGCGATGGCAGCATCTGGGATGGATAAGGCGTTGTGTGATTTGGCCGAAGAATTTGGTAGTATTTTTAGTATTTTGCGGACCTTGGCATTTATTGGTGCAGGTGTAATTATTGCTGGTTGGGCCTGGGGATATATTTCAGGTGGTAAGGCAGTTGACGTTGTTAAGGAAGTAAAAGAAAAAGGTGTGGCAATGTTGCTTGGGTTTATATTGCTGTTTGGTATTGGTGTGGTTTTGGAAATATTTATGTCAATGGCCGGTGATGGTGGTTCGCTGGGTTGTGTAACCAATATGTTTAAATAAAAAAACAAAAGTAAAATTTTAATCCCCCAAACGGGGGATTTTTTTATGTGTGAAAAAAAATTTTTTAGCGGATGTGTGTGTTTGCGTATTTTAGGATAAAATCACGTTCTGTTCGTGTTAGTTGTGATTGAACCTGGGTGATTGGGGTTTGGAAAATGTCGTCCAGGGGGGTGATGTTCTGTTCGGTTTTTAATTTTATTCGTTGCTTTGTCAATTCGTCGTAAAAGATTTCGCACAGTGCATCAAGGCTTTTTATGTTTGACAGGTCAAAGCGTTTGGTTGTGTTTTCAATTGCGGTGCTTTTGGCATTCAAAGTCGCAGCACCCATATAGTTTGATAGTGGGTCGTGTTGTTTGTTGGGGATTCTGTTTGTGTTTTTTAGGCTACGGATGCTGTGTCCTTCGAACATGGCGTTGCAGGTCAGGGTGTTTATTAGATTGTATTCGCCGCCATAGCGTAGTGATATTGAGGTAATTGCTTTTTCATTCTTGGCAAGTTCATTTCGCAGGTAAAGGCGGGCGAACTGATAAGAGTGGCCTTTTAATTCGTCGAACGACATATTAGATGATATTGCTGGTGCGATGAAATATGTGCGTGCAAATATTAAATATGGATTTTGACGGCATAGGCACCAGGCGGCATAGCGTGAAACTTTTAAGTCTTTGGCGTTTTTAAAGGTGTGGCCGTTTAATGTGTATGGGTGGTGTATTGTTGCAATGTGCTGGTTATAAAAATTGATATTTGTTGGGGCAAGTTGTGGAAAACTTTGTTTAGTTTTTTGACCAACGGACATAACCAGTTTTTGCCAGATGTGGCTGTGAAAATCGGGTTCTGTTGGGAAGTATGCCGTGCCAAATAAGTTATGTAAATCAGAATAATACCAATAGTCTGTGTTTGTTATATCGTTGTCGTTGCATAATTCAGGGAATAACGACAGTTGTGTTGTTTGGTTGGGGTGTTGCTGTGTTTTGTTCAAGGTTTCGAAAATAACAGATTTTTTTGGCAGGGTCATTTTTGATTCCTTTGGTTTGGTGGAGTGGGGTTATTTATTGTCTTCGATATTTGCCAGGGAAAACAGCACCGATGATATCAGTGATTGGTATGGCACGTGCTGGGCGTCGGCCAGTTCTTTTATCTTGTCCAGGATTGGTCTGGGAATCCGCATGTTGATAACACAGTCGGATTTGTTAAACGCCTTGTAGGCGGCGTATTCTTTTAGCAAAGATTCTATGTTCATTATGAACAGTTGTTGCATTACGTTTGGCATATTGACGACCCTCTATACAAACCACAATACTGCGGTCATTACAATGCACTATACCATTGTAAATACAATTGTCAATACAAATATATTGACGGTCGTAAAGACTGTTGTGATGGCGGTGGTGTGGGCGGTTGTGTTGTTGGGTGTATTAGGGGCGTTGGCTGTTAAAATTGTGGTTGGTTTGTGTCTTTATTATTGTTATTTGAGTTTGATTTTTATATGTTTAGTATATAAAATTAGTCGTATATTTATATGGAAGGGATTTTATTATGTTAAAAAAGTTTTTGGTTGGTTTTTTTATGGGGTTGTGTCTGGCAATGCCTGGACGGGCTGAATTAAAAGTCGATATTGTTGCAGGGGCGGCACAGCCGATTTCAATCGCTGTGCAAAAGTTTGAAACCGTGGGCGAAGTTCGGGCCAAGGATGTGGTAATGATGCGTCAGGTGGTCGAAGATGATTTAAAGCGAACAGGATTGTTCCGAATTGTAAATCATGATGCGTTCCCAGAATTTGTTGATATGCATGAAATGCCAAATTTCAAGTCGTGGGCGGCGATTAAAACACAGGTGTTGGTTCAGGCACGGTTGTCGTCTATGCCAGACGGTATGTATAAATTGGAATTCTTTGTTTGGGACGTAAATGGTCGTGAACAGATAGAGGCACAATCGTTGGTCGCATCACGTAAATCAGCACGTCGTTTGGCACATATTATGGCGGATGCTATTTATGAACGTTTGACGGGGGAAATTGGATATTTTGATACGCAAATTGTCTTTATCGCAGAAACAGGGCCTGTGCATAATCGGACAAAGCGTATGGCAATTATGGACCAAGATGGGCATGGAATGCGGTATTTGTCAGATGAAAAGACTTTTGTTATGTCGCCACATTTTTCGCCCAGTATGCAATCGATTGTCTTTTTGTCTTATTATAATGATGACCCAATGGTGTGGACTTTGGATTTGGAAACAGGTGAACAAAGACGCTTGGGGATGTTCGGGGGGATGAATTTTGCACCACGGTTTTCGCCAGATGGAACACGTGTGGCGTTGTCGTTGGTTAAAAATGGAATCACACATATTTATGAATATAATATGGAAACCAAAGAATTGCGTCAGTTGACGTTTGGAAATTCATTGAATACCAGTCCATCTTATTCGCCAGATGGTAAAAAAATGGCCTTTAATTCGGACCGTTCGGGACGTCAGCAGATTCATGTTCTGGATTTGGAAACAGGGGCAGTGGAACGCTTGACATATGGGGCAGGGCGTTATGCAACACCAGCCTGGTCGCCAGATGGCCAATTTATTGCATTTACAAAAATGGCAGATGATACTTTTTATGTCGGAATTATGGACCCACGGGGTAGAAATGAAAAGATTTTAGCAGGTGGTTGGTTTATGGAAGCACCGTCTTGGGCACCGGGGTCTCGTAGAATTGTGTATTATGAAACAGAAAAGGCAATTGATGATGTTGAACGTATTAGTCATATTCGCAGTGTCGATATCACAGGACAAAATATATATGATATTGAATTGCCAGATGGTATAAATGGTGTGGAACCAACCTGGTCGCCAAGATTGCCATAAAAAATTAAAAACCGCCAACGGCGGTTTTTATAGATTGTATTAGGTGGATTATGATTAGATTGTTTATACTTTTATTTTCTGTGTTTTGTTGTGGTGTGGCGAATGCGGTGCCGGCGGTGGTGGATTATATATTTGATGGTGATACCTTTTCGGCTGGGGTAAATCTGGACGATGATGTTCAGATTACTGTGCGTGTGCGTTTGATAAATATCGATACCCCGGAAATGAACGGTAAGTGCAATGCAGAAAAGGTTATGGCACAATCGGCCAAGGATTTGTTGGCGACTTTATTGCCACGTGGGACAGTTGTTGATTTGCAAAATATCAAGGATGATAAATATCTGGGGCGTATAAATGCCAATGTTATTTTACCTGATGGGCGTGATGTTGGTGATGTTATGATTGATTCTGGGCTTGCACGTCCGTATAAAGGGGAACGCCGAAAAAGTTGGTGTAAATAAAAAATCCTGCCGTTTATGGCAGGTTTTTTTGTTATGCACTGTGGCGGTTGATTGCGGCACTGATTTCGTCCAGTGATGCGTTTGATGGCAGTAATGGTTCAAACCATACGTTCGCAGTGCCGGGATGCATGCGGCCATGTTTTGGCCAATAAAGGCCAGCATCTGTGCCAACAGGTAAAATTGGTAATTTTAATGTGTGGGCCAATAACAGCAAGCCACGTTTTAGTGGTATGTGTTCGCCCGGTTTTGCACGTGTGCCTTCGGGGAATATTACCAGGGTGTGGCCGTTTAAGACACGGTTTTCAACGGCACTGGCCAGTTTTTTCATGTTTGTCTTGCCACGGGCACGGTTTACCCCCAGCATGCCACAACGCCAAAATGCCCAGCCGTAAATAGGAATCCACAGCAGTTCACGCTTCATTATAAAGAAAGAGTTCGGAACAACACGGGAAATTACAGCGATTTCCAGAATTGACATGTGTTTTGCCGCAATTATTGCCTTGCCGTCCAGGCGTTTGTTGCCGTCGGGCATTGCAGGAATGCCGTTTTCTTCGGTTTGGGGATAGTGGACTTGGTATTTTATGCCACCAATTAGGCGTGCCAAAACCAAAACGCCAGAGGCATCTGCGAATACCAGTTTGTGTGATAATTTTTTTGATACCAGGCCAATCAACAGCAGTGGTGACCACAAAAAGAAGTATATTGGTAGTGCGATTTTGAATAATATTGTTCTGAACATCGTTTCTTTTTCCTTTTTTTTGTTTAACTTTCTTTGATTCCCAGCATTGTCACCAGGTATTTTATATATTCGGTTGCCCATCTTTCAAGTCTTTTTCCAGGGGGCATGCCGTAAAGTGTGGCAGGACAGGCGATAACCTGGGTGCTGGGCAGTTCGCTGTGGATTAAATAGCGAGCCCGGTTCATGTGGTCTTCGGTTGTGATTACAACCAGGCGTTCAAGAGCACGCATTGTCGCAATTTCTTTGATTGCCAGGGCGTTTTGATAGGTCGATTTGGATTTTGATTCAATAATTGCAGGACGTGGAACATCAATTTTGCCCTGGGCTCCTGCACCGATAATATAAAGGTCTGCATCAGGAAATTCACGCATTTTACGCATCGCAAATGGTATGCGGCGTTCGTCGCCCGTCAGGACAAATATGCTGTCATTAGGCAGGATTGTGCCGCATTGCACAGGGGCGGTGGCCTTGAAAATCATCCCGCCCAAAATGAAGCAACTAAAAATTATAAAAGATGGGGTTAGTAGGCGACGCATCTTTAACTGTTTTGTAGTATTTTGATTGTTGTGCGGCGGGTTATAAATATTGAAACCAGCGTGATACAGATTGGCAACAGGGCCAGGCATAGCCAGCCAGTGCCAGATATTCCTAACATTGCCATAAGACCAACACGGGCAGAATGTGCCGCAGATATTATTAGTAATAAAACTGGGGCGGCGGCGATAAAGCCAATGCCTGATGCGGTTAGGCAAATTTTTGTCACGATGATTTGCATTTGGCGTGCGATAAAGCCGTCAGATGCACCGATTTGATTCAAGATTTCTAGTTCACGACGGTGCAACATTGCAGTATTGCGGGCGATGTATGATATGCATATCCCGATTGATGCCAATGTTAGTGCCAAAACCAAAGCGGACATTAAAATCATTTGCCAGCCGGCCCCTGTTGATGGTTTTAGTGCGGTGGCGTGGGTTAAAAAGCGGGCGTTTTTAGACAATTGTTCGCCGACGGTTTTTAGGTCATTGACTGTTTTGAATTGGATTTCCCACATCTGGGGCAGGTAATTTTTCAAGACATTGCTGCCAGATATCCAAGGGGACATCAATTCTTGCATTTTGTCGGATGTGATTTCGGTTAATGATTTTATTTTGTCTTGGTTATCAGACAGGATTTTTTTTGTTTCTTTGGTCTGGGTGGTGTCCGTGGTTTGGACCGTCGCAAATAATTCCCACTGGGAATTCCAACGCATAACACCAGTGCCAATAGATAAGGCAACCCCCAATGCCAATACTGATAAAAAAGTCAGCAATGACATAATTGCGGTCATAAACATAGACTGTTCACGGACAAGCGAAAATACAACAGGTTTCTTCATCGTTTAATTGTTCCCAATGTCGTCAAATTGTTTTGATAATTCGGCAAAGTATGTTTGTGGTTTTGGGCCCTTCCAGATTTTTTTTGCTTCTGAGATAGGGGGCGTGTTTTTTTGCTGGCCAATGAAACTGACACGGTGGTTTTCGACCTGAATTACAGGAAATTTATATGTTTCCATCAATTTCTTGTTGTGGGTTGCCAAAATAATCGTTGTGCCGAACATTTTATTCATCTGGATAAATAATTCCATCAGGCGTGATGCGTTTTCGTCGTCAAGGTTGCCAGTTGGTTCGTCGGCCAGTAGAATCGACGGCTGGATAATAATTGCACGGGCAACAGATACACGCTGTTGCTGGCCACCAGATAGGGATAAAGGGTTTGCGTCGGCGTATTTGCCCAGACCAACCCAATCTAAAACCTTGGCAACAAGTTTCTTTATTTTGATTTCAGGGACCCCACGAACACGAAGTGGCAGGGCAACATTGTCAAATACTGATAAATGCGACAGCAGTGAATATGATTGAAAAACAATCGCCATTTTTTGACGTATTTTCGTGATTTCGTTACGGCTCATATCATTCGTTATATGTCCGAATAATTTTATTTGTCCACGTGCAGGCTTGTGCAACTGGTAAATAAGGCGCAGTAATGTTGTTTTGCCAGCACCAGATGCGCCCGAGAGAAAATAAAATGAACCGTTGCTGATGTTAAAGGAAACATCAGTTAAAATTTCAGGGGTGCCATCATATTTGGCTGCAACATTTGCGAACGAGATTGCTGTCTTTTCTTCCATAGTGTGAAATATAATAGAAAAAAGATTTATCGTCAAATAAAAATGCCCCGTTCGGGGCATTTTTATTAAATGTTGTAATTATTATTTGCGAACAACAGTTGTTGCATTGCGGTTTTTTGCCCAAACTTCTTCGCCTGTGCCAGGATAGATTGGGTTTTCTTTGCCGTATGAAATTGTTTTAATGCGTTCGGGTTCAATGCCGTTGTGAATAATAACGTGTGCGGCATTGCCGGCACGCAGTGCACCCAGTGCTAAGTTATATTCGGTTGAACCACGTTCGTCGCAACGTCCCTGAATTGTGATGTCTTGGTCAGGGTTTTGTTTCATATATAATGCCTGGGATTGTAAATCCTTTTTAGCATCGGCAGAAATGTCCGCCGAATTAAATGCAAAAAATACCTGTTGACCGTCAAGTTCCTGGGGGACGTGTGTGCAGCCGGCAACGGAAATTGCAATTAAGGCAAATATAATGTTTTTCATATCTTCTTCCTTTCGCTGTGAATGGTCTATATTTTTACAATATAAATTTATCATTTTTTATAAAATAATGTCAATATCTGATTTTGTGTTTTTAATTTAATTTTTTTTATGTTATAATATAGGAAAAATTGGAGGGTAATTATGATGAAAAAAATTGTATCGGTCGCGGTATTGGCGGCGTTGACAGCAACAGCAGCAAATGCAGCACCAAGTTATATCACACGTAATAATAATGGTGGGTATGATGTCACCTATGATTATACAGACAAGGCCAAAGATGGTTTGTATGTCGGTGCACGTGCCAGTTTAAGCCTGATGAACTGGGAAAATGAATATAGCACATCCCCAGAGGTTGGTATTGGTGATAATACAGAAGATTTTAGTGAAATTGTTTATGGTGGCGACGTTTTTGTTGGTCGCAGATTTAATTATTTCTGGCGTGCAGAATTAGAAGGTGGCTTAATCGGTCAGTTCGAAGATAAAGATGCGGGCTATGAATTTCAATTGACGGTGCCATATCTGTTGGCAAATGGATATTATGATTTTGCAAATGGGATGTATGTCGGTGCTGGTTTAGGTATTGCGTTGCCAAAAACAGAATTGGATGATGATGCCTTTAAGAGCGGTAGTCGCAGTGAACGTAGTGTTTCGCCAATGGGTGCGTTGATGGTCGGTTATAGTCACAGATTGGATTACAATCTGATTTTGGATTTCCGCTATCGTTTGGCGGCGTTTGGTGGAACAGAACAAGAACGTTCATTTATAGATGGCTCGTCAGTTAATGGGGTGGATTTAACAGGTGTTAAATTTACAAACGATATTGGTTTGATTTTAGACAATTCTATATCGTTGGGCGTCCGGTATGAATTTTAATCTTAGGAAATTTCGGAAAAAGGTATTGACCCCGATTCGTAATTTGTGATAAACTTAAAACCAGTAGAGAGAACATATGAAAAACGAACTGAAAATATCAACACTGTCTATTGTTTGTGTGCTGTGTGCGGCAATTGCTGCACCGGCATTTGGTGCATCGTCTGTGCGTTCTTTGGGTGGGGCCGGAACGTATTCAAGTGCGTCTAGTGCCGCAGCCGCAAAGTCAGATTCGACAGGCAATAGCACAGCTAATTCGGTGCGTGGTGGTTCAATGCGTATGAATAATACGTCAACGTCATCAAGTCGTCTGGGGACGGCACGGGCGGCAACGACCCCACGTTTGTCAATTGGAAAGTATCTGGGCGGATCCACGGCGGTTAGTGGTGGGTCTTCTATTCGTCCAGGGGAATCTGCTGGTGGAAATCAGGGTGGGTCGGATGTGTCTGGAAATCTGCAAAACCGTATCAAGGTTTTGGAAGAATTTATGGGCTATTCGTCAACTGGGGATAATATTCCAGAACAGTTGAAAGATATACAACTGGATGTTGATGCGTTGGCGGCTGATTTGGCGGCCTTGACAGGTGCAGTGACAGAAGTTGTCTATGCGGATGGCGAATTGACCGTGACCCAGGATGGTAAAGATACTGTTTTTGATTTGACGAAAGATTTTGCAGATAAATCAGAAATTGAAGCGTTGCAGGATGCAATCGATGCAATTGTTATTCCGAATTTAGATGACTATGCAAAGTTGACGGATTTGGATGGTTTGTTGACAGGTGCGGATTTGTCAGATTTGGAAGATGCGGTCGAAGCGTTGGAATTGGCTGATGAGTCTATGGATGCTGCGATTAAGGCATTGCAGGGCGGAATGGTCACAAAAGATGTTTTGGGTTCCAAGGTTGGCGAACTGACGGCGGCAGATGCAGATTTGCAGGCGGCAATAGATGCGTTGGAAAATACAATGCCATCGACCGAAGGCCTGGTTAATAAGGATTATGTTGATAATGCGGTTGCAGGTCTGAAACAGGCAGATCAAGCGTTGCAAAAAGCAATCGATGCAATTGTTCAGCCGGATGTTGATAAAGCCTATGTTGATGCGGCAATTGATGATTTGAATTCTGCGATTGCTGGTTTGCAGTCGGCGGACAGTGCAATGGAACAGGCGATTGCAGATTTGCAGGCACGTATTGCAAATGCGGCAACCAAAGAAGAAATTAAAGATTTTGTGACTTCAAGCACGGTTGATTCAAAGATTGAAGCGGCGATTGCAGGTTTGGCAAGTCAAGAAGAAATCAAGGATTTTGTGACATCTGGCAAATTACAGGAAGAAATTGCAAAATTGGCAACCAAAGATTCGATTGCGAATTTTGTGACGTCGGATGAAGTGACGCAGTCTATTGCAGA
Organism: Candidatus Enterousia sp.; assembly: GCA_045637165.1. Classification (GTDB taxonomy): domain Bacteria; phylum Pseudomonadota; class Alphaproteobacteria; order Rs-D84; family Rs-D84; genus Enterousia. Next base: position 2,970 of record JAZTYU010000009.1, on the reverse strand, counting down.
TGCGACCAAGGATTTGCTGACGGCGGATGATGTTGCAGATTTTGTAAAGTCGGGTGAATTGACGACGGCAATTGCAAATGCGACAAATGGTTTAGCGACAATAGATGATTTGAATACGGCTAAATCTGAATTGCAGGCGGCAATCGACAAGATTAACTCAGGTGATGTTGATTTAACGAATTATTATACCAAGGCAGATGCGGATTCTATCTTTGCGACAAAGTCGGAAATTCCGGTTGTTCCAATGAATATTTCTGCATTTAATAATGATTCTGGTTATATCACAGGTGATGCGTTGACGGATTATGCCAAGACAACAGATTTGTCGGGTGTTCAGGATTTGGTCGATGCGAACAAAGATGCAATTGCTGAAAATGTGGCAGATATTACAGCATTGGATTCAGCGGTTCAGGCGGCGGCCAGTGAAGCGGCAGATGCAAAATTGGCAGCAGGCACAGCCCAGAATATGGCTGATTTGAATGCGGCAGATATCAAAGAATTGCAGGAAGCAGGATATATAACAGATGCGGCATTGGTGCCATATGCAAAGTCTGAAAATTTGGCAAAGGTTGCGACATCGGGTTCTTATGATGATTTGATTAACCAGCCAACTTTAATTACACAGGATGATTTGACGGCATTGCGCACAGCGTTGGAAAGTCAGATTAACGCCAAGGAAGATGCTGGGGATTATGTGACGTCTGAAGCGTTAAAGGAAGTTTCGGATACGTTGGCAGATTTGAAGGATGATTCCTATACCAAGGCAGAAATTGATCAGAAGATTGCTGATGCGGTGACAGGCGGTAATGTAGACTTGTCTGGTTATGCGACAGCGGCTGCTTTGAATCAAGTCAAAGCTGATTTAGAAGCCAAAGATACAGAATTGTCTGATGGTTTAACAGCACTGACAAATTCATTGACTGATTATGTAAAGAAGTCTGAATTGTCGGCAGTTGCGACGTCTGGCTCTTATAATGATTTGAAAGATGTGCCAGATATGCAGCAGTATGTGACGAATGAAACATTAGAAGAAAAGAAGTTCTTGACCGAAGAAGTGGCACAACAGACTTATCTGACTGAAAGCAATGTTAATGAGTTTGTCGAAATTGAAGATGGCTCTATTACAGTGGAAAAGTTAGCAGCTGGTGCTGTAACAGCAGAAAAAATTAACACTGGCACAGGAAATGCCGGGGAAATGATTATGCTGATGTCTAATGGGGATGGAACGTCCGAATGGGTATCGGTTGAAGTCGCAGATAATTATGAATAACGGTTGCAATAAACTGTATTAAAGGAAAGGAAAGAAGTTATGAAAGTAAAAAATATCGCATTTTCTGGTTTTGCAGCAGTTATTTTGGCAAGTGTCTGTGGAAATGCTATGGCGGCAGTTAGTTTGGCAAGTAAGACATACGTCGATGAAGGTTTGGCGACCAAGGCGAACCTGATTGACTTGGAAACCTTGCAGACAACCGTTGGTCAAAAGGCAACACAGGAATCGTTGGAAGTTGTTGCGACACAGGTGAACACAAATACAACTGATATTGCAAATCTGAAATCAGGTAAGCAGGATTCATTGGTTGCGGGAACAAATATCAGCATTGTTGATAATACAATTTCTGCAACTGGTTTGGTGACAACAGAAAAGTTGGTTGAAATTCAGACAATCTTGCAGGATGCAATTGACGAAAAACAGGCGGCTGGTGAATATGCCCAGGCATCTGAATTGGAAACATTAAAAACAACAGTTGAAAATTTACAGACGGGCAATGTTGACAAGACGGTTGTTGAGAACCTGCAAACATCAGTTGAAACAATTGCAGCAGATTATGCCAAGAAGTCAGAATTGACCGCAGCAGAGGAAAGATTGGATGCGGCAATTAAAGCAATTGTTATACCAACAATCCCAACACTGGTTTCTGCATTTGAAAATGATGCAGGTTATATTACAAGTGCGGCATTAACAGATTATGCAAAAACAGCGGATGTTAATACGGCCATGGCGTCAAAGGCTGATAAGTCGGCGTTGGATGATTTGGTGACAAGTGAAGATTTAGGTTCTTTGCGCACTGCATTAGAAGCGGAAATTGCTAAAAAGCAGGCGGCGGGCGATTATGTGACAGCCGATGGTTTGAAGGAAGTTTCGGATGCGTTGGCAGAACTGAAAAATGATTCTTATACACGTGCAGAAATCGATCAGAAGATTACTGATGCTATATCAGGTGGTCAGATAGATTTGTCTGGGTATGCAAAAACATCACAATTAGAAGCGTTGACATTGTTAGTTAATGGGAATGCTGATGAAATAGCGTCTTTGAAAAGTGCGGGTTATCAGACATCAAGTGATGTTCAAGGTGCGATTACCACAGCAATTGCTGATTTGGCGACAAAACCTGAACTTAATGCAAAACAGGACAAGTTGACCGCAGGCACAAACATCACAATTGAAAATGGTGTTATCGCTGCGACGGGTGGTGTGACAGCAGATGAATTGGATGCTGTTAAGACCGCTTTGGAAGCGTCGATTGCAGAAAAGCAGGAAAAGGGTGAATATCTGGTTGCGTCAGATTTGACAGAATTAAACGATGCAATTACTGCATTACAAACTGGCAAGGCCGATGCATCAACAGTGACAACAATCCAGGAAACAATCAGCAAATTGGGCGATACATATGCGACCAAGGCAGATATGACAGCGGCAGACGAAGCATTGCAGTCCGCAATCGACAATATGGATTTGTCAGCTTATGCCAAGACTGCTGATTTGGCGGCAGTTGCAATAAGTGGTCAGTATGCTGATTTGCAGGGTAAGCCAGAAATTCCATCTGTTGAAGGTTTGGCAACAAGTGAAGAATTAAGCACATTGCAGACCACATTGGAAGCAGCGATTGCAGAAAAGCAGGGCAAGGGTGAATACTTGGTTGCTGCTGATTTGACGGACTTGCAGAATGCTGTATCAGCATTGCAAACAGG
>JAZTYU010000008.1:0-111981 GCA_045637165.1 Candidatus Enterousia sp. | reverse complement strand
GGACTTACACACACAGCCTATCAATGTCCTAGTCTAGAACTGAACTCATGGGGATATCTTATCTTGCGACCAGCTTCCCGCTTAGATGCTTTCAGCGGTTATCTGTTCCGAACATAGCTACCCTGCGGTGCCGCTGGCGCGACAACAGGTACACCAGAGGTTCGTTCGACCCGGTCCTCTCGTACTAAGGTCAAGTTCGCTCAAATATCCAACGCCCACAGTAGATAGGGACCTAACTGTCTCACGACGTTATTAACCCAACTCACGTACCGCTTTAAATGGCGAACAGCCATACCCTTGGGACCTGCTCCAGCCCCAGGATGCGATGAGTCGACATCGAGGTGCCAAACACTACCGTCGCTATGGACGCTTGGGTAGCATCAGCCTGTTATCCCTAGAGTAGCTTTTATCCGTGTGCGATGGCCCTTCCATGTGGAGCCACCGGGTCACTATGACCGACTTTCGTCTCTGCTCGGAGTGTCCTCCTTGCAGTCAGGCTTGCTTTTGCCATTGCACTCACCGGCTGATTTCCGACCAGCCTGAGCAAACCTTCGCGCGCCTCCGGTACGATTTGGGAGGCGACCACCCCAGTCAAACTGCCCATCACGCACTGTCCCCCGCCCTGCTTCAAGAACGCGGGTTAGACACTAAAACACATCAGGGTGGTATTTCACCAACCGCTCCAGGCGAACCAAAATCCGCCCTTCAAAGCGTCCCACCTATCCTACGCAAATGAGTCCTAGTGCCAGTACGAAACTGCAGTAAAGCTTCATAGGGTCTTTCCGTCTAGCTGCGGGTACCCGGCATTTTCACCGAGAATTCAATTTCGCTGAGTCTATGTTGGAGACAGTGTGGAGATCGTTACGCCATTCATGCGGGTCGGAACTTACCCGACAAGGAATTTCGCTACCTTAGGACCGTTAGAGTTACGGCCGCCGTTTACTGGGGCTTCACATCAATGGTTGCACACCTCTGCTTAACCTTCCAGCACTGGGCAGGCGTCAGTCCCTATACATCATCTTATACGATTTAGCAGAGACCTGGGTTTTAAGTAAACAGTCGCCCCCACCTGGTTTGTGTCACCTGATTAAAGTTGCCTTGAAACAGGTCATCCTTATCCCGAAGTTACGGATGCATTTTGCCTAGTTCCTTCAACATAGTTCTCTCAACCGCCTTAGTCTACTCGACTCGAGCACCTGTGTTGGTTCTGGGTACGATCTATACGCTGGGGCTATTTCCTGGAACTGCTTCACTGCATCACCAATCCGATAAGGTAAAACAATATACGCAATTCGTCACTCACCAGCAGGTCACGGAATATTAACCGTGTTCCCATCGACTACGCCTTTCGGCCTCGCCTTAGGGGTCGACTCACCCTACCCTGATTAACATTGGATAGGAACCCTTGCTCTTACGGCGTCAAGGTTTCTCACCTTGATTAGCTGCTACTCATGCCAACATTCGCGCTTCTGATACCTCCACCGTGGCTCGCGCCTTCGGCTTCACAGGCTTACAGAATGCTCCGCTACCGCACGTCTTACGACGCACCCGCAACTTCGGTAGATGATTTTAGCCCCGTTACATTTTCGTTGCCGAAACTCTAATAGACCAGTGAGCTATTACGCTTTCTTTAAACGATGGCTGCTTCCAAGCCAACATCCTGGTTGTTTTGGAATCTCGACTCACTTTCCCACTTAATCATCATTTGGGGACCTTAGTTGGCGGTCTGGGCTGTTGCCCTCTCGTCCATCGACCTTAGCACCGATGGACTGTTTCCCGTGCTATTTATTTGTTGGTATTCAGAGTTTGATATGGGTTGGTAAGATTTTACTCCCCCTAGCCATTTCAGTGCTTTACCCCCAACAACGAACACATGAGACACTACCTCTATAGTTTTCGCGGAGAACCAGCTATAACGGGGTTCGATTGGCTTTTCACCCCTAGACACAGGTCATCGCCTAGTGTTGCCATACTAGTGCGTTCGGCCCTCCAGCGACTGTTACGCCGCCTTCAGCCTGCCCATACCTAGATCACCCCGCTTCGGGTCTATTACTGCATACTCAAATCGCCCTATTCAGACTCGGTTTCCCTACGCTTACACCTAGCGGCTTAGGCTTGCATGCAATAATAACTCGTTGGCTCATTATACAAAAGGTACGCCATCACCGGAAAACCGGCTCTGACAGCTTGTAGGTATTCAGTTTCAGTGTCTATTTCACTCCCCCTTCGGGGTTCTTTTCACCTTTCCCTCACGGTACTTGTTCACTATCGGTCAATCAGGAGTATTTAGCCTTAGGAGAAGGTCCTCCTATATTCAAACCGGATTTCACGTGTCCGGCTCTACTCTTGAACCAAGAAACTAGTTTTCGCATACAGGGCTATCACCTATTATTGCTGTGCTTTCCATCACATTTTGCTAACTAAAATCTCGGCTACTGGGCTGGTCCCGTTTCGCTCGCCACTACTAAGGGAATCGCATTTGCTTTCTTTTCCTGCAGGTACTGAGATGTTTCACTTCTCTGCGTTTGCCTCTTTGACCTATGTATTCAGTCAAAGATAATCCAAAAGGATTGGGTTTCCCCATTCGGAAATTCCGGGGTCAAAGGATATTGACGCCTCACCCGGACTTATCGCAGTCTTTCACGTCCTTCATCGCCTCTGATTGCCAAGGCATCCACTAAACACCCTTTGTTACTTTTTATCTTATGCTTGAAGAGAATGTCTTCAAACTTAAAAAGAACACTTAATGAGTTTTTTAAGCATTAGTTGATTCTTGCTCTCTTTAATTGAATTATCATGTTTCCATGATTACTCTTTCAGAAAGAATTTGAGATTACGATGTTCAATAAATCAAAAAGTCATATTTCTATGAAATTTTAACTTACGACATAAAAACCGATTAACAATATCATTGCATAAAAGCAGATTCCGAGGATATTTCGAAATATCTGGAATCAAAAGTGGATTACACTTCTGATTCCAACCTCATCAAATAAAGTGGTGGGTCAGGAAGAACTCGAATCTTCGACCTCCGCTGTATCAGAGCGGCATTCTAACCAACTGAACTACTGACCCAGCGATTTGACACATTCAAAAAGAGATATTCAGACAGTCGCTTTGGATTTGACCGATATCGTGTTATCGGTATTCTCTATAAAGGAGGTGATCCAGCCGCACCTTCCGGTACTGCTACCTTGTTATGACTTAACCCCAATCACCAACCCCACCGTAGGCGCCGTCCTCTTGCGTTAAACTAGCGACTTCGGGTGAAATCGACTCTCATGGTTTGACAGGCGGTGTGTACAAGACCCGGGAACGTATTCACCGCTGCATTCTGATCAGCGATTACTAGCGATTCCAGCTTCATGCCCTCGAGTTGCAGAGGACAATCCGAACTGAGATGGTTTTTAAGGATTAGCTTTGCCTTGCAGCATTGCGACCCATTGTTACCACCATTGTAGTACGTTTGTAGCCCGACCCGTAAGAACCATGATGACTTGACGTCATCCACACCTTCCTCCCGCTTGACGCGGGCAGTCCCCTAAGAGTTCCCGGCATTACCCGCTGGCAACATAGGGCGTGGGTTGCGCTCGTTGCAGGACTTAACCTAACATCTCACGACACGAGCTGACGACAGCCATGCAGCATCTGTCTTTGGTCCAACCGAATTGAAGAAATCCATCTCTGGAAATCGCGACCAAGATGTCAAGGGTCGGTAAGGTTTCTCGCGTAGCATCGAATTAAACAACATACTCCACTGCTTGTGCGGGTCCCCGTCAATTCCTTTAAGTTTTAATCTTGCGATCGTAGTCCCCAGGCGGCATGCTTAACGCGTTAGCTTCGTCACTGATTCCCCGAAGGAAACCAACAACAAGCATGCATCGTTTAGGGCGTGGACTACCAGAGTATCTAATTCTGTTTGCTACCCACGCTTTCGTCCCTCAGTGTCAGCAATGATCCAGAAGACTGCCTTCGCCATTGGTGTTCCATCTGATATCTACGGATTTCACCCCTACACCAGATATTCCATCTTCCTCTATCACGCTCCAGCTTGCCAGTATCAAAGGCAGTTCCAGGGTTGGGCCCTGGGATTTCACCCCTGACTTAACAAACCACCTACGGACGCTTTACGCCCAGTAAATCCGAACAACGCTTGCACCCTTCGTATTACCGCGGCTGCTGGCACGAAGTTAGCCGGTGCTTTTTCTGTAGCTACTGTCATCATCTTCACTACTAAAAGAACTTTACAACCCGAAGGCCTTCTTCATTCACGCGGCATGGCTGGGTCAGAGTTTCCTCCATTGCCCAATATTCTTAGCTGCTGCCTCCCGTAGGAGTCTGGACCGTGTCTCAGTTCCAGCGTGGCTGATCGTCCTCTCAGACCAGCTATGGATCATTGCCTTGGTAGGCCGTTACCCCACCAACAAGCTAATCCAACGCGGGCACATCCACCACCGATAAATCTTTCCCGTTTCCGGCGTATGGGGTATTAGCGTTCGTTTCCAAACGTTATTCCCCAGTGGTGGGCAGTTTCCCACGCGTTACTCACTCGTGCGCCACTAGATCCACAAGTGCAAGCACCTGTTTCACCCGTTCGACTTGCATGCCTAAGACCTGCCGCCAGCGTTCGTTCTGAGCCAGGATCAAACTCTCAAGTTCTAAAAAACCTGTTAGTAAGTCCCGTGCATATTAAACAAAAGCTGACTATTTAATAATCAGTTCGTCTTTACATATATTATTATTCGCAAGACAAGTTTTTAACGAGGTTTATTATGTAAACCTACTACCTGTCTAGGATATGCACACTTGACTTAGTCAAAGTTTGGATATTCCAAATTCAACTGTCTGCACATCCCTTCTTGAATTTTTGATGAGCTGCTTTTATTCACAATGTTTGCGTGTTTTACAAGAACCTGTTTCATACCGTTTGTTCCGTAAACCGCAGAATTTCAGGGGTTGAGTTTCTTTTTTGTTTTGTTGTCTCAACTTGAAAGCCTGCATAGTATGTGCTCAAAGTCTGAAAAAGTCAAGCGGTATTTCAAAAATATTTTCAAAAAATTTTCATGATTAGGAAAAAAGCCCAGAAAACTGCCATTTTTTGTTGTAATTTTTTTTTAATTTTTTTTATTTTTTTCCTTTTTCTGTCTAAAAAATGATTCGGAAAGCGGAAAAACATCGCTTTTTATGATTCGGAAACAGACTCGAATCGTGTTTTTTGCATCAGAATTGGTATGCAACCCCCAGTTTTATCATCGGATAGACTGGAAAATCATTCAATTTACGATTCGCATCGTGGCGAGCCTTCTCTATATCAGCGTCGAGTTGAGGAATTGAGACCGGCGACCAACTCATTAAATCTTTATTATATATATATAATTGGTCCTGGGACACATCTAGGCTTAGTTTTGCGGGACGCGATGCAAAAACAACACCTAGGTCCATATATAGTGAAAAGCCACAAAAAAAACCAAAATCAAACCCTGTGCCCAGATACGGACCGTAATAATTCCAATTTATTTCTGCAAATCCATCAAAACTGTTGCCGTTATAGTAATAGTGGTCGCCAGCCAGGTAAAAATAAAATCGCTGGCTGGGTACACCTTGGACCGTGCCATAGATAGATGATTTTAGATCCATTTTCCCCCACATATAACCACCTGTTAGGCGAAACCAGTTCTGAAACGGGTAATAATCAAGCAAAATACCCGTATGCCATGCATCTAGCTTACCGTCATCAATTCGAACACCATCGCCTACATCACGACCATCACGCATATATGAATCAATCGCCGAATCGATTGCAGATTTTAACGAATCGGTATTTGCGACGTCAATTCGCACACCAAATTTACGCAACCAGTTTTGTGATAGGCCTGGATTATGATAACCAACCATAAGATTCAGACCACTGGTTGCAGAAACACCAACACCAACCTTTATTCCATTGGCAAAATTTGCCCCTGCGGTCGCTGGGAACGCAAGCAAGATTGCAACTATTGTTAACCTTGTCTTCATACTGATTATTATTAAACAAAGACTGGTGTTGCGACAACGGGTATAAAATCCAAAAAGAAAAGCACCCGATTCGGGTGCCTGAGGTTATTTGCTTCTTTTTTATGGACATTGTTCCAACTGTTTCAGGACATTTTGGACATCGTTATTGACCGAAACTGTGATTTCACGTTGCAAGCCGTCCTTGTAAGTATAGTTGAATTGTGTGTCCTTGAATTCTGGCACAGCACTATAAACCTGTTGAAATGGTGCCAACATTGCCTGGAACCACTGACGACCACGGCACAAACAACCATTGCGAACATCGGCCGCAACAACCGCAGTTGCGGTATTTGGATATTGCGTATCCAAATCATGGTCTGTCATCATCAGACAACGTGAACCAAATCCATAGAAGTTAGCATCATCTGACAAGAATTTATAAACCAAACCATCAGATGCCCCAGCCTGCTTTAAGGCGTAGGCCATTCCGTCTGTGCAACATGCCTGGGCAGAACGCATCAGCATTTTATATCTGTCCAGCAACGGTGCGGCCGCAGGGTCGTTTGCCGTGATATGTTTATTACAATCGGCAGCATGAACAAATTCACCAACCTTGGCATCACGCAATTTAGGGCTGCGTGGCGAAACTGTTTCACGAACGATTGGCTTGCGACGCCAGATTTGACATTCTGTTTCAGTTTCAAATGGACAGCCATCTTCCCAGACAACAACAGTTGTGCCAAACGTTTCTTGGACGACATTGGTCATGTCCTGGGCAGTATATTCGGGACGTGGTGCCGGCAGACGCAACTGAGTTTCTGGTTCGGCGGATTTTGCCCCCGAATTTGCAAACCATAAATCAGTTGACGGTTTGCGTGGAGCAAGTAATTCTTCGACACGGGCACGTGTTGCGGCGGCATCTTCCATATTTTGTTGGTATAGTGCAATCGGGTCAATTGTTTCAGACGTCATTGCAATTGGACTGGCCGGGTCAACGTGACGAACATAGATTTCAGGACTGGTCTGTAAAAACCAATCTGAAAAATCTTTATACCTGTAATCGTTTATTGTTTCGTCCCAAATTGGAATGCCATCACGCCAATCAACGGTCTTGTCAGCATCAGGGCCGGTGTATTTTCCGTGAACACCGTCCCACAATGCAGAACGTGTATCTTCGGGAACAGGTTTTATCGATAAAACCTTGACATCAACGTTGCGAACAGGTGCAGGTAAATTTTGTGCCACTGGCATAATCGATGCGTTTGGATCAGATTCCATCCAGGTTGGTGGTTCTGGGATATACGTTGGCGTGGCAAAGATTACCGTCCGATTTGCGGTTTCATCGACCACGTCATTCAATGCCAGCGAAGGCTGCACAGCAGCCGTATTCGACGCAGCAGGTGCAACCCATTCAAATCCATCATACGTTAAAACATCGACATTACAGCCAGCATCCGAACAATCAGATGCAGACACTGTGTTCGCTGCACATAAACACAGCAGCGACGAAAAAATAAGAATCCTGGTTTTCATACCTATGATTATATCATAAATTTTGGTCTGATTAAAGAATGTTTTTTATGATATCTGCGGTAGGATTGTTAAGCCCTTATTCCTGGACTCGACAGGAATAACAGAGATGAGAATAAGCAAGAATGGAAAAATAGGGTGGAATTATAGATTTTCCCTATTCCTGCCTTCGCAGGAATGACAAAAGGGGATGCAGGGATGATAAAAAGTGTTTTTTTGAAAAAAATCCCCCGACTGGGGGATTTTTTATTTGAGAATTACCAATCGAATAATTCCCTTTTATTTTATGGATTATTCCATACTGGTTGAAATAATGTCGCCATACATACCGACTTCGTCTGGGCCGATAAAGCAACGGATTTTTGAACCAACGCTGTCCATAAATTCGTCATAAGCGTCACGTTCGACATTATTCAATTCCTGGTCTTGGATACTGCCGACAACTTTGTTTGCCAGAACACCGCCAGCCAACGCACCGACAACACCACCGATTGTTGTGCCAGCACCAGTTGTATTCCACCAGGACTTTTCATCCTTGTCGTCCGTGGTGCCATTTGCAATCGCATCACAGGCGGTCCGCAATGCTTTGATTGCATTCGTATCGGCGGTTGTGGTTGTTCCAGATGTATTCACAACGACATTGTTAGTCGCCCCCTGAATCATACCCGTGGCATAATACGTTTCCAACGGTTCATCATATACTGATGCACTCATAAACTTTGTATAACCCGAAAAACTATTGTGATTTACGTTACAATCATCTTGGAAGACTGGCAACTGCACCCCAAGTTCTTTTGCATAAGATGTGAACTGATTAACCACACTTTGTGTATTTTCATCTTCTCTTTCTATGATTTGCACTATGATTTCTTCGTTATACTGCCCCGAGTCAAACCTTTTTATTCCCTCCAAATTGTCATCTTTTTTGGATGCTTTATATGCATCACGACATTGTTTTTCTAGATTCTGAATCTGCGTCCATTTTCCTGAATCCAAGGCGGCACGTTCTGCCTGTCCAAGTTTCTTACAAAACTCACCCAAAATCCGGGTATCTTGGCAGGGTCCCAACAGCCAGTATTCTGCAGAGCTATCTTGGTTTATACCATATGACAATTTCCCACCTGATACCTGTGTGCTGGAATTTGATATTACAGTTCCATTATTTGGCGTTGTTGAAATTGCATTTCTGGCGTTGGCGATGGTTACGCTGTCAACACCGGCCTTGGTTGCCTGATTTGCTGCCGCTTCAATTACGTATTTTGCATTGACCGTGTCGTTCTTTGACAAATACTCCAACGCCAGGTCGGTGGATGTCACGCATTGTTTTGCGGCGTCTTGTTTTGCCTTTTGACTGTTGTTCGACTGTTTGCTGTCTTTTTTGATTTTGCCAGTCAGACCGCTAAATACGTCGCCGCTCTGGATGCCGGCACCCAGGAATGCACCACCAACACCGCCACCCACGGTGCCGATAACTGTTGCCCAGTCCTGCATATCACCATATCTTTCCTTGCGTTCGGCACGGGCTTCCTTGGCGACTTTGTTTGCCAAGGTTTCTAGCTCGGATGTTGGGATCCACGAACCACATGTAAATGTGTCGCCCGCCGCAAAGTATGCTGTTGACCATGTTGCACCGTCTTGCAAGACCTTTTGAATTTCACGGTCGTCTGATTGCAATGTTATGCGAACACGGCAGAACGAACCATACAGGTCATTACTGGCCATGAACTGGGTTGATTTCAAACCCGCAACTGGGTAATTCGCAGGAACACGACCGCCACGCAGTTTTGACCACATAAATGTTGAACCTGTATCGTTTTTACCCAAAATTCCGCCGTTGTTTGAAGACATACACATATTCTGTTGTTTCGTCAATTTGGCGTTATATTTTGCCTGGGCTTCGATTTCAAGGTCATAAATCAGGTCTTTGAACAATGTGTTTGCAGCCTGGGTTTCAACATAGGTTGTATATGAAATCATAACTGGCGTTTCATATGTGCCACAAGATGCATCTGTGCTGGTTGTATAGCATGCACCCTGGTTGCCACATTTGTCAGAACACAATTTATTGCCATTTTCGTCAGTTGCCTGAACTGTTTCAGTTGTGCCGGTCATAGCAGATGTTGCACCTGCATCAATCCATTCACTGCGGACAGAGCCGGTATCACCCCAACTGGCTGTTTTGTTTGTGTCGCTGATTTTCAATTTATTTGTTTCGATTGCCAAGTGTTCAGAACAGATATCGGCATTTTTAACCGTATCAATACACAATCCTAAAACAATTGTGTAATCCAGAACACCGCCAACCTTGTTCATTGATTTATCAAAGTCGGCATCACCACTGTTTGTCAAAGAAGAATAAATATCTGTGCGATTGCGATAGCAATTTACATAATCAGAACCACACATTGACTTTACACAGCTGGTTGCCACAGATTGGCACTGTTTTTTCATCTTGGCCAGGGCGGCATCGCTGTAATTATTTGCCAATGACGCATTTAATGATGCAATCACACCAATTGGGTCAGCCCCTGCCCCACCATCATATTCAGGGAACAAGACATCAAACGCATCGGCATCCATAAATGAATATTTGTATGTGCCTGTTGCATTTGGATTCTGGGCCGCATATTTACAGTTTACGTCTGTGTTGATTACAGATTGACAGCCTGTTTTAATTTCATTGCGTGAATAATCGTTATTGATTGATTTGTCGGTTGCACCAAATACCTGGGAATAACAGGCTGCACCTGAACCGCCGCCACAAACACGCATTGCACACGATTTAATTGTTTCAACGCATTTTTCTTTGGCTTTGGTATCGAATTTGTTTACCAGTTCAGTAATTTTAGCCTTCATCCCAGAATTATAACGTGCACCATATGCCTGGTCATAGATTTCAGCCTGGTTATCTTCGTCACGCAGCTGTGATGATGTTGGCATTTGACCTTCGCCGATAAATGTTGCATAGCAATATTTATTCGAGCCGATTGTATCCATACAAGAATTACGCAGATATGCCGAAACATCAGATTTGCTGATTATTGATGAAATATCGGATGATTCCGCAACTGTGGTAATTTCAGTTCCATTATTGATTGCGTCAACAATGGCAACAGTTTCAGTTGTTGCATCTTCGTAGCATTTATATGGATTTGCCGCACACGCATTTAACATACACTGGTCTGCAACCTTGTAGCAGGTTGAAACCGCATTTACTGCCGCCAGGGCAGCCCCTTCGGTAATCATTTCGCCAATACGGCTGGATGCTATTGGGGTCGCTGTCATAGACGCAGTGCCAAACAATTCAATCAAACCATCACTTTGGCAACGTGCCAATGTTGAATCACAATATACACGTTGTTTCTTGAACTCGGTATTGGTCGTGCATAATTCAAAATCTGCACCACAAACGCTTTCCTTGCGTAGGCACGACGAATAACGACGAACGCATGCAGATGTATCATATTTGTTTTCAATCGCCGCAGCAGATATCATCTGACCCAAAACACTGCCGTCAGTTGGGTATGTGTATTCTGTAATTTCACCATATGCGTTTTTTGTTGCAACTGTGTTTAACGCAGATACATTCGATGTTCCAAACAGGCTGTTCACACCAGCAGATGAACACTGGGCCAATGTTGATAAACACTGGGGCATTTTACCGTGGAATAAAACCTTGGTTGTGCATTCCTCTAGCCCAGTGCCGCATGCATCCGCACCCTTGATACACTGGGTATATGCATCAATACATTCGGCGTTCGCCAACAATGTTGACGATGTCGTGCTTGAACCATTGGTCGTTGTCGTGCCAGTAGCAGTGCCCGTGATATATGCCGTCATTGTTGGCATACGACGAGACGATGCAGAATTTAGCACACTGGGACGTGCCGTGACAGCAGACGCCGCAGGTATTACACTGAATAACGCCAATAAACTTACCGTGTTTTTGAGAAATGACATCCCCTTACTCCATATTTTATTACTTTATTCTAACACAAAATCAAGGGGATGGAAAGCGAAAAATAGGCCTTTAACCGATGTCATCCAGTATACATTTCAATTCCATCATATCTTCGGGCAAGCGGGTCTTGAAACGCATTTGTTCGCCTGTTATTGGGTGGGCAAATTCCAAAACTTCGGCGTGCAACATCTGGCCATTATGGTCCTTCAAAAAGTCCAGCAATTCAGAATCACGAACAGACCCCAGACGTGCTGCACCACGACCATATAATGGGTCGCACAAAACTGGAAATCCATGGGCAGACAAGTGAACACGTATCTGGTGCGTGCGACCAGTAAACAAAGTGCAACGCATTTCGGAAACCTTGGCACGGGACCACGCATTTATTACCGCCACTTCGGTATGTGAACTTTTTCCACCAGTTTTCACCATTGTCATTTTTTGACGATTTCGTGATGAGCGGGCAATGTTGCCTGTTATGTCGGCAACCTCCCAATTCGGCAACCCCCAAGTAAACGCAATATATTTTCGGGTCAAATCATGCTCTGAAAATACACGCACCAGTTCACGAAATGCAGCGTCAGATTTTGCAAAAACCATTACACCACTGGTATCTTTGTCCAGACGATGAACAACGCCCGGACGGGTCGCCCCACCCAGTGCAGACAGATGTGTATGTGCCAGGATATTCTGGACCAATGTGCCTGTCTTGTTGCCAGCAGACGGATACATAACAACACCACGTGGCTTGTTTATCACGATAATATCATCGTCTTCGTATAAAATATCCAAGTCAAAATCAGACGATATATTTTCAGTCGCAACTTCGGTCTGGGGGGCCGGAACCTCGACAGTAAAACCATCACCCAGCCGGATTTTTTCAGAAAACTTTACAGCACTGCCATCAAGGCGGCGGACGTTGAATCGCTGAATCTCGCTGCGGGAAAATTCAGGCATTTTGCCAGATAAAAACTTATCCAAGCGGGTCAATTCATCAGTTTCAGATACAATAAATTCACGAATTTCAACCATAATAACAAAACCTATTTATATTCGTCCCAATCAGGCCCAACCGTGCATTCAGATAAATCAATCGTCAATTCACGACCGTCATCAGATACAGGACATGTTAAAAGCCCTGTTGTAGTTGCCTGGTCTGCATCACGGGTGGCATTACGATATGCGAACTTGATTTCAGTTGGGGCCGCCACACACGCAATATGCAAATCATTATCCGTCTTGCCATCGGGACCAACCCATACCCGAACACCATAACCTAATCCATAACATGGAAAACCGTCCAAATAATACAAAACCAGACCACGACCAACCAATTTTTTATCAGAAATAAATTTCCCATTATATTCGTTTAATGTCAGACCTGTTACACCCTGCCAATCTGTGCTGGTTGAAAAAACACTAACCCGTTGGGTGGGTGCATCAGCTGCAAACGCCATTGTAGCAACAAACAACAAACATAATGACAACATCAGTTTCTTCATTTTTCATCCCCTTGTGGCACTTGTAAATCAGCCAACCGTGCAGATATCTTTTTTACGCCAGCAGGTTGAGGCGATAACATATGACGAAAATTTACAGTCGCCCCAGAATCTAGCAATGTTGCAGATGGCATAAACTTCTGTTGTGCTAAAACACGACCCTCTTGGTCAGATGAAACAATTATTAAATCAGGAACCCCATAAATCTCACTAGAGATATTTTCAATTGTGCCACTTACCACCAGGTGCGAAACACCTTCTTCGTCAGTTATTGTTTCAACACCAGATACAGTCGCAACCAATGGACCACGAACAACCTGTTTGGCCTGGTGATGTGTGATAACAGCAACAGTAAACACAATTGCCGACAATAACGCACACAGTGCCGCAATGAACATTAAAATAGAATTTTTGCGTGGCGGTTCAGATACCGTCCAAGTGTTGCCACACAGTGCACATCTAACTGACGAATTTGGATTTTCGTCCAATGAATATTCTGTTTTACAAAAGTCGCATTTTATTTTCATAGTGATATTTATACCATATTTTATTCTAAATTCAACAAACGATATTTTTCCTGGACCTGGGTTTGAATTTTACGGATTGCATTCATATAATCTGCAACCGTTGCGTTCTTGTTCGCAGATACAGAACCAAATATTTGGCCAGAGACCGTTGATTTATCACCTTCGGCAATTGTTGCCAGTGTCGCCATACGATTTAACTCAACAAATGACGCATCATTAAAGTTTGCACGCCCAGATGACGTATCCCAATAATAGTCTGAATTTACAGAATCAACAATTTTATCATAAACAACCAAGCGTGGCGTGACAGAACCCGTAAACCCAACAGAAACAAACATTGCGTCAATATGACCTGATGTCATATCCAGTGCCTGATTGACTTTTAACAAGGCGTATTTTTCACTGGAATTTATAGACAACCCCCCTAATGTTAAATTTGACACCCACAAATTGCCTGCTGTTAGCGATGACATCTTGGCCAGGTCTGCCAATGACAACTGACCAGAAACTTCCATATTTTTTGCGTCTGATGATAACATACCAGAAACATTTGCAGACACAACCTTGAACCCATTATTGATTGTTGGACGATTGCTAAAAATAACATCGTTTGAAACAGTCTTGCCGACAGTTAAACGTTCAGAAAAATCCAAGTAATTCGCATTCAAGAATTTTGTATTTACGATATCATGCCCCCCCAGATTTAATGGAGACCGCATTTTTGCATCATCTGGATTATTTGACGGAACACGCCACAAATACAGTGCATTATCACGATTTATCGATGTCGTTTCGACAATCGCATTATCCATATCAATCCCCAGGTCAACACTGTCTGTATGCCAAACACCAAACGTTCCATAGGCATGCACGCCATCAATAAAGCCCATTGAACCACCAGATAAGTTTACAATTTCACGGGTTCGCAATGGGGTAATATCATCAGACGCACGAATTACAACACCCTGTAATGTTGACGGACCTGTTATATCGGTTGATTTCAAAATACGCAGTTGATATTTTTCATCGCCTTGGGTTAAAACACTGTCGGGCAGACCATAGGGAACAAGTTCTGACAGACTGACCCGTGTAATATTTCGTCCAACTGTTCGCAACAGTTCCGGACGATTTGCAATTATATACCGTTCCAGGGCAACTTGAATTTCCGTCATCTGATTTGTTATCGCAATGTTTTGAGCCCGCAAAACCGCCGACTGTTGATAACGAAACGCATACGGAATTATCAAGGCAGCAAGTGCAACACTTAGCAGCAGTTCAATCAACATACTGCCGTGCGAAGAATTTTTATTAGCAAAAATCTTGGTTCGTGCATTCAATTTTTATCCTGTTTAATTATTTGTAGGCAATGTTGGCAAAATCGCCGATGGTGCGTCAGTTGTTTCTGCCCAACCACTGCGAACCAGTGGTGCAAAAGCATTGCGTTTCGGTGCGGGCGGATTTTCACCACGTGATAATGTGAACATCGAAAATTGTGGCGGTTTTGTTGATGGAAAAATCCAGTTTCCAATCTTTATCGGTGGCACCGTTGACATCAACAATTCACCAGATACGGTTAAACCAAAGTTTTCATAAAAAATCATTTCCTCGGCGGATATATAGGATGTAATAACAGAACTGACCGAAACACCTGTAAAGCCACTGATTGTGCTGGCACTGTCTGATTTCAAAACCAGGTTATTGCCAACATTTATTTTTTCAAGAACAGAAACACGGTCTGCAATAATTCGACCAGATGTTGTAAATTTATTTCCGTCATTTATACGCAATGCACTGACATTGCGAAAGCCGGACATATCACCAGACACACGCAAATCACCAATATGAACATCTTGGCCGTCAATGTTCGCACCAGATGAAAAATATATTGTGCTTGCTGCAACATCACTTGATGTTAAAAATGATGTGTTTGTATTCTTGGACCGGGCAGAATCTGCCGTTATTGTTGCAACATTATAAATGTTATGACCATTCATATCTAAATCACGTTTCATAACGTTTAATTCGTCTTCGCCAGATGTGCCACGATGCAAATATTTTGACGTATCTTCGCCAGAAACGTCACGTGATATGCGATATATTAAATCACCAGGAATAAAATCAGGGGCAGATACAGCCCAGGTATTGCCATAGGCAACAGAATCATCCCCTACAACCGCTGCATCACCACCAATATGACGGGCAATTTTGTTGGTATTTAATTCTGTATTCGACAATTCAAACGCCAGGTAAACATCTGTGATAAAAGCACCATTTACAGAATATTTATCAATAAAACCTGCGGCGGCATCAGGGCTGATTTGTTCCAGTTCCGTTTCATCAAGTTTTATCTGGGCGGTATCCGGCCATTTGTCCTGATTCATACGAACAAAATTTAGTGCATTATTGCGAACAGACATTATACGACGTGCAGTCGCAATATCTTGAATCGTATGATTCGTTTGGGCAATCTGGTTATAGACAAACGGTGCCGCAACCGCAATAATAGCCATCGCCAGTAAAACTTCCATTATACTGGCACCTGATGAATTATTCGAAAAAATCTTGGGTTTACATACAGCCACTGCCACCTGCCATTAAACACTGTTTGATATTTATACGCTTTTCCAGACGCTGCCAATATACATACTGACATATCAAGTATTGAGAAAGCGATTGTTTATTATATGCACCTTCGTATTTTTCAATTATCGATTCACAAGAAACGGTCTTTCCATCATCCGCAGACGGAATATCAATAATCTCAAACGCATCATTGTTCACACCTTCTAGCCAAGCATCCGGCAACATTGTTGTTCCATTTGGACGAACATCTAAAATTACCGAACCTGCCTTGCCAGAACCTAAGGCATTCGACGTTTGGTCACGCAAGGTTATGTTTGATGTGTAAAGAGTGCCAACCTCTATCCCTGATTTAGAATTATATTCCAGCGTTTCGCCATCAATATAAACGTCTTGACCACGGGTCACGTTTATATACGAAGAAACATCCAGACGTTCAACACTAAGGCTAACACGATTTGACACAACATTACCATGAACCAACCAATCACCAGGCCCAGAAAACGCCGTGCGACCAGCCGTCATTGATAATTCGTATATCGAAACATCGTCTGCAACAAAATTGCCTGTATCACCATAGTTCGATATCGTTCGTGTTTGAACACCGTCTGCATACAGTGTGCCACGTGTTAAAGTCAGGGCTGATTCACCTGTTTTACTTTGAAACACTGCCTTGGCTGCAGTCATCGTTTCGATTTCATTTGTGGCATCACGACCGGCTTCGATGCCAGAAATAGTCAAAGTATTAAATTCAGCACTGTTAAATTCACCGTTTAATGCAAACAAGCTTCCAACGTTATCCAGAACAAACGCCCCCATATCCAGGTCTGATAAAAATCCACTGTTGTCAAAATTTGGTTCGTTCCGGCGAACAACATCAGAATAAATATCGGTCAACTCAACCCCAACACGAACATTTTCTTCAACAACATTTGCATAAAATCCAATTCGGCGTGCCAGTTCAGCCCGGGCCAATTCAGACAAATCACCACCAGATAATTCTATATATGCAGAAACAGCCATCGGTGTTTTATGCATTACCAATGATATATCTTGCCCCAGTGCCGTTCGTGGAACAAACCCCAGCGGCAAACCATAAGGTTCCAGTAAATCAGAAAAATCATTTCCAGATACAACCGTTGTTTCATACGGAATATCACGGGCATTTTCACGAATAAAAATTCGGGCTGCCGTCTGGGCCAAGTCAACCTGGCGGGTTGCAGAATACATTCGTGCATCAGAATCACGCCCAGCAATATTGCGGGTCAAAAATGGAATAAACGCAAAAATCAACCCCAGGGCCAACAGGGCTTGAAGTAAGAAATTTCCACGTTCTTGATGCAAAATGATTCCTCCTACAAGCCTTAGGTTAGCAACAGAAAAAAATTATTGCAATCAGTTTTAAGTTGTTTTAATATTGACAGCGTTAAGCATAACAACAAAATAGTAGTAGTTGTTATAAGTTTGTTTCCTGTTGAAAAAGAAAAGATATGCAAAATAAAAAAAATCAATCCAATGTCGGACAGATGATACAGCGTTGCCACAAGTGGCGGCAAAAAAGAAAACAATATATCGACCAAGCACGTCAGACCGCTGATGAAATCGAACGTGAACGCCTGTTGCAGACAGCAGAACACTATGGTCGTATGGTAAATGCAGAACAAGGAAAAATAGACTCAACACGGGACCCAAAAGATAAGGCCGCAGCACAAGCAGAAAGCGAAATTGCGGCACAGGTTGAGGCAGAATCAGAAAACACAGATTCCCAGGACGACGAAGAACCTGGTTTCCCAGACTTTATTACAAACTTGAAATAATTAAAAAAACGCACCGTTTGGTGCGTTTTATTTGTTGAAATTTCACGCTGTTTTGCTATGCTAGGTCTAAAAGGAAGTTGCTTATTATGGAAAATAATTATACAGTTCTAGCACGCAAATATCGCAGTCAGGATTTCAAATCACTTATCGGTCAAGATGTATTGGTTAAAACATTGACAACCGCAATCAATACATCACGTATTGCACATGCTTATATTTTCACAGGTATTCGTGGAACAGGTAAAACCAGCACAGCACGTATCTTGGCCAAGGCTTTGAACTGTCTGTCAGGGGACAAGGCAACTGCAACACCATGTGGTGAATGTGAAAATTGCCGGGCAATTGCCGCAGGTCAACATATTGACGTTATGGAAATTGACGCTGCATCACATACCGGTGTTGATAATATGCGTGACATTCTGGATGGGGCGCAATACAGACCAACAAACGGACGTTATCGTGTTTATATCATCGACGAAGTTCATATGCTGTCGATATCGGCATTTAATGCTTTGTTGAAAACATTGGAAGAACCACCTGCACATGTTATCTTTATCCTGGCAACAACTGAAATTAGAAAAGTTCCTGTGACAATTCTTTCGCGTTGTCAGCGTTTTGATTTGGTGCGTGTGCCAGTTGACACGCTAAAAAAACATTTTGCGTGGATTGCAGAAAATGAAAAAATTGAACTGAGCGATGAGGCAAATGAATTGCTGGCACGGGCGGCAGACGGGTCTGTGCGTGATGGGTTGTCCTTGCTGGACCAGGCAATCGCACAAACAGGTGGCAAGGTTGATGAAAATGCCGTGTTGGATATGCTGAAACGTGCCGACAGGGGTGTGGTTGTTGACTTTATGAAAACACTGTTATCGGGGGACACTGCCGCTGCACTGGAAAAAGTTGACGAGATTTATAATAACGGTGCCGATTTATCTATGTTGCTGACAGATATGATGGAATGGACACATTGGGCAACACGTATGCATCCGGCCCTGCACGCAGGGAATGTTACAAATTCGCCATACACCGCCGACCAACGGGACCAGATTCAAAATCTAAATGGACGAATTTCACTAAACACACTGTCCAGAATTTGGCAGGTTATGGTGGCGGCAGTGCCAGAAATGCAAGCGGCAGGCAATCAAAAACAGTGCTTTGATATGCTGGTGGTGCGAATGATGCACATTGCAGATATGCCATCAATCCCAGAAATTATTAAACAACAAGAATCAGCCAATCGGGTGCGTGAAGTAAAAAATATCTTTGCGGACCGTATGGCACAGGGGACAGCCGCATCATCACAACCAAGCCCAGCATCAGAACAAAAAGCACTGCGTGTAATTAAATCTGCAAATGATTTGGCGACCGCCTTGCAAGAAACCAAAGAAATTTTACTGTATTCTTATTACAGTGCAAATATTGAAATCGCTGAATTTGAAGATGGAAAAATCAAATACTTTGACCGCAAGGGCGATGCAGACTTTGCACACAAACTGGGGGCGTGGCTGTTTGATAAAACAGGTAAACAGTGGGCATTAGAACGCGCAACAGAATCTGTGCATACGCATACGTTTAGTGAACAAAAACAAGAAGAATTAGAAGCGGACCCATTGGTCGCAAGTGCAATGAATCTGTTCGAGAATGCAGAAATAGTGGGGGTAAAATAATGAACAACGAATCAGGACGGTCTTTAATCGAAGTTATTGGCGTTATGGCAATCGCCGGGGTTATGACAGTGGCCAGTTTGGGTATCTATAATATGATACGTGAAAACCAAGTGCGAACCATTGCAGATGCAGAACTGGAACAAATTGTGCAAAACACAAAACTGTTATTGGAAATGCGTGGCACTTATGAAGGGGTTTCAATCGACTATCTGATAAAGG
Organism: Candidatus Enterousia sp.; assembly: GCA_045637165.1. Taxonomy (GTDB): domain Bacteria; phylum Pseudomonadota; class Alphaproteobacteria; order Rs-D84; family Rs-D84; genus Enterousia. The sequence continues at coordinate 92,187 of JAZTYU010000008.1, read as the reverse complement.
CAGGTGCATTGCAATCCGACAAAGCACCGTTGGGTGGTGAAAACTGGTCAATCGAATCCAGCACAGATGGAAAAACTTTTTCTATAAATCTGGTCGATTTATCATCCAGTGAGTGTGAATATTTTTCTGCAAAACAACCAAAATGGGCAACCGCAATGCTGGTGAATGGGTTTGAAACAGGACTGACCGATAATTGTTTTGATTCAAATACAAATCAGGTTGCGTTTGTCGTCGAATAAATGAAGTTAAAGAACTTATTTTTACTGTTTTGTTTGTCGTGTGCCGTTGTGGCATGTGCACCGTATTCTAGTCCGCCCAGATACACATGGGGCAATTATTTGAATGGTGCAAGTTTTACAGATATGACAGAAATGTCCCGGGTGGCAAAACGACCTGTTTATCTGGGTGCAGGTGGCGAATTGGTTTCTGGGACTGTCAAGACGCCCAATGAATTAGAATATGGCGACAAAATTGCAAACGACAATGCAATCGCAACAAAATATATGGCAGAACTGGAATTTGACTTATATGACGCACTGCGAAAGCCGGGAATTTCTGTTCAGCGTGCAGGAACGGATGTTGTTGTTATTTTAGTTCGTGATGCGATTATGGAACTGAATATCGCAGACATTTCAATCACAGGTGATGATACACTGAATACGATTGTGAAAATCTTGAAAAAATACAACGCGACTTTTATCGAAATTGCAGGTTATACAGACGCAATGCGTGATACAAATGCTGCAAATGCCTTATCAATGGATATGGCACAACGTGTTGGGGTTTATTTTTCTGAAAAAGGCATAAATACAACACGGTTATTTATCGTTGGGCGTGGCTCTGCACGACCAATTGCAGCCCAAGATGATATTGGTCGCCTTACTAATCGACGGGTAGAGTTGCGAATTGCACCAGCACGATAATATTACCCCCAATTTTGGGGGATTTTTTATAGTATAAAAGTCCGCACACAAACCTTGAAAAGGTGAAAGTTATATTTTATACTGCACAATATGAAGATTTTAAACAGATATTTTGTAAAACAACTGATTGCGATATTTGTAATGCTGATGCTGGTGCTGACAGGACTGGCGTGGATGATGCAAATTATGTCAATGATGAAGTTTTTATTGAAATACGGAATTGATGTGGGCAGTTTCTTGGGACTAACCGCATTGATGATTCCATTTATCGCATCTATTATCGTTCCATTCGTATGTTTTATTGCGGTTATTTTCGTATATAACAAAATGATTTCTGATAATGAAATTACTGTTATGGCAGCGTCGGGTTTATCACCAAAGCAAATCGCAAAACCAGCATTGGGATTGGGGGTCGTGTTAACCCTGCTCAATTTAGCGTTGAATGTTTGGATTGTGCCTAAATCACAATCGCTGTTCTATGATACGCAATGGAATTTGCAATACGGTATGGCACATATGAAATTACAAGAAAGTGCCTTTACAGAAATTTCAGATGGGTTGGTCGTCTATGTTGACAAGGTTTCAGGCCATGATTTAAGCCAGGTTATGTTGTCTGATATGCGGGATAGAGATGCACCAAGTATGATTTTCGCTGAAAAAGGTAAATTGGTTTCTACAATTCGTGGATTATCGTTGGTTATGACAAATGGTTCTTTGCAGGCCAGCGGCGAAACAATGGTTACAGGAACTTTTGAAACGTTCGATATGGATTTGAACGTTGTAGATAAAGAAAACACTTCGTTCCGTGTTCGCAGAATCCCAACCAAAGATTTAGTTAAAATTGCATTTGATGCAGAAACAAAAAAACAGCACAAAATGATTCTGACAGAATTGTGCAATCGTTTCTTGTCGCCGGTTATGAATATCATTTTGGCTGCATTATGTGCGGTGATTTTACTAAAATCTTCGCTGTTGCGTAGAAGAACAAGTTTCGCACCAATGGTTGCAGTGGCGGCAATGGCCGGGGTTATGGCATTGTATATGTCGGCATCTAATATGATTGGCAGTTTAACACAGTTTGGAATACTGGCCGTGGGATTGGGATTATTGCTGGCTGGGATATTGATAGCATTGGCAAAAAAATGAAAAAGTTTTATGGATTTTTGACGATTATGGCAGCCACCACAAGTTATGCGGTGGCATTGTCCGTTGATATGAACGAAGCACGAACCATAACCGCTGATAAAATTGAATATGACGTAAAGACCGAGTCGATAAAAACACTGGGAAACACAGAAATCATAAATGAATCTGGACAACGATTGACGCTGACAGATTCATACATCACACAACAAGGTGATGAGCTGTCTGGAACAGATATTAAACTGTGGTTGGGAAATCACGTTTATGTTGAATCTGACAATATTACCAGAAAAGGTGATTTAACAATTGCCAAAGAGGCTACATTTACCGCATGTGATGATTGCGATGCATATGGGGATGCCTGGAAAATTTCAACATATAAAATCGTTCACGATATGGATTCACGTATGCTTAGTTTTTACAGCCCAGTGTTGCGAACATACGATATCCCAGTGCTGTGGTTGCCATACTTTGAAATGCCAGACCCAGGTGTAAAATATAAAACAGGTTTTTTAATGCCTGATTTTGCATCGACAAATAAAATGGGAACACAGATAAATATTCCACTGTATATATCGCTGTCCGATACGCACGATATGACATGGACTTTTTCATATCTGACCCAGGAAAATCCATTATTCCAGGTTGAACACAGATTAAATGCAGAACATTCAGAATACAGAACAAGTGCGTCATTTACACATAATCGTGAAGGCGAAAATCGCTGGCATATTTTCAATGATGACGTTATTGAACTGGGCGAATATGCACGTGCAACAGTGTTCTTGGAACGTGCATCTGATAAAACCTATTTGCAGAAATATGGATTCTATGATGACCAGCCATATTTGGATTCAGGGGCAAAACTGGAACTTTTTGGACAAAGCAGTTATGTCGTAGCAGATGCACACATATTCCAGGAACTGCGTGATAGCACTGGCAATCAGAATATCCCTGATGGAAATATCTTGCCAAATATACGTGCCGTTCATCAGACCGCACCGTTGTTTGGTGAAACCTATGCAACATTTAGTGCAGACGTTTTGGGGATTTCAGGTGACGGGACCGCTGCACAGCGTATGATTGGTGATGCCAGACTTACAACACCGTGGACACTGTGGGGCGGAAATCGCTTGACCGCCAGTGTTTCAGCACGATATGACCTGTATCATTTTGATAAAACAGAAATGGCGGATGGCGAAGTGTTTTCGGGGATGAAAAATCGCTTTTTGCCAAGTGGTTATTTGGAATGGGGATTGCCATTATTCAAGCCAACTAATAACTGGACCCAGATTATTGAACCACGTGCCAGAATTACAGTTATGAAACATCTGGATAACGAGGTCTTTGCAGAAAACAACGATTCCGCTGGGACCATTTTAACCGATTCAACACTGTTTTCAGACAATCGATTTTCGGGACTGGACGTGTGGGAAAATGGAACGTATGCAGACTATGGCGTTCGTTGGGCCGCATTTAACGAAGAAGGAACAAATGTGGAAATTTTCCTGGGGCAGTCTTATGACTTTAATGATAAACTGCAAAGCGATTTGAACAGCGGTTTTCACAAAGGGTTGTCAGACTATGTCGGGCGGATTAGTTATAACAATATGAAATGGTTAAGCGTTGCGTCCAGATTCAGATTAAATCAAGACGATTTAGCACTGCGTCATATGGAAACATCAGCAAATATTGGAAGTGCAAAAAACTTTTTCAATATCGGTCATATATGGTCGCAAAACCTTAGTGATGAACTGATAGAAAACACAGATATAAACGAGGCTATTGTTGGGGCAGGATTTCAACTGACAAACAGATGGTCCGTGCGTTGGAACGCAATCTATAATATGGAACTGGGACAATTCCAACGACATACAGGCGGATTCTTTTATTCGCACCCGTGTTATTATTTGTCTGTGGAATACAGACGTGATAATGCAATCAAAGAAGACTATGTCGGAACAACAACGTTCCAATTCAGATTCGGTATGTCAATCAATGGCCAGGAATATTAAAAGCCTAAGGAAAGAGAGATGTTAAAACTAAAATCATTTGCTGTTTTGTTTGCAATGCTGGGAATAACACCAGGGTTTGCCGCCAGTGTTGTGGCATCTGTAAATGGAACACCTGTTACAGATACAGATATTACAATGCGAACAAAATTGATGACTAAACAGGGCTATACCGGCACTGACAATCGACGTGTGGCATTGCAAAATATTATTGATGACAATGTAAAGTTGGCATACGCACAAAACTTTAACGCAGTCCCTGACGATGATGTAGTTGATAAAGAACTTAAAAAAATGAATCTGGGCGAATTGTCAATCGCTGAAAAAGAAATGGCAAAAAGTGCGTTGCGTGCAGAAATCGCATGGCAAATTATTGTCGCACGGACAATTATGCCAACACTGGATATTCAGGCAGAAGATATAAAAAACGAAAAACAAAGTCTGGAACGTGAACATGGGCTGCCTATTGAAATGACTATTGTTCGACTGACAGATATCCCAGCAGATGTCGCAAGCAAACTGACCAAACCAAAATCGTGTGATGCGGCCGTTAAAATGGCCGAAGATTTAGGTGGTGTTCCGCAAAAATTTACAGCAAAGCAATACGAACTGTCCGCTGATATTCGTGAACGGGTTGTGGGATTGCCTGTGTTGACATGGTCAAAACTAGAAAATAATTCTGTGTTGCTGGTATGCAGCACAAAAAAGACAGACGAATATAAAAATCTGGACGATGTTATTAAACAAAACACTACATACAAACAAGCAATGTTCCAGGCCGACCAACAGTTAAAACAACTGCGTCGCAAGGCCGTCATTGTTATAAACGATAGCAGATATAAACTATGAAACCGATTTTATTTAACTGGACAGATGCAGAACTGGAAAAATATATAACCGATTTGGGACAGCCAAAGTTTCGGGCAAAACAGGTGCGTGAATGGCTAAATCGTGGGGCACCCGATTTTTCTGTGATGAAAAATTTACCCGAAAAATTGCGTGATGAACTGAATAAAAACGCAAGAACGTTGCCTGTTAAAATTGTAAAAAAATTAGAATCGGCAGACGGTGAAACAACCAAGTTCTTGCTAGAAATGGACGATAGTGAACAAATTGAATGTGTTCTGATGCGAACAACATACGGAAACAGTGTCTGTGTCAGTTCCCAGGCAGGTTGTGCAATGGGTTGTAAGTTCTGTGCCAGCACCTTGTTGGGATTAAAACGAAATTTAACAACTAATGAAATTTATTCGCAGATTCTGGTGGCACAGTGGGAACTGAGAAGCGATAAATTTAGCACCAAACCTATTCGACCAAACGGTGATGCAAACAATGGCGATGTTTCACACATTGTTGTTATGGGGACTGGCGAACCATTGCAAAACACAGAAAATGTTATCGGCTTTATCGAACGGGCTAACAGTGAAATGGGTATCGGTTGGCGTAAGATTACTGTTTCAACATGTGGGATTGTGCCAGGGATTGACAGACTGATTGAATGGGGACGACCAATAAACTTGGCTATTTCACTGCACGCACCAACCGATGAATTACGCAGTCAAATTATGCCTATCAATAACAAGTATAAATTGAGCGAAGTCCTGGACGCTGCTTGGCGTTTCACAGACAATCATAATCGTCAGTTGATGATAGAATACATTTTGCTGGGTAAAAAAGACGATAATGGAGAAACTCAATTATATAACGCTACACCAGAATACGCCGAGAAATTATCTGAAATTTTACGTGGCAAAAACTGTATGGTGAATCTTATACCGTGGAATGCAGTTGACGAACGGGATTTTGCGGGACTTTCGGGAAATGCTGTTCACAGATTCCAGGATATTTTAATTAAAAATGGTATTCATACACGTATCCGACGTGAACGTGGAACAGATATCGGGTCGGCCTGTGGACAATTAAGGTTAAATAACGCAAAAAAATAAACGTAAAAAAAATCCCACCAATTGGTGGGATTTTTTAGAAACTAAAACGAAGGCCTGCCGATATAAATGGGGTCTGGGATGTTATACCGCCAGACATCCAGATATCAACAAATTCATTATATTTATACCTAAATGAAGCAATCGCCATATGGTCGATAAAATTATCAATTTCTTTCTGCCATACGCCCGTATCAGATAACATATAGGTCAATGATATACTGTATCGCAACAGGTCATAACTTACACCTGTGCCAAGGACAAATCCATCAGAAACATCGCCCACAGGATTGCGGTCATAAATTATGCGACCTGTTGTTCCCCAAACAATGCTGTTATACTGCAAATTCATACCAATTGACATCTGGGCACGCCAATCAGCAGTGACGGCCGGGGTGTAAACTTCTGGGTCAAAACCATTGGGATTATCCATAAACGATAATCCCAATGAATATGCTGTTTTAACCTTGCCCGATGGACGACGGATTTTAAGACCTGCGTCCAGCGCATAATCATAATCAGTCGCAAAGCCAGATGCAGATAAACCATACTGAATCCCGTCAGACGGTGCAGAAACAACGTTTATTCGTGGTGCATTGCGGCCAGATGTCAATGTTGTATCAGGAATTACAGGGCCGTCTGGGACAATCTTTTCGTTGAACAGTGGACGGTCATTTATACGCAGACCACCAACGTCTGGCAGCCCTACCCCCAATTTACGTGCGATAGAATCTGTCCAGCCTAATTCAATGCGACCATATTGGCGTGATTCGATATACGCAAATGTTTCACGGGAAAAGTTTCCTTTGTCCAGGGCAGCCTGGTCCAAGGCATAAACCGCACCTATCTTCAAATCATCTGTTGCTGCAACAGTCATCTGGGTGCGAACACGCCAATCACCAATAAATAATGATGAACCAAAATCTGGATTTATAACACCGCTGGTACCATAGCCCGTTAAACGAAAGGAAAATCGTCCTGCGTCATACTGATATGCGTTGGCAGAAAGTGGTAGCCCCACAACCAACGCTGCAAGAATTGCAATTCTGGATATTGAAAACATATTAAAACTGTCCTTTGGCTTCGTCCAATATTGCATTACGCAATTTGTTATAGGCACGTTCTTCGATTTGACGAACACGTTCACGTGATATGCCGTATTTCTGGGATAATGATTCAAGCGTTGCCGCCGGTTGTTGCAGGCGACGTGCAGTCAATATCGCACAATCACGTTCAGGCATTTTTTCCAAGTGCTTTTTCAGCAAGCCCATTCCCAGACGGCGAAATTCCGCCTGTTCCAAAGATTCTTCGATAGTATCGCCACCGGCAGTCATATTTGACAAGATATCAGTTGCACCATCATCAGAATTCATCGGTGCGTTTAGCGATAAATCACGGGCACTGATACGGGTCGCCATACGGGCAACATCACGTTCGGGAACTTCTAGATATTCGGCAATCTGTTTTGTTTGTTCATCTGATAGATTATTGTCCATTATCCCCAAGGCACGCTTGGCACGGGCAAGATTGAAAAACACACGCTTTTGATTGGCAGAAGTCCCAATACGAACCAATGACCAGTTGTTCAGGATGGTTTCGTAAATCTCGGCCTTAATCCAGAACATCGCATAGGTCGAAAAACGAAAACCTTTGTCAGGGTCGAATTTTTGAACAGCCTGCATAAGCCCCATATTACCACTGGCAATCAATTCACCCACAGGGATACCATAATTCTTGTAATCGTATGCCACAGATACAACCAAACGCAGATGGCTGGCCACCAGTTGTTCCGCAGCGAATTTATCCTGGGATTTGACCCAACGACTTGCATAGTCATATTCCTGCTGGGCAGTAAGAATCGGTATCTGTTGCACAGTTTGAATATACTGGGCCAAGCCAGATTCATCACTGACCCCACGGGCAGCAACAATGCTGGTATTGGAGGTTGATGGTATTGTGGTCTTGATTTCCTTGCTCATAAATTTTATAGTATAACAAAATTTAACATTTTTCAAGCACAGGAGATTAGACTATGGCAACAATGCTGGAAAGAAATAAAAAAGTCAAGACACCTAAAAAAACACACGCTGAACATATGGAAGATGCACTTTACCGTGAAGTATGGGAAGATGTGAATAATGAAAAAACTATGCAGTTCATTAAAAAATATTCCAAACATATTATGGCGACTGCAATTGTTATCCTGATTGCTACGACCGCTGTTCAAATTGGTGTTCGGACACACAAGGCAAATAAAATCGCAACAGCAGTCGCATACGAGACATCAGTCGAAAATATTGATATAAAAGCATTAGCGGCATTATCAAAAAATACTTCTGGTGCAACCGCTGATTTAGCCTTATTCCAAGCGTATATATTGGAAAACAATCCTTATTACCTGGAACAGTTGGCAACAAAAGGAAACACACCTGATTTCCGTGATTTGGCAAAATTGCACGTCATTGGCACCAAAGGCGACGATATGACTGCCAAGGAAGTTGAAGACTATTTAGATGATTTAGACACAAAAAGTTCACCATTCTATTACACTGCGGCACTAACCATTGCACAAAAGTATTTGGCAGATGGAAACACAACTGTTGCAAACAAATGGCTGGATAAAATTATAAACGATAAAGATGCACCAGACGTTATTTCTGCAACAGCACAAAGCATCAGATAAAAAAACAACAGGACGGTCAATATGCGTAAAATTGTCAGTATTGTTTGTTGTGCATTGGGATTAGCGGCATGCGATAAGCATGACCCAATTTTACCAGGTGTGCGAACAGCAGTGTTTCAAGACACACAGGTAAAAGTGCAAAATAAAACTATTACTGACAGTTCACTGTCTGAAATTGTCATCGACAATTCAAAATGCCAATACAGTCAGGATTCATCAAATGTGATTTGGGACGGGGATAAAAAGATTTTTAGCGGGTTCCCGACCAGTGATACAGTTTCTGCAAATCGCAGACCTGTTTGCAGTGGACAATACTTGTATGCAGGATTGACCACAGGCGAAATTATCAAATTAAATCCGAAAACACGTAAAATTGCCTGGATTGCAGATATATATCGGGCCAGCAATTTGACCGGTGGGGCATCAACCGTTGATATTGTTGCACCAATTATCCCATACGGTAAATGGGTCTATGCAGGTGGTTTAGGCGATGCGTTTTGCAAGATATCGGCCACAACGGGTGATAAAAAGTGGTGTTTGAACGTTGGGGTTGCTGTTCCTTTTGTCCTGACTGAAAAATACGCTTTTGTTGTTGGCACAGATAATTATTTGTATGCCATTGAAACCACCAATGGGGATGTTTATTGGCGGACCTGGGTTGAATCTGCACAACGACCTGTTTTACAGAACAATGTCATTATTGTTGGCAGCGAAAGTATAAATTTAGAAAACGGTAAAAAAATACTGGACAAATAAAAAAAAATGATATATTATTCGTTTCGCTGTAAAGCGTTGGGTGTTTAGCTCAGTTGATTAGAGCATCTCGTTTACACCGAGAGGGTCGGGGGTTTGAGTCCCTCAACACCCACCAAGATTTCACCGCCAAATGGCGGATTTTTTTTGGAAATCAAAAATAATTATTTGAACAGGACATATCAGTAATGAGAAAAGATGTAAAAGAATTTTTGGAGTATATGGTCGTGGCAGGTGTTGCGTTTGCTGTTGTTATGCATTTGCACAATACCCTGACAGGAAAAAGCAGCAATTCAAATGAACAAAAAGTAAACACAGAACAGGTGGATTCTGTAAAAACTATACAGCAACGGGCAATGCTGAAAAAAAATATAAAAACACGATAAAAAAATGCCCAAAACGGGCTTTTTTTATTATTTACAAATAAAGAGGATTGTATGATTTTTGAAAGAAAATGGTTTTTGCGTAAAATGAATAAATATGCACCAAAGGGATACCGTTTCGTTATGAACGGTGCTAATGGTCAAATCGGAATGTATGCAAAAGATTTTATGGGCAACCAGGAAGCCAAAGGACCTTTTGTGTCTTATTTTTCATTTGATTTACTGGATTGTGTTTATGGCGGTCTGCTTACACGCAGAAGTTCAAAAATCGACCAGGCAACTAGTTTATCAACGTATATTTACCCATCAGAATTGGCACGGGCACCACATTTTGCCCCCGACCAGGAAACATCAGACATACAAGATGGGAAGTATGAAATCTATCGTTCTGTCGTTATGCAAAGACTGAGAACCCCTGGAAAGACATTGCCTTTGATGATGAAGAAAAATGCGGTCTTTATTCAGGCAATGCAAGATGCAAATCAGCCCTTGCCCCGTTTCTTGGCGGACAGACTGCACAAATATGTCAACCAATCTGTTTGGCATGCTATTGAACATGTCTTTTCATCAATGCCAATCTGTGATATAAAGTTCTATCAGAATTTATTTAGCGAAAAAATGCAAGAACTGGGAATTGATGGCAAAAATGAAACTGTCAATGTCGCAAAAAAAATTCTTGAAAACCAATACAATACAATGGCAATCGAAATTGACAGATTGACGTATGACGTATTACCTAAACAAGAAAAAGCACTGCAACGGGCAACAGACAAAGAACAAACACCAGAAAAAATTCAGACCCTGCAAGCCCAGATTGATGCATCACGTGAAAAATTAAACGAACAAATCATGGCTCAATCAAAACTGTTGCCGCAAATCAATTATCAACCAGCACGAATGATTTTAAAAGACCAATTCTATGACAAAGAAAAGCCTGTTGTGCCAAAGATTCCTGCAACCCCTGCATTGCAGATGTTAAAACTTGCAACGATGCGTAAACACAAGGTCAAATAAAAAATGCCCCGAATTGGGGTATTTATTTTTTGTGTTTTGTAAAATTATGTTCTATGATGTTCATCAGTATAATAACAACAAAGGAGAAAGTATGAAAAAGTTAGTTTCTGTATGTGCAATTGCAGCACTGGTTGCAGGTTGCACAACTGTAAATCCATACACTGGTCAAACACAGACATCAAAAGCAACTTGGGGGTCTGCAATTGGTGCAGTATCTGGTGCATTGATTGGCAGCACACAAAGCAGCGAAGGTGCATTGATTGGTGCATTGGCTGGCGGTGCAGTCGGTGGTGGCGTTGGATATTATTTGGATGCACAGGCGGCGGAATTGCGTGCAGAACTGGTTTCAACAGGGGTTCAGGTCGTCGAAGACAAAGACAGCATTCGACTGATTATGCCAGGAAACATTACTTTCAAGACAGATTCTGCTGATATCAATTCTTCGTTCTATCCAGTATTAAACTCTGTCGCAAAGGTATTAAAGAAATACGACAATTCAACACTTATGGTTTCAGGGCACACAGACAGCACAGGCAGTGCAGAATACAACCTGAATCTGTCACGTCAGCGTGCACAATCTGTGGCATCATATCTGGAAGGTCAAGGGATTAAATCTTCACGATTTGAAGTCTTGGGCATGGGTTCATCAAATCCAATTGCATCGAATGCAAACGCCGATGGCCGTGCACAAAATCGTCGTGTAGAATTAAAGATTATTCCTAATAAATAATTTTGATACGATTATAAAAACACCCGGCAATCGCCGGGTTTTATTTTGTATTTTATTTTTTAGGTCAGTGCAGATGTTATTTGGTCCTGCATCTGGAATGTCCCCAGAACAACCCAAGCAATTATAGCTGAAACTAGCAATATACCCAGACTGTTCAATGTGTTTGAAACCTTTTCCATCTTGCGAACAGATTCATTTAGGTAATCATTTGCAATTTGATTCAGGTTTTCATCAAATTCGTTCATATCGGCATAGATTGTTAAATCCCCAATAATTTCACTGTCTGGGAAATCACGACCAATATGAGTCAATGCAACCCCAAGGTTATCACCATTGGCAATATGACGAAGTGCGGCATCCAAAATACTGCGTAAATAGCGATTGGCGTTATCTGCCAACATTCGCATCGCATCAGGTATTGTAACGCCAGAGCCAACCATTGCCGCCAATGACATCAACCAACCAACCGACACCTGAATCTTGTAAACATTCCAGGGTGGCAACTTATCAAAAATAACACGAATACGACCAGACCAGTTTGCCAGACTTAGCCAGACAACAGACACTATCACGGCAAAAACAACTAAAAACACATACCAATATTGAATAGAAAAATCAGATAACCAGACCAGCGAACGGGCAGCCCCACGCCAGACAACTGAATTGCCAGCAATTTCTGCCAATGGAGGGACAAGATAAAGCCCAACCATAATAATAATTCCAAACGTTAGACCCAACAAAAACATTGGATAACCAATCGCAGTTGTCATTGCACGACGAATACGGCTGGCCCCTTCGACAACACGACCGACATTTTCCAATGCAATTACCAAATTTGATAAATTCCCAGACGTTACCAACAATGTTTCGTTTGGTGGGACCCAGCCACGGGTGGCCTCGGAAAAAGTCATACCTTGTTCCAGATTCTTTTGCCACTGACGCATAACAATTGCAAACGGTTCACGTGGTGATTTGCCGTTCTTGGATTCAATCATTTCCAGACGTTCCAGTGCATCAATCAATGTAAAGTCATTACGCAACAGTGATGCCAATTTGCGACAAATTGACATACGTTTTTCCGTGTTTAATCTGAAAACAAGTTTTGCATACAGCAGTTCAAGTTTATTCATATCAATATGCCCCTGGCTGGTCAAGTTGCCCAACCCAACGTTCCAATTCATCAACGCTGATTATGCCCTGCAACATTAGTGATGCGGCGGCTTCTTTTAATGTGCGTCCAGACATTTCTTCAAGCCAATAACGGACAGCACCATCAGTATTGCCAGATAATGCCAAACGCAAAAATTCACTGTTTGTGATGATTATTTCGCCAGCCTTGACACGACCAATGTTTCCTGTGCCATTACAATGCGGACATCCTGGCCCACGTTGATAAATCTGGTTCAAACCTATTTCACCATACGCATCCATTACACGACGATATGCACCACGTTCGGGATGATTGGCCAAGGATTCACGACAATGCGGACAAATCTTTTTGAACAGACGCATAGATACCAAGCCACGCATCAAGGTTTCTTCTTTTAACTTAAACGCCTCTACCCCCAAGTCCAACAGACGGGTCAATGCTGCCATTGCAGAATTTGCATGCAATGTCGTCCAAACATTATGACCAGACAATGCCCCACGGACCGTCAATTCAGCAGCCGCCAGTGTGCGAATTTCACCAACCATCAATGTATCAGGGTCGCTTCGAAGTGCGGCCGCCAGGGCTTCGACATATTTCTTTTCACGTTGCTCTTCGTCTGTGGTGTTTACAACAGGCATTTGACGTGCACCAAAAATCTTTTGTTCCACAGGATTTTCAACGGTAATCATATTTATTTCGTAATTATGTTCTTTTAACATCAGCGACATATTACGAACAAGGGTCGTTGATTTACCAGAACTGGTCGGACCTGCAACAATTACCAACCCCGTTGGAAAAGAACGCAGACGGGCCAACAAACGCTGTTCATATGGTCCGAATTCCTGTTCTATCTTTATCCCTTCGGACGGATTGTCATACAACAGACGCATAACCGCATAGCGTGTTCCAAAGGCAATCGGGTTAAACTGCATACGAACGCCCAGCACACCAGATGGCAAATATAAATCTTTGGTCCCGCGCAAGGGGGTGCGGCCGTCTTTTTGAGCGGACTGATATTCATTTACAGCATAATTTGCATTTGATATATCAGATGACGCAAATGCCGCACGAAGAAATGATTCGCCCCATTGGCTGTTGTATTCCAGGACGGGCTGCATACTGCCATCAATACGAAAAAATATTGTTGTCTGGTCAGCAACTTCGACGTGAATATCTGATACCTTGCGGGCGGCAGCCTTGGCAATAATATCAACAAAATCTTTCTGCATCTGGTTGTCAAAATCAGAACGTGAACGAGATGAGCCGCCCAAATGCATTTCGTTTGATTTATAGATATTCGATATCAAGCCCAGGTCTGAATAAAATGGCGTTCGCATTTTGCGACCACGCTGTTTTAACAATTCTAAAAACGACAAAACACGACCGTCATAGCGATGCGTGCGTGATATAATTATTTCGCCGCCTGTAAAATACGCAATCAAGTTCTGGGTATCACGTGGCAATTCCAGCATTGCCCCCGTCGCAGTCAGCAAGCGATTACCATTGGAAAACAGATAATCAATTATGTCCTTGGTTTCAGAATTTTCCAGCCCAGCAGGAATTGATGGCTGGGCGTTGGAATCAGTTGTAATAAAATCTTGGACTTTTGAATCAACCATAATTTTACTTTCCGTTGCTGATGTTCAGATTCTGGCTTTTGCCGTCGGCGTCAACAAATACGACACCATCATAAAGCGATATGGACTTTACCGTCAGGCCATTTAATGTGCGACCAACACTGATACGTTTGCTTTGACCGCTTTTCAAATCTTCGACAGTTGCCTGTAATTGAGAGCCTGCACCAATAACATTTACCAGGCGATATAATTTTGTTATATCAACACTGTCTTCGTCTTCTTCGTCGTCATCAGAATCTTTGCTGCTGGATTTTTTGCTGGATTTTGAAGACTTGGATTCTTCGGCATCCATTTTGGCAAGCCAAGAATCTTTTTCTTTTTCAATACGGGCGGCTTCGGCTTCTAGTTTTGCCTTTTGCGTTTCGATTTCCTGTTGTTGCTGTTCGGCACGACCAGAAAGCGTGTCAATTTCCATGTGCAATTTTATCTTTTCAGCGGCCAATCTGTCCAATTCCAAATCCAGTTGGGCCCGTTCTTTTTCCAGTTGCATTAAAACCTTTTCCTGTTCCAGATCGGTTATCTGTTGAAACAATGAACCATTTATGTCGTAATCCGCAACCGCATCAGCAGATGCCTGTTCCAGGTCGATGTCCACGACTTCTTCGTCAATGACAATATCAGCCGAATACGCAGGACTAAACACAGACAGTGTGCCACAGATTATTAAACCAAATAAAAATTTGCTGTTATTTTGCATAGATTACCACCTCATAGTTCCAAGAACGTGAACGAACGTCCCATGATGCCTGCATCAGATAAACGCCGCCAAATTCACCAAAAATTTCCATAAACTGGGTTGGAATCAGTTTTGATTCTGCACCAACCTCTATGACGTTGACAGTTGCAACGTCAACGCCATTTGTCAGCGTATCAACAACAACCTGGGTTTGGACAGGCGTATCAATCGACTGAAACAATGTTGTTATATCACGAACAACAGTGTCGGCATCACGTTCGTCCTGGGACGCAAATGATTCCAGGCTTGGCAAGGTCGCACGAACACGAATTGTGTTTTCATCGACTTCTTCGACAAATGATGCAGGCATCAATTCTGTTGCAATGTTATAAAATTCACCCAACGTCCCAAAACTGCGACGAAATTCGGCCGTGACATGCGTTTCACCACACGTTGCACGCATTTGTGTCCAGCCAGGTATCGGTTGCATTACAAAACCAATCGCCTGATAACACTGGGCCGCACGGGCAGCAACATCAGGCAACAATTCATACGGCATTACAATTGGTTCTGGGGGCAAAACTTTTTCAATTTGGTATTCCTGGTCTAATTTTTTGCTGTTTTCTTCGATTTGACGCTTGTATTCAGCAACCAATTCTGGGTCCAGTTCTGCAACCTGGGGACGTGGGGTAAAGGCCTGGGTTATAGAATCACGAAAAATAATTCCCAAGACCAGTGCAAAAACACCCAACAAAATCAAAGATACGACACCTGCCCCCAAATGACTGATTGGGCGTAAAACTGCGTGTGATTGACCATTTAACAGGTCTGACAAACTGCGTTCTGCGGCACGGGGCATACCCCACGACGACGGTGCAAAAAATGCACCCCAATCAGGAATTTCAGACAGTTTTACATATTCGTTTCGGGCATCTTGTTCGTTTTCAAAAACAGTGTCCGATAAAATTATCCCATTACGGACAGCAACCAAATAATACTTATCACCTGCACTAAATACCGCAAGAAATGATGTATATTCGGAAAAACTTTCCATTACTTCGGCGGCAGCACTGGTCATTCCAGAATGAACACTATTGCGACGCGATGACAGACCAACCATTGAACGGTATTCTGTGAACAAGGTCAGTTTTTTATCAATATTCTTGGATAAATTACGGGCATAGGCACGGGCAGCAAAACCAGCCCCAATGGGCTGCCACAACAGACCAACGGCGTATTTTTTACGATTAACTATTATAAAATTATTGGCCAACTAAATTCTCTCTCGGCTGAATATTCGTATGTAATTATAACATAAAAAAATTAAATAAGGCAAATGATAATAAAACGTTTTATAAAAAAACGCCCGTCTGGGCGTTTATTACATTCGTGGACCACGCATAGGCGACATTCCTTGGGGTTTGTTCGTTGATGTCATCCCCATGCGCCCCGTAATGATTTTATCACCCATTTTTATTTCATCTGAAACGATTTCTGTTTCGGTCGCAGTAGTCAGCCCCTTGGTATATGGAACAAAGACAACATCACCATCACGTAAAATCGCCAGGTGTGATGCAGGCGTTGCACCACCAATTTCATCGGGCGACAAAAATCTGTCAAAGCTGCGGATTAAAAATGCAGAATTTGCAGCACGCCATACATTATCACGTTCAGAGATTATAATTGTTACAAATGCTGTCATCCCTGGCATCAGACGCAGGTCTGAATTATCAACGTCGATTACAACCGTATAAACAACAACGTTCGATGTCGTTGTTGGTGATAAACGCACCTGACGAACAACACCGTCAAATGTTTCGGTTGGATATGCATCAACTGTAAAGGTCACAGGCTGACCATCTGTGATGACACCGATGTCCGCTTCTGATACAGCTGTTTCAATTTGCATTTTTGTTAAATCTTCGGCAATTTCAAACAAGTCAGGTGTCTGGAACGATGCCGCAACCGTTTGTCCAACGTCCACCTTGCGTGAAATTACAGTCCCATCAACCGGCGACAAAATCGTTGCATACCCCAAATTTGTTACAGCACGGTCATATGTGGACTGGGCCCGCTTTACAGACTGTTCTGCTTGCTCGTACTGGGTTTGTTTTTGTTCCATTTCTGCACGTGAAATAAAGCCTTCGTTATACAACATTTTATCACGTTCATATTCACTTTTTGCAAAATTACGCTGGGAAACAGTGCTGTCCAAAGACGCCTTGGCTTCGTCAACGGTTGCCTGCAAAACAGATGGTTCAATCGTCAATAAAATATCGCCCTTTTTTACCTTGGAATTAAAATCTACATACAGGTTGTCAATTGTGCCAGACACCTGGGAACCAACATTTACAGTATTTACAGGACGAATTTCACCAGTCGCTGTTACAACCTGACGCAGGTCGCCACGAGTAATGTTTACCGTGATAAATTCGCCAGGCTTGTCTGTTTTTGGACCAAATATCAACCAACCACCAGCAACGATACAAACCAATAATAATATCCACCACTTTTTACGCCAAATATACGACCAGATTCTGCGAAGAATCGATGGACGTTTAGTTTCAGGAATGGTATTAGTCATTTGCTTTTTCATCTGTGCTTCCTTCTAGTTCTGTTTTAATTTCGCCAACTGCCAATGCAACCGCAGCACGCTTTGTAAACAAGTCATATTTAGCGGCATTATTTTGCTTTTCCGCATTTACAAGTTCAGATTGTGCAGTTTGCCAATCCAACATTGTTGCACGTCCAACCCGATACATCCCCGCTGTCACACGTTCTGATTCAGTTGCGGACTTTAACAATGTTTCTGTTTGCTGTAAAACAGTCTGGGCAGTTTTATAATTGTGATATGCGGTAAAGATGTCCAGCGTTGCATTGTCCTGGGTTTGGCGTTCCTGTTCCATTGCACGTTCATAATTTGCCTGGGCAGAACGGGCGTTGTATAAATTTGCAAAACCTGCAAACAACGGCATTGACGCACGGATTCCAATACTGCCGCTAATCTTGTCAGTGCCGGCCCCATACGTTTCAGACGGGGTATCGTTCCATGAAATTGAACCAGATGCGGAAATTGATGGCAGATTACTTAAAAACACACTGTTGCGACGGTGCCAGGCCGCATCTTTGTTTGCAGTGGCACGCAACAAGTCAGGTCGTGTCTTTTGTGCCTGGGCAAATAATTCGTCCAGCGTTTTTGTTTCCTGGGGTGTGCCAAAATTTGACGGCAGATCAGCAATCTCTATCTCTTGGTCTGCCGAAAAAGACAATTTTGCCAGCAAATTACCCTGGGCAATTTTACGATTGTTTTTTGCACGTTCCAGGTCTAAATCACGACTGGCCAGGGTTGTGTCAGCCTTTAACACATCAGCCTTGGCCACAGAACCTGCCTGAAATTTCTTTTTCGCTGTGTCCTGGGCAGTCTTGGCAACAGTGCGTAGCATTTCGGCAGAACGAACATCAGCATCTGCATTTAACAACGCATAATAAGAACCAATCAGACCATAAACATAATTTTGAACAGATTCGTCATAGTCAAAACCAGCCGCACGCCATGATAAAATAGACTGATTCAAATCAGATAAGCGTTTACCAAAATCAAATATCAAATAAGAGGCAGAAAGCGATGCACCATACGACCAATCACCCCACTGTTCATTACGATATGGCAAGGACGCATTGGCGGACGCACTAACCGACGGCAAATAATCAGCATAGCCGGCATTCTTTGCAAATCGTGCCGATTCATACGCCAGATAAGACGATGCTGTTTGTGGATTTCGACACAACCCCAGTTCAATAACCTGGGGTAAATTTAACTTTCCAGACGGGACAGTTGTGCGTGATACACAATCATCAACAGATGCAAATGCCGAAAACGGCAAAGCACAAGCAAGGATAACTGACAGTTTTTTCATAAAAAATTCTCTCTCTATCAAATTTCTTTTCTAATTATACAATTTTTATGTTGAATTACAATTTATTTTTGCGTATTATAGCCCTGCACAAAAAAGTTCAGGCCTGGTGGCAGAGTGGTTATGCAGAGGACTGCAAATCCTTGGATGCCGGTTCGATTCCGACCCAGGCCTCCACTAAAAAAAAGAACTAAAAACACCCTTGCGGGTGTTTCTTTTATTTTGTATTATCGCCGTATGATAAATTCTATTAGTTTGACCGATTTTAGAAATCACACAATGTGCAGAATTACAACATTCGGTCACAGAAATGTTATTATCACAGGCCCAAACGGGGCTGGAAAAACCGCTGTGCTGGAAGCTGTTTCTATGCTGGGTGGCGACCGTGGTATGCGTGGTGCAGCAATGAGCGACGTTGCACGATTTGGCGGAAATGGCAGTTTTAGTGTTTTTGCAGAACTGGACGACGAAACCCAGGTCGCTGTGAACTTTGTCGGGGGCGACGCCAATCGACGTGCAAAAATAGATGGCGAAAATGCAACACTTACTGATTTAGCAAAATATTTACGCATTGTTTGGATTTCCCCAAAAGAAGACAGATTGTTTGTCGATAGTGCAGCAGACAGACGGGCGTTCTTTGACAGACTGGCCGCCAGTTTTGATGCTTCACATGCGGGACGTGTAGCAAAACTGAGCAAACTTTTTAGTGAACGTGCTGTTGCACTTAAAACAGGTGCAAATTCACATTGGTTGGACGCACTGGATATTCAAATTGCCGGCAGTGCCGTTGCAGTGGCTGTTGCACGTATTCAATATGCCGGGGAAATAAATTATTTCCTGGAACGATGTGCGGTTTCTGTGTCTGGAATGATTGAAAAAATGCTGATTGATGGTGTTTCTGTGGCAGACGCAGAACGACAATACAACGAATACTTGAAAAACAATCGGACATTGATTGGTGATAAAATGGTTCTGGACGGACCACATAAATCAGACTTTGGCGTATTTAACCAAGAACTAGGGTTGCCAGCACACCTGACCAGCACAGGTCAACAAAAAACGGTCTTAATCGATTTAATCTTGGCACATGCAAAATTGATTCGAACAAAAACTGGAAAGTGTCCACTGATTTTACTGGACGAAGCGGCGGCACATCTGGACAAAAATGCACGAAAACGAATGTTCAAAGAACTGGGGGCGGCAGATGCCCAGGTTTGGGCAACAGGTCTGGATAGTGAAATATTTAGCGACGTGCCAGATGCTGTATTTGTTGCTTGCCAGAGTGGGGAAATTAGTAATATAGTATGTCCGGAGAAAAAAGAAGATGGCAAAAATTGATTATCAAACTTTATTAGACAATGCGTTAAAGTCTGTGGTAAAAGACGCATTGATTCACGCACAATTTAATGGCTTAGGCGATGGAACACATTTCTTTATTACGTTCAAAACACGTGATGCAGGTGTTGTGGTGCCAGACTTTTTACGTATTCGATATCCTGACGTTATGACAATTGTCTTGCAATATTCATATAATAATTTAAATGTGTCTGACAAAGAATTTGGCGTTCAGTTGACGTTTGATGGACGACCATTCTTTATTCGGGTGCCTTTTTCAGCACTGGTCGAATTCAAAGACCCGTCTGTGGATTTTATGCTGTCATTTCAACCAAGAAAACAGACCGCCGCCGCAGATAACGATATGGAATTACCACTGGAAGAAAAACCAGGTTCTGTTCCAGACCCAGGACGGGTTGTTTCACTGGACGAATTTAGAAAAAACAGAAAACAGTAAAAAATCCCCAATTTGGGGATTTTTTGTTATGCCAACTCTTTGATTTTTTTAGTCTGTGGGTCGTATATTCGTGGTGTTCCAGAATAACCCAGCGCACGATGATGTGATGGCACCAAAAATTCAGGCAATGGTGCACATTCACCCATTTGAACCTTGGCATACAGTTTTTTTTGCACTGCATTTTTATCAATAAAATAACGTTCCTGATCAGCCTCTATCGGTCTATTATAATGCCCCTGAACAATTACAAGTTGCTTTGCATCAGGCAGCTTCATAATGTCCATTTCTGTAAACAATAATTCTTGGGACGTTTCTTCTTTGTCTTTGCCGTCAGGACCCTTGACGGTTTTCTTTTTCATCTTATAACCCATCATTTCTGAAAAACGCCTTGCTGTGTCTGGGTCGTTTTGACGCATAACAATCTTTGCAGCGGTTGTTGATATAATGGTCGCTGCGGCGTCCTGACCATATTTTTCAGCAATCTGGTGCAAGTCCTGGCCGATAATCAAATATGAAATTGACTGACCACGCCCTAAATCGGGCCCCTGAATAACCGCCTGCAACTTTTGCATTTTTGGCATTTCATCCATTACAAATAAAACAGGACAAGGCCCTAGCTTTTCCCCATTTCTTATTTCTTCGGGTTTGTTCGCCAGCAGGAAATTAGACATCAATTCGATAAAGATTGCCGTTATTGGATTTAATGCCTGGGCATCAACCATATTGATTGACAGATAAACCGTTACTGGTTTAACCTTGCCATCACGTGGGTCCAACATTCCACGCAGGTCCGAAAAATGAAAATCAGAGTGGCTGGTACGATTGCGAACAGCTGCATTGCGGAATATATTTAACCCCGACAATGCAGTTGACATAATAGAGCCACGTTCCTTGTCCGGAGTGCTGGCAAGTTGCGTCAATTCTTGAATTGCACGGTGTGAATACGCATAACGACGGGCTTCGTCCACAGCCTTCATAAACATATCTTTGGTTGGGTCTGCCATCATTACCATTTGGTCGCCCTGACGACGACGATTTTCGATATCTTCGGCAATGGCAATTTGTGATGCGTTTAACCAATCCAGAATCATTGATAATGATGCCTCACGCCCGTGCCAGGCATCGGGGATATTTTCCCATGTCCCAACGTGAACATAATTCATTGCGTTTAATTCGCCACGCTGCAACAAAGCATATGCCGCATAGGCATTTGGGTCAGACGACATAGACAAATAATAATCACCCAGAACAGCCGCATCTTCGGCATTAAAAGTGCCATTTGATATGCGTGCAAAGAAATAATCATCAGCCTTGGCACGTTCAACCTTGGAAATAATATATTGAATAAATCCTGTCAAGGCGGCACGACCCGTGATTGTCCAGTGTGGGTCCGCAGACGACGATGAACGGTCAGGAATCAATGTATTCGCAATGGAATCAACGTATAAATCACGCTCTTCGGTATTAAAAGGGACATGACCTGGGGATAATGGATTCCACGACGGGTAATAAATTCCACGTGATGGGTCGTCCTGACCCGCCCAGTTCATAATAAACACCGGCCCAATCGACGCACGATACGCAGACGTTTTTTGTTTCAATTCGGGTTTTGGGTCATTGATAATCATTGACACCTTGTCACATTCTAAAATCGTCGGAACAACAACACCTGCTGTTTTACCAGTCCCGGGGGGGGCAACACACAATGTTGATAAACATTCATCAAACATCAATGGTTTTTCTTTGAAATAGCCCAACACCATCATAAAGCCCTTGAACAAGCCTTCTTTGTTTTTATGGTCCTGAGCCATCTTTTTAATATCGTCTGCGGTTGCCTTGCGTGAGGTTTTTTCGTCGAATTTATCCTTGCTATGTGGGTTAAATTCGTCCGCCATTGTGCCGTCTGATAAAAAGTAATAGCCAATTATTGGTAATATTGGGGTTATGCATGGAAAATCAGGACGCATTATACAACGCCATATCCACGACGGTATTTCAGATAAAACAGAAATACCGCCCGAGAAAACTAAATTCTGCAAATACAAACGCAACCAATCCTGGCTAGCTGGCGACCAACCGTATCGCCATATATGTTCAACAGGAAATGCCGCAGCAACCATAACCGCAGCAATCAACCATGTAATAATTGCCCAACGAATAGACCAAAATTCACGGGCAACACCGTTTTGGTCGAATTCTTTGTAGGCGGACGAGCGAAAGATATTTAAACCTTTGCCCTTGCCAGATGCGGATAAAATGTTGAATTTCACTGCCATAGTGTTATGATTATATCAGAATTTTAAGTTTTTATAAATCAGGAATTATAAAAATATGAAAAATATTCCAAGAATCTTTGTTGGCGAAAACATATCAGTGGGCGACATTATCCCCACAGGGCGTGAAACTGCACATTATTTGCGACGGGTTATGCGAACAAATCAATGTCTGACGTTTGGGAACGGAAATGAATATATGGCTGTATTGTCAGATGATGATAAAAACTTGATTATCGGGAATAAAACACAGCACGATGACCCGTCTGGCAATTTAACACTGATGTTTGCACCAATAAAACGGACAGATGATTTATTAAATATGGCAACCCAAATGGGGGTAAAAATACTGCAACCCGTGATTTGCGAACGAACAACCGCACATCATATCAACTGGGAACGTATGCAAAAAATTGTGATAGAGGCCGCAGAACAATCTAATCGAAACAGCGTTCCAAAAATTATGCAACCAATTAAATTTAGTGATTTAGACCTGAGCAAGGTTGTGTTTGCAGACGAACGGGCCGCATACGGCAAGGAATTAAAAACAAATATAAAAAACGCAAAATCAATCTTGGTTGGGCCAGAAGGTGGATTTTCAGACAATGAATTTAGTCAACTGGACAATGCAGGGGCCATCGGAATATCATTAGGAAAAACTATTCTGCGTGCAGAAGTTGCCGCAGTGGTCGCAATCGCAAAAATAACAGAATAATATGAGTGTTCGTATCGCAAAATTTATCGCAGATTCTGGGGTGGCATCACGTAGGGCCGCCGAGGCACTGATTACAGAAGCTCGGGTGTCTGTGAATGATGCTGTTATCACAACACCTGTATTTTTTGTTGAAGAGAACGATGTCGTAAAAATTGATGGTGTCGCCATTGCACCAAAATCGGAAATTCAATTATTCGCATTTCATAAACCATTGAACACCATGACAACCGTGCGAGACCCAAATGGTCGTAAAACAATCTATGATGTTTTGGGCGATGAATACAAAAACCTAAAATACGTTGGACGATTGGATTACAAAACAACAGGATTATTATTGCTGACCAACGATGGGGATTTGGCACGAAAACTGACACTGCCGTCATCTGGGATTGAACGAACATATATCGCAACTGTAAACAGTCGTGATTTTTCAAAACTGGATAATGCACGAAACGGTATCACAATCGACGGAATCAGATATGCACCAATGAAAATTGATGAAATTGGTGGCAATAATTTACGCATAATAATCAGTGAAGGTAAAAAGAACGAGGTGCGAATTGTTCTGCGTGCATGTGGGTGTGGTGTTCGCAAACTGCACAGGATTTCATACGGAAATATTTCATTGGGAAAACTGCCCGTGGGAAAAATTAAAAAATTATCACAGAAAACAATTGACGAAATGTTAAAATCTCTCTAATATTCTATCAAAAGGAAGGGAGATTTATATGAAAAAAACACCTGCAAAAAAATATCCAGTCAAGAAAAACACCGCAAAAGTGCGTCCTGTAGCGTCTAAACCTACAATCAAACAGGAAAAAACAAAAACTTGTTTTAGCCCTTGGTCGATTTCAATCTATGTATATTGGTTCATTATTTTGTTCTTTATCGCTGCGACTTTTTATATCTTGGGTCGTTCACACACAGATGTTCCATCAGTTGCAAAAATGGAAATTACAGAAGAAGCTTTGATGCAGTCTGCTGATTTCTATGAAAGCGGTAAAACAAAATTGCTGGCTGGCGAATTAGATGCCGCTATTGTCGATTTGACTGCCGCTATTGACGCAGGAGCCGCAACTGTAGATACATACATCTTGCGTGGGGAAGCATATATGCAGTCAGGCGACTACCGTAATGCTATGATTGACTTTGATGCGGCATTGACAAAAGACCCTGCGAATGCGGTTGCATACTATGACCGTGCTTTGTTAAATACTCGCTTGGAAGATTATAGTGCGGCAATGAACGATATCAATAATGCATTGGCTGCAAATACTTCAAACCCAACAGCAGTTTTGCAAATGCGTGATTTGTATGCAAAACGTGGTCAGTTGAACCTGTGGTTGAAAAACTGGGAAGGTGCAATCGCAGACTATACAAATTCTTTGGCAAGACCAGAAGGCTCTGTCAACCCAAATGTTTACGCTGAACGAGCAGAGGCATACACTGCATTAGGTAATTATGCCGACGCTATCAACGACTATTCTTCAGCTGTGCGTGTAATTTCAGAACAGATTCAAGGGGCACCAACAATGGATGAACGTGAATCTCTGTCCAGCAATGCAATGAACTATTTTGAAAAATCAGCAGCCTTGAATTTGAACATGGGCAATGTTGATGCTGCACGTATTGATTTGGAATCTTCATACACAATCGCAGTTGCATTGAACGATTCTGAAACAATGGCCAGATTACAAGGTTTAATCAATGAATTAAATCAGCCGGCAGAACAAACAACAGAAGTAGTCGCCGAGGAAGAAATTGTTATTCCTTCTTTGACTGATACACCTGTCCAGGCGGAATAAACGGTATAAACAATGCAAATCCCCCCCCGTTCGGGGGATTTTTTTATGACTATTTTCGGGATAACTTTCTGTTTTACTTTCAACTTTTTATTGGTATAGTGATTGCCATAACAAGCAAAAGGATGGAAAAAATGGCAAATAAATCATCAGATAACCAAGTCGTAAAAAACTATAAAAAAACAGGTATTGTTGCAGCAGCTGTTGTTGCAGTCGCTGTTTTGGGTGCATGGGCTGTTTCTGCATTGAACAATAACAACACTGGTGCATCTGTTGCAGACGCAATGACAGTTGTTTCCGAAGATGCAACAAATGGTGCAAACTTGCGCATCGCAGTCGTTCGTATGGACGAAATCCAATCAAATGCAGTTGCATTAAAAGATTTGCGTGAACAAAAAGAAAAATATGAAAATAAACTGCGTGATGAATTGACCAAACAGCAGAAAGATTTGGAAAAAGAAAAAGAAGAAATCGAAAAATCTCAGGATGTTCTATCTCGTGAAGCATTGCAACGCCGTGTTGTTGACTATCAAAACAAGGTCACAAAGTTGCAACGTGATTTGACAGAACGTGCACAAAGCATCGAAACCTCTTATCAAAAGGCATTGAGCGAAATTCAAAGCAAGCACTTGGACCCTGTTATCGAAGGTATTATCGATAAAAAGAATTTGTCTTTGGTAATCGATGGTCGTATGGCACGCACAGGTGCAAATACAGAAAACTTGGATATCACCAAGGAAGTTGTTGCAGCACTAGATAAAAAGATTTCCAAGATAAAAATGGAAACACCAAAAGGTTTCTAAATACAAACAAAAAAGTCGCCTGGTTGGGCGATTTTTTTTGCAAACAGGACTTTATCAGTGCAAGAAAAAATCCCCCAATCGGGGGATTTATTATTTACGCAGGCCTAACTTTTTAATCAAGGCTTCGTAATCAGATGGATTACGTTTCTTGATATAAGCCAGCAACTTTTTACGACGGTTTACCATCAACAACAAACCACGTTTTGAGTGATTGTCTTTGTGGTTAGCCTTCATATGTTCTGTCAAGTTGCGAATGCGTTCTGTCAAAACAGCAACCTGGGATTCAACTGAACCACCATTGTCGTTTTCAGAAATTTTGTATTCCTGAATCAATTCAGATTTTTTTGCCTTTGTAATGGACATTATTTTTCCTTTTATTTTTATTAAATTGTTCGTTTTGGTCGCAGTTGACCACCAGAAACCACACCAATACCAATGAATAAATCACCCGTATAAATGCGGAACAAACCGTCCCCTGCCCCAGTTTCGACAAAACCACCATTTCGATAGAAATTTGCGTCTTTGTCAGACAGATTCAGAACCGGAATGTCCCCCAGTCCAAAATCTATCGGTTTTAGGTTTTCGCCTAAATTTCCACTATTATTAAATACTTTTTCCAAAAAATCAAGTCGGACAGCGTTTTTTACATCAAATCCATTGCTGTGTGTGCGGCGAATACTGTCCACGGTCGCAATACAACCACATAAATTGGCAATATCACGCCCTAGGGAACGAACATATGTCCCACGGCTGCAACGGGTCCTAAAACACCAAGAATTGCCATCCAAACCGATAAATTCCAGTTCATATATCTGAACAGGACGGGCAGGAATGTCCAATGCCCTGCCCTGACGGGCAGCGATATAGGCCCGAGAACCGTCAACGTGCACCGCAGAATAAATTGGTGGAACTTGATTTATTTGACCAATAAGCTTTGGCAAAACAGATATAACTGTTTCCTGGGCCGGAATTTTGTTATCACGCTTGGTTTCTGTGCCTGTTATGTCCAATGTATCTGTTTCAAAGCCAAATTGCATTGAAAATATATATTCTTTGACAGATGGATTTATTTCTTCGACAAACGGTATCATCTTGGTTGCATCGCCAATCGCAATCGGTAAAATACCTGTGGCCATTGGGTCCAATGTCCCAATATGACCATATTTTTTGGTCCCCAACATTCGGGCAATGCGACCACCCGCTGTGCGAGAAAATAAACCACTGTCTTTGTCCAAGATTATCCAGCCTGATTTCATTGTTTTTATACCTTTATCCAAACAGACTTAGTTGTGGGGGCGGCAATTCGTCAGAAACACGCATTTTCTTGGGCACAGACGTTGATTTTGGTGCCGTTGGCAGTGGTTGTGCCGGTGCAACCGTTTCGCTTGATTCCAGCGCAGATAAAACTGTTTCTGCACGTGATACAACAGACTGGGGCATTCCTGCCATTCTTGCAACATGAATACCATATGAACGACTGGCAACACCAGGAACAATCTTGTGCATGAATATGATTTCATTATTATGCTCACGCACGTCAATCGTCAATGTCAATACATGATTCAATCCGCCATTTAGGACAAGCGATGTCAATTCGTGATAATGCGTCGCAAACAATGTGCGTGGCTGCAAGCCATCCAGATATTCCAATACCGCCTGGGCAATCGCCATACCGTCATATGTCGCCGTGCCACGACCAATTTCATCAAAGATAATAAACGAACGATTTGTGGCACGATTTAAAATATTCGCCGTCTCTGCCATTTCAACCATAAATGTTGATTGACCTGCTGCCAGGTTGTCAGATGCACCAACACGACTGAATAACTGGTCGCAAATACCAATTGTGGCACTTGTTGCAGGAACAAAAGACCCCAGATGTGCCAAAACAACAATAATTGCATTTTGACGTAAAAAAGTCGATTTACCAGCCATATTCGGCCCTGTTAGCAGGGCAATACATTGACCATTTAGATTGCAATCATTTTTTACAAAGTTTTCACTGTTGCGACGTAGTACAGACTCTATCACTGGGTGACGACCACCAACAATGTCAAACGCACGGTCGTCTGTTATCGTTGGACGAACCCAAGAATATAACTGAGCAACATTTGCCAACGACAGCCATACATCCGCATCCGCCAGCAAATCAGCCGATGCCAGCAAGTCATCAGATATTGTTCTGATTTGTTCAATAAACTGATTTACGATTTCTGCTTCTATGGCGGATGCCTTTTCCGCAGCACTGCGAATATCATTATCCAGTTCAATCAGGCGTGATGTCGTAAATCGCATGTTGCCTGACATTGTCTGACGATGAATAAAGCCAGATTCATGGGCAAGCAATACGTCTGCACGTGCCGCTGGCACTTCGATAAAATAACCCAGAATATTGTTATATTTGATTTTTAGCGTGTTTATACCCGTTGCTGATACATATTCTGCCTGAAGTGAGGCAATCGTTTCACGGGCCCCATTTGACAATGAACGCATATTATCCAGTGATAAATCAAAACCATCACGAATAACACCACCATCACGGAAAAATGTCGGCAAATCGTCTGACAAGGCACGTGATAACTGCATACCAAATTCACTGTGTGTGTTTATTTCAGCAAAGCGTTTCGCAAAATCAAAATCAAGACGATCAGACAACAACTGTGCACGTGGTAATGCGTTTATAAAATCAGAAACATTTCGCATATCACGTGGTGTTCCACGGCCTGATAACAGTCGTGATAATGAACGACCAACGTCTGGGATAGACGTCAAAACACTGGCCACCAGGCTGCCAACATCAGGATTTAGAACAAAATGCGATATATGAGACTGACGCAATAAAATCAAGTCAATGTCGCCCGATAAATTTCGCAAATAAGAACGCAATTTTCGTGCACCAGCTGCTGTGTGCGTCTGGTCCAGAACATCAATCAAGCACACACCACCATCGTTTATAGGGGCGTCTATTTCAAGACTTCGCCACGTGGCAGAATCAATCAATAACTGACGACCTGATTTGAATGTATAAGGTGTGCGAAATGTTATCGATGCACCACGCTGGGTATTAAACAAATATCCTGCCAACAGGCATATCGCACTGTCAGAATTTTGCAAAACCGACGCACCATCAACAACACCACCAAAAACACGGTGAACAACCTGGTCAATGTCTGTGCGATGATATAATTTTTCATATACAGGCGTGGATTTGAACAATTCACGCAGTTTCATAATTGTTTTTTCTTCGGCGGTGCTAAATGGAAATATAACTTCGGCCGGGGAAATACGCACCAAATCATCAACAGCATCAGATGTTTGACCAACAAAAAATTCACCCGTCGATATATCACAACCTGCAACGTCATATTTTCCGCCAGACAGTGGCGATATCGCAACCAAGAAATTCGAATTCTTTGGCGTTAGCAAATTTTCATCAGTCAATGTTCCAGGCGTTAAAACCCGAACAATATTGCGTTCAATAAACTTATGTCCACGGGCCTTGGCCTGGGCAGGTGTTTCCATCTGTTCAACCAATGCAACCTTGTGCCCTGCCCTGACCAGACGACCAAAATAATTGTCTGCTGCATGCCACGGGATTCCACACATTGGAATCTCTTGACCGTCTGCATCTGTGCCACGGGCCGTTAAAACCAGACCTAACGCAGAACTGATAATGCGTGCATCTTCAAAAAACGATTCATAAAAATCCCCCAAACGAAACATCAGCAAGGCATCTGGATTTTCAGACTTCATATCCACATATTGCTGCATAACTGGGGTAAGTTTGCTTTTTTCCGCCACAATAAATCCGTTTGATTAAATATTTTTATGCACTGACTTTTAATGTTTCGATTTTTAATTCGGCTTCTTTTAACAACTGTTCACAATATGCCTTTAACTTTATGCCCTGTTCATAGGCGGCAACAGAATCAGCCAGTGGTAATTCGCCTGATTCCATCTTTTTCACCAGTTCGGTTAGTTGTTTATACGCTTCTTCGAATGATAATTTTTTGTCGTCCATTTATTTCCCCTTTGGGTTTGCTGTGTAAAGATACAAAAATATTTCTGGGTTTTCAATTAAAATCCCGGTTTTTTGCTGTATATTTTTGATTTTTATATCAATGTTTTTTCTGACAACAAATATAATCCACACATAAACAATTTATAAAAACACACAAAAAGACCGGCAAAAGCCGGTAATTTATCAACAATTTTATTATACAAACACAACCAACTAAAAAAAGCCGGCTTTTACCGGCTTTTTTTAACTTTTTACCTGGTCAGTTTTTCAACAAGTTCCGTCAACTGTGGACGACTGACGAAAGATAATACAATCTGCCCTGCCCCACCACGACGCTCGGTCAATTTTACAGAAACACCCAACGCACGTTTTATCCGTGATTCTATGTCCTGGACTGTTGCGGCATCGATTGTGTTTGACGTATGTGTACGAGCTGTCTTTGCACGTGGTGCAGATTTTACAACCTGGTCTGTGGCGGCAACTGATAATTTTTCCGAAATAATCTTGTGTGCCAATTCTTCGGGATTTTCAGCTGTCGCAATCGTGCGTGCGTGTGATGCAGACAATTCGCCACGACCGACCATTTCCTGAACAGATTCAGGCAACGCTGTCAAACGCAACATATTACGAATATAACTGGCCGATTTACCAATAAGACGTGCAACATCGTCCAGTTCATAATCACAACATTCCATCAGGTTTTTATATGCATTTGATTCTTCGATTGGATTCAGGTTTTCACGCTGAACATTTTCAATCAACGCAATTTCCATCGCATTGTTATCTTCAATCGTTTTTACCAATGCTGGGATTTCAGATAATCCTGCCAATTTAGATGCACGAAAACGACGCTCGCCTGCGACAATTTCATACATATATGGACGACCAGAAACCGTGCGTAATAAAATCGGTTGCAAAATACCCTTTTCACGAATAGATGCAGCCAGTTCTGCCAATTCAGATTCAGTGAAGGTTTTGCGTGGCTGGTCAGGATTTGCCCCAATTTGTGCCAATGGAATCTGCTTTACAATTACACGCTCTGTGCCGGCCAAAATAGAAATATCAGGTATTGCCCCCTTGGCCAGTTGCAGGTCAGCCAAACCACGCCCCAATCCAAATTTATTCGTTGACATATTCAATTCCTTCGGTTTTTTGAATTACTTCGGTTGCAACACGCAGATATGCCTGGGCCCCCGGTGATTTGAAATCATAAAATAATGCTGGCTTGCCGTGGCTGGGTGCCTCTGACACACGGACATTTCGTGGAACAACAGTCTTAAACACTGTATCGCCAAATGCCTGGCGAACATCGTCATCAACAGCCTTTGTTAAACCATATTGTTTAGAATACATTGTCAACAAAACACCCAAAATATCCAATTCTGGATTCCATTTTTCACGAACAGCCGCAATCGTATCTGTTAGTTGAGTCAACCCTTCGAGAGCATAAAATTCACACTGCAATGGTATTATAACAGAATTCGCAGCAGTCAACGCATTTACCGTCAAATACCCCAACGCTGGTGGACAATCCAACAAAATATAATCATAATGTTCTGCGATTGTATTTAATGCATCACGCAAGCGAAATTCTGGATTTTCCATACCTAACAAATCAATTTCCAGACCAGCCAACGCCTGGGACGATGGCAACAAATGCAACCCTGGCACAGCAGTTGACAAGATATTATCCGCAATGTTTGCTGTCCCCATTATAACGCCATAAGCACTTTGACGATGGTCTGCACGGACAAACCCCAATCCCGTACCGGCATTACCCTGGGGATCAAGGTCAATCAATAACACACGTCGTTTAATCGCTGCCAATGACGCACCAATGTTTATTGCGGTCGTAGTTTTGCCTACACCGCCCTTTTGATTTGCAAATGCAATTACTTTTACCATATAAAAATATCCCTATCCTTTCGACTTTTACCTTATAAAAACAGGTCGATTCGGTCAAGACTTTATTAAATTTTATGAAAAACACCCTAAAATCATACCGTTATTTTTTATTTCACATGAAATAAAATGTATTTTTATCAACAATTTTAACATTAAAAACACCGGCTTTTGCCGGCTTTTTTTACATTATTTTGAAACATTGTTCTTTTTTCAACAATTTAACTGGTGTTTCACATGAAATTACCGGTCAAAACGAACAGAAATTATAAATCCATCACCAGTTTTAGACGGTGTTAAATCATAATTAAATTTATAATGTTGCTGGGCGGCAGATATCTCCCCGGCAATTTCACGACCTTTTAATAAAAAAAGCCGGCATTTTGTGTGTGCAACATAATCCATTATTTTTGTTAGCGACGCAAATGCACGTGCCGTGAATACAATATTATCCTTTTTTGCCGGTAAATGCCGGACATATTCTTCGACACGACCGTGATAAATTGTTAAATTATCCAACCCCAACGCATCCTTTACAGCCGACAAAAACGCTACTTTTTTGCCAATCGATTCAACACACACAACACGCCAGCCCAAAATTGCCAAGACAACCCCAGGAAAACCAGCCCCACTGCCCAAATCAATTATATCAACATCAGATGGCAAAACGTCCGCCAACTGGGCAGAATCTGCGATGTGACGGTTTTCAATATCATTTAACGTGCTGGGGGCGACAAGATTCATCCGCCCAGACCATTCTTGCAGCAGTGCTGCATACTGTTCAAATTTGACTTTATTGTTCATAAGCGTTATTCTAGCATAGTTATGAGAAAAATAGAAAGAATATTTATCACTGTTAGTTTGTTTGCCATTGTCGCTGTAACAGGTGGGGCAATTTGGACACACTTGTTCGGTAAAAATAATGTGGCAATTTATGATTTTCCAGAAACAAAATATGGGGCATTCTTGGCGGCACAGCACGCAATCTATGTCAACGATTTTGATGCTGCAACTGGATTTGTTTCAATTCTGAATGATGAACAATATCCAATTGTGCAAAACACTGTTTATTTGGCAGATTTCTTGGGCGGACGTATGCCGTTTGATGCACATCTGTTAAAGAACGAAAAAAGCACACCAGCACAGTTGATTTATGATGCACACTTGATTCAAAACGATAACTGGAAGGAATTGCATAACAGACATAAAAATGATGAATCTGCGTTGTCAGCACCATTGCGTATTTGGTCTGCGATTGCAAACGATTGGCGAACAAATACATTTAAATTTATTGATACATTACCAACAAATACTTCGTGGAAATCTTTTGTCCGTGGTCAAATCTATGCAGAATTAGGCGATATAAAAACTGCAACAGAAAACTTCTTGGCTGTTAGCCCAGATTTTATGAATATAAATGACTATATGTATTTAATGTCATTTTATATGCATCACGATATGCCTGAAAATGCAGAACAATTAAAGGCAGATTTTATCGCACGGCCAGGAGGTATGTTTATGGCTGATTTTAACAATGTCCCAGATTGGTCAGTTTACAGCGGTTATAAAAATCAACTGGCGTTTAGTTTGGTCCAAAATGTTTCACACACCAGTGTTATGATGCATTCTGATTTGGCAATGTTGTTGTTGCGTTTTGCCGAAATTACTGCACCTGAATTTGCAGCCAGCAATAATGCCGTCGATTATTATTTGGGCAACTTTTTCTTTTATAACCAAGGCGACTTTGAACAGCATTTTAATAAAATAAATGCAGACAGCCCATTTAAATTATTTGGTGTTCTGCGTATTGCGGAAAAAACAAAAAATATGCAACCATTACAGGAAGCATTGGAATCGCACCCTTTGTTTGTGCCTGGGGTAAATACACTGATTGGGCATCATATTCAAAATGGAAACAAACGGGCGGCCTTGCGAATTGTTCGACGTGCGTTAAGTGATGAAAATCTGGACGAAGTAGGGCGGGCGTTCTTTTTGAAAAACCGTGCACAGATTCATTATGCGTTTGGTAATCTGAATGCGGCACAAGACGACATTCGGGATGCAGCCGAAACATTGATAATCGATGGCGAAATTATGTCTTTGCAGGCCAAAATATGGGCTGCACAGAATCGGGAATTGGATAATGCATACGACTATGCGATGACGCTGGTCCAGCAGAATCCAACAGATATCTTGGCGTGGGATACGCTGGGGTATGTGGTGGCGGCACGTGAGGGTGTTGATGCCGCACTGGAAGTGATGGAACGAGTCGGTGATGTATCTGAGACTTGTTCTGTTTTATTTGAACACTTGGGTGATATGTATGTGGAAAAGGGTGAGTTTGACAAGGCAAAAGACGCATACAAAAGGGCAATTGATTTATCAGATGATGGATTGACAGTTGTGCCCAACATCCAAAGAAAAATAAGGAAAATAAAATGAAAGTAGGTGTAATCGGGGCAGGGGCCTGGGGAACAGCATTGGCAATCGTTTCTGCACGTGGTGGGACTGATGTTGTGCTGTGGTCTTATGATGGTGAACACAAATCTTTTGATGATGTCGTTTTACCACAAAATATTCGTATGACGGCAAATCTGGACGATTTAAAAGAAATGGATGCTTGGATGGTTGTTACACCAGCGGCATATTTCCGTGATACTGTTCGCAAAGCACGTAATTCATACAATGGACAGCCCGTTATCATTTGCACCAAAGGGGCAGAATGTGCATCAGGACAATTTATGTCTGAAATTCTGCAAACAGAACTGCCAGAATGCGTCGAATTTGGTGTTCTGTCGGGCCCACAATTTGCAGCAGAAGTTGCAAAAGGTGTTCCAACAGGTTCAACATTAGCAGGAACAACCAAGGCACTGGACGCTGGTAATGAAATACTGAACAAACTGTATCTGGTCGATAGTGATGACGTTATTGGTGCAGAAGTTTGTGGGGTCGGAAAAAATGCGGTTGCACTTATCTGTGGATATAACAGCGTTGCCGCAGGTGGCGAAAATGAACGGGCTTTGATTTTTACCCAGGCCTGGAACGAAGTGATTAAAATCGGATTGGCAATGGGGGCAAAAATTGAAACTTTTTCGGGACTTTGCGGAATAGGGGATTTGTTCTTGTCTGCGACCAGCCCAACCAGCAGAAACTTTTCAGGCGGTATGGCAATCGCACGAGGTGAAGAACCAACAGGCACAGTCGAAGGGATTTTTGCACTGTGCGGTTTGATTGAACGGGCAAAAAGTCTGGGCGTTGATGTGCCGGTCTTGGTGCAGATGCAAAGTAAATTAAAAATGTAATGAAAAAGCCGGTAAACACCGGCTTTTTTCTTTCCTTTGTTATTCATATCGCAGGCTGTCGATTGGGTTTAGTTTGGCGGCCTTCATTGCTGGCATAACGCCCGAAGAGAGGCCAACAATAACTGCAACCGATACAGACAGCACAACTGGCCATATACTGAACGGAACATTATAGCCCAGTATAAAACGACCAACCCCCTGGGACAGGCCAACACCAATAATCAGACCAACCATTGACCCAATAAATGAAATTAAAACAGATTCTGATAAAAACTGAATGATTATCATACGTTCACGGGCCCCAATAGCCTTGCGTATGCCGATTTCACGGGTGCGTTCCGCCACAGATACCAACATCATATTCATAATACCAATCGCACCAACAAGCAACGAAACCGCCGCAATCGCAATCAACAGCAATTTCATATATCCTGTTACCGTTGTCATTGTTTCCATTACCTGTTTCATATCCATAATTTGAAAATCATCAACCGCATCGTCTTTTAAGCGATGACGCTGACGCAGCAGGGCGGTCATTTGTTCAATGGCGGCCCCATTGTCAGAATCAGGGAATAATTTTAACGCAATCATATTCACAGAATTTGGAAAACGTGAACCTTGCAGGCGTTTCTTTAACGTTGTTATTGGAATTATTATCATATCGTCTTGGCTGCCCATTGCAGAATCACCCTTGGCACGGGTAACACCAATAACAACAAACGGTGTGTTTTGAACACGAATAACCTGACCAATGGGATTTTCTGGCAGACCTAGTTCTTCGGCTGTTTCAGGCCCAATTACAGCATATGTCGATGCGTTGCGGACAGCAGCGGTATCAAAAAACGTTCCGTATTCCATTTCAATATTCTGGACGGTTGTATAATCAGGGTAAACACCGACCATTGATGTTCCCCAGTTTTTGTTGCCATATATTGCCTGGGCAGAACCATTTTGAACAGGTGAAACTGCCATTACATCAGGTAATTTTGCAATAAATTCCGCGTCTTGGATAGTAAGCGTTTGACGATTGCCTGTGCGAACACCAGCAGATTGGGCCGCACCTGCACGTATCATTATTGTGTTTGTCCCAAGTGATGAAAACTGGTCAGTTATTTCACGCTGAACAGTTTCACCAACCGCAACCATTATAACAACCGCCATCACCCCGATAATAATCCCCAAGACCGTCAAAAACGAACGGATTTTATTGCCACTGATTGACAACCAGGATTCTTTTAAAATGTCGTTAAGTGTCATATTCCCCCCATTAAAATGTTTATAAATTATTATCGTTCTTTGGAACAGGACCATCATAATTTATGCGTCCATCACGAATATGTATCAGTCGATTTGCATAGCGTGCAATGTCAAATTCATGGGTAATCATTACAATAGTTATACCCAGGTCTTGGTTTAGTTTTTTGAAAAACTGTAATATCTCGTTTCCCATTTTACTGTCCAAAGCACCAGTGGGTTCGTCCGCAAGAATCAATTTAGGATTTCCCGCCAATGCACGGGCAATCGCAACACGCTGCTTCATACCGCCTGAAAGTTGTGTCGGCAAATAACTTTCAAAGTTTTCCAGACCAACACGTGCCAACATTTCACGGGCCCGGCGGATTCGTTCGTCCATTGGCAGACCTTGATACATCAATGGCAACATCACATTATCCAGAACAGTGCGTTTTGGTAATAAATTAAACTGCTGAAAAACAAAACCAATGTATTCATTGCGAACAATCGCCAATTCATCAGGGGTTAAACCTGTCACATCACGACCATATAACTCATAAACCCCAGATGTTGGTGTGTCCAATGCACCAATAATGTTCATACATGTTGATTTGCCAGACCCTGATGGCCCCATTATCGCAACAAATTCCCCGGGCTTGATATCAAAATTTATATCAAATAATACCTGTTGAAAGCCGCCCAATTCCAATGGGAAACTTTTATTTATATCGTGCAATGATATTATATTTTCAATTTTAGTTTTGTTTTTGGCTTTTGCTGTCATGTTTTTATAAGTCCCTTGGTCGGTTTGATATTGGTCATATTATATCATATCCAAGGACAGGGGGCAATTTATCTGTAATCCCAAAAAAAAAAAACCGGCATTTGCCGGCTTTTTCATTATAATAAGCACGCAAGGGTCGCACTGGTGTTCTTTAACATAAACCAACCAATACGATAGTCGGTCGCATAAACCGTCGCAATAAATAATGCCAAGATGCCAATTACTATGATGACATTGCCACGTTTGCCACGCATACAATACAATGATATATTGTAAAACAAGAACAATATATAAATGTCAACCATCATACTGATAACCCAAATAGACGTGCAATTAAATGCCAGCGCATTCAAAACCAATATAACAGGATAAATAAAGAATATAGACGCCAGACCCTTTATCGCAATTTCCCAATCACGTTCGCCACCGGTGATTTCAGATACTAACATCATCAGACCACCCATAACAAATAACAAGGCGACCGCCAAAACAGGAACAATTACAATTGCTGTAAAAACAGCCCCTAATGTTATTGTCGCACCACCAAGCAGGCGAATCAACAAAACAAGGCAACCACCCAACAAACCGTATAAAAACGCCTTTAACATTGATTCTTCCATGTTGCCGTCAGCAACTATCTTGGTAAAATAGCGTTTTGGATTCACAATCAGATTACGTGTGTGCTTGAATATGTTCTTGATTTTTTTCTTCATATTTACGCCCCTATTTGATTATTTATATTTTTGCTTTATAATTACAAAAAATCAATGGAAAAAGTTATGATGAAAATAGTTATAGCAGGACGCCCAAATACGGGTAAATCGACATTATTTAATGCATTGACGGGAACACGTGATGCACTGGTTCATGATAGACCTGGGGTCACACGTGATACGATTTCAGGCACATTTCATAATCGACCATATACACTGGTTGATACGGCAGGGCTGGAACGTGCAAACGCCGGAATTGCACTGGATTCTACAAATATGGCGATTGATGAAATCGCAAACGCAAATGCGGTTTTGTTTGTTGTCGATGGTCGTGTGGGGCTGACCAATGAAGATTTGGATTGGGCAAAATTAGTCCGCAGAAAAACAAAAGCACCTGTAAAGTTGTTGGTCAATAAAAGCGAATCGGAAAAACGACTGGCAAATGTTCACGATTTTTACAAACTGGGGTTTGGCGAACCTGTTTTAGTGGCCGCTGAACACAAACGTGGATTTGATAGCATTTATGAATTCTTGGATAAAATCGCAGGGGATGCAGCAAATGCACCTGTGCCAGAAAAGACCCAAGACAACAGAATCAAAATTGCCGTTCTGGGGCAGCCAAACGTCGGAAAATCAACCTTTGTAAACCGTGTGCTGGGCGAAAAAAGACAAATCGTTATGGACGCACCTGGAATTACCAGAGATACAGTAAAAATCCCAACAAAGTTCTATGGACGGGATATCGTTCTGATGGATACTGCCGGACTTCGTCGCAAGGCGGGGGTTACAGATGATGTTGAAACATTGTCGGCACTGAAATCATTGGACGCAATCGACAAGGCTAATGTTGTTATTTTGATGGTTGATGCAACCAGAAATATCGAAAACCAAGCCTTGGGAATTGCGGCACGTGTTTATAACGCCGGTAAAATATTGTGCGTGGCACTGAATAAGTGGGATTTGGTCGAGCCAGAAAATCGTGATGAAAAATTACTGAAATTAAAACATCAGTTTTCTAATTCTTTTCACCAGATTATAAAACCTATGATTTTGGCCGTGTCAGCAGAAACAGGAACAGGCGTTCAAAATATGTTCCGTCGTATATATGAACAGTGGGATATTTCAAATGCAACTGCACCAACCAGTTTAATCAACAGAATTGTAGAAAAACTGGTCGCTGACAGACAACCGCCTTTGTCACGACTGAAACGACCAATGAAAATCAAGTTTGCACGCCAGACAGGTCGTCATCCAATGAAGATTACAATCAATGTTGGTGGGGCATCTGATATTCCAGAATCTTATACCAGATATCTGCGTCGTGGGTTGGCAACGGCACTAAAATGGGAACACTTGCCAATAATAATAGAATACGAAAAATCAGAAAATCCATACGATTAAAAAAACCGGCTTTTGCCGGTTTTTTTGTTGTTTTTTAATACATAGTTTGCAAAACGTGTTTGTTCTTGTCCAGGTTGGATAACATCTTGCCACTGCCACAGGCAACACACGCCAATGGATTATCAACCAAAAAGGCCGGCAGCCCCGTCGCAGCACGAATTGCAGAATCTAAACCACGCAACAATGAACCGCCACCTGTCATCGCAATACCAAGGTCTGCAATGTCAGCAGACAATTCTGGTGGGGTCAATTCCAATGCCTGGCGGACAGTATCAACGATTTTTGAGACCGTTTGTGCCAAAGCACCTGCAATCTGGCTTTCTGTGATGACTGTTTCACGTGGTGTGCCAGACAATAAATCACGACCTTTTATCTTCATTGTCAGTTCGTTTGCCTTGTCCTTTGGGGCAATCGCTGTGCCAATACGCTTTTTAATTTCTTCGGCAGTATTTTCACCAATCAACAGATTCTTGTTCTTGCGGACAAAGTCGATAATGTCAACGTCCATCTGGTCGCCAGCAGTGCGGACAGCATTTGAATACACAATGCCACCCAATGACATAACTGCAACCTCAGTCGTGCCACCGCCAATGTCCAAGACCATTGAACCAACAGGCTTTTCCACAGGTAAACCAGCACCAATCGCAGCGGCTGTTGATTCTTCGACAATGTAAACCTTGCGGGCACCGGCGGCATCGGCCGCTTCTTGGATAGCACGGCGTTCCACCTGGGTTGCACACGATGGAACACAAATAATAATCAATGGTGCTGCCAATGGTGATTTATGATGCACCTTGCGGATAAAGTATTTTATCATTTCTTCGGCAACTTCGAAGTCCGCAATAACACCATCACGCAGTGGACGAACAGCAGAAATCGTGCCAGGTGTGCGACCAAACATTTGCTTTGCCTCGGTCCCGACGGCCAAGATTTCTTTGCGACCCATCAGACGGTTTTCTGCAACCGCAACAACAGATGGCTCATTCAATACAATCCCACGACCTTTGACGTAAATCAATGTGTTCGCCGTTCCCAGGTCAATTGCCATATCTGCTGAAAAGAATTTCATCAACCAATTATACATAGTATTTCCCCACAATTTTCGTTTTTTGCAACTATAAAACACACCAGCCGAAAAATCAAGACACCCCAACAAATTTATTTGATTTATTATATATTGTGTTATGATAGGGGCATTATGATAAGAGATACTATTAAAAATCATTCCGACTTTGCAATGGGTGAAAACGATCCAGTGGCAAAATCTGCATACTTTCTGGTGCGGGCTAAGAAAGCAAAAAACCCAGGTGATGCACGGTATGGATTGATTGCAACAAAGAAAACTTTTAAACACGCAGTTGACAGAAATCGGGCAAAACGATTGTTGCGTGATTGGATTGCCTTTAACGAAGGTTTAATGCGTGATGATTGGGATTATGTTTTTATTGTCCGTCGTGATATATTGAACGCTGACAGAACAACAGGGCGGGTCGCAATGAAGAAAGCGTTGCATTTCCTGCGTAAACAAAAAATTGATGAATAGTAATTTTTCCTTTTTGCAAAGAATTGCGTTGGGCGTCGTGCGATTTTATCAGATGGCTTTGTCGCCAGTTTTTGGGGGCAGGGCAACGTGCAGATTTGTCCCAACATGCAGTGAATATACACGCCAGGCAATTATAAAATACGGGGCATTCAAAGGCGTTTGGTTGGGGTGCAAACGTATTTGCAGATGTCGCCCAGGGGGTGGGTGCGGATATGACCCCGTGCCTTGACAATGGGACAGAATATGATAAAATTTCATATTGTGCATGACAGTGAACTATAAATAAAGGGATTAAAATGTCTTTTCGTGCAACCGTAGAGTCTATGTCAAAAATTATGGACGATATGGGAATTACAGAGTTAGATTTAGAACGCCAATTTTTGTTTGGCTTGTATCGTAAGCATATTCATTTATCAAAACAAAAGACCGTTGCAGTCGCATCGGGAACAACAGATTCTGATGCAAAACCTGCAAAAGCAGATTCAACAGAAAAAACAGAAATCAGCGGATATGCACTGAAATCACCAATGGTTGGTGTTGTGTATCTGGCACCAGAACCAGGGGCAGAACCATTTGTTAGTGTCGGTGCATCTGTCAAGGCTGGCGATACCGTCGCATTAGTTGAAGCAATGAAAACATTTAACCCAATCAAATCCGACAAAGACGGCGTTGTAAAAGAAATCTTGGCCAAAGATGGTGCAGCAGTTGAATTTGACCAACCTATTATCATTATCGAATAAGATGTCACAAATAAAAAAAGTTTTAATCGCAAACCGTGGGGAAATTGCCCTGCGTGTTATTCGTGCCTGTCGGGATATGGGTATTCGAACAGTCGCTGTGTATTCAACCGCTGACAAGGACGCAATGCATGTGCAGTTGGCAGACGAGTCTGTGTGTATCGGACCTGCACCAGCACGTGAATCTTATTTGAATGAGTCTGCAATTTTAACCGCAGCATTGCTGACAAATGCAGACGCAATTCACCCAGGATATGGTTTTTTGTCTGAACGGGCAGACTTTGCACACAAAGTTGAACAGCACGGTATGATTTGGATTGGACCTTCGCCAGAAATGATTATTCGTATGGGCGACAAGGTAAATGCAAAAAAGACCGCTGTGGAATGTGGTTTGCCAGTTGTGCCAGGGTCTGATGGGGCGGTCGATTCATTAGAAATG
The DNA here is from genome assembly GCA_045637165.1 of Candidatus Enterousia sp. Taxonomy (GTDB): domain Bacteria; phylum Pseudomonadota; class Alphaproteobacteria; order Rs-D84; family Rs-D84; genus Enterousia. The sequence continues at coordinate 49,766 of JAZTYU010000008.1, read as the reverse complement.
GCGTTGGATGTGGCCGAAAAAATCGGTTATCCCGTTATGTTAAAGGCAGCCGCTGGGGGTGGTGGTCGTGGTATGCGCCCCGTTATGAATTCAGACGAAATGAGCGAAGCGTTCCAACTGACTAAAAATGAGGCACAGTCGGCTTTTGGGGACGGAACGCTGTATATGGAAAAATTACTGACCCACCCACGTCATATAGAATTTCAGGTATTGGGCGACATGCACGGAAATGTCGTTATCTTTGGTGAACGTGATTGTTCTCTGCAAAGACGCAACCAAAAGGTTATGGAAGAATGCCCAGCCGCCATATTATCACAAAAACAACGTGATGATATGATTGAAATCTGCAAAACAGCAGCAAAAAAAATGGGATATGTCAATGCAGGAACTTTTGAATTTATGTTCGAAGATGGCAAATTCTATTTCTTGGAAATGAATACCAGATTACAGGTGGAACATCCTGTGACAGAAATGGTTTATGGGGTGGATTTAGTTCGTGAACAAATTCGTATCGCAGCAGGCGAAAAGTTAGGATACACACAATCAAATGTTATCCCGAATGGACACGCAATCGAATTTCGCATAAATGCCGAAGACCCTGAAACTTTTATTCCAAACCCTGGAAAAATTACACTGTATGCACCATCAGGTGGTTTGGGCGTTCGTGTCGATAGTGCTGTTTATACAGGTTATACAATTCCACCAACATACGATTCAATGATTGCAAAATTGATTGTTCATGCACAAAACAGACCTGCATGCTTGATGCGTGCAACACGTGCGTTGGACGAATTTGTTATAGAAGGCGTTAAAACAACCATTCCTTTGCAACAAAAACTGTTAAAAAACAAAGATGTAAAACAGTTAAATTTTGACAATAAATGGTTGGAAAAATTCCTAAAAAACGAAGAATAAAAATGCCGGTTTTTACCGGCTTTTTTATATGTTTTTTAGGGGATTTTTTGTTGCATTTATAAACATTATCAAACTGAATATTGTAGGACAAATATGATGGGATAGCATATTTGAATATTCAGATTCCGAAACGCCAATTGTATTGCAAATTTGAAAAACTGGGATTTGGTTTACTTGTCTGTATTCTTCGATTTGGTCAATAATATGCATAATTGCCCCCAAAATTTATAAAAAAACCACCGTAATAGGGTGGTTGGAGGTTAGAACTTTGCACAACAGTATGCTCAGTGGTTATTCAATGTATTAGCCACCCTCCAACCCAACGGATTGGAGCAATTAACGTCTGCGCAGACGACTGTTGGGCGAGAGTTCTAATCTCGCATAACGGGTTCCCCATTACAATCGGTATTATATCCCATACGAAATATTATTTGCAATTATAAATTTATCTGTTATAATCGGGTCGTTTTGGGTGGTTAGCTCAGTTGGTTAGAGCGTTACGTTGACATCGTTATTCTCCCTTGATTATTTGTTTTTTGAATTTTTCCTAGATTTCTACCGCATACATTCATTTTTTATTCCTTTTATTTTGTCGTATTTTCTTGTGTTTTGGAGCATTTTTGGAGCAATTTGCTGATTTTGATGCTTATTTTGCGTAATTTGACATGGTATATTTGTACAAGTGTCCCATCTTTGTACGAACCCACTCATCTACATCATTGCGTGCATACACTGTTGTCCGTCCCCACTTTCTGAAAGCCGGCGCTTTACCCTGTGCTCTCAATTTTTCTAACAATTTTTTTGAGGTCGGCAAACCACATTCCTTTGTAAGGTATACCGACAAGTCTTTTTCTGTAATATACTCTGTTGCAATGCTCATAATTACGCCTCTTTAGTTCTGATTTTCTGCTTCTGCTTTCTGATATCCGGCGCTCAGTAGTTTTTGTATGCTTTCTGACACAACATTGGCCTTTGCTATCAATTTTTTCATTCTGTTGTGCGTGTAATTCGCTGTTACACTACCGTTGCTATGCCCCAACAAGCCACCAATTTGTATTTCAGGCATGTCTAATTCGTTACACTGTGTTGCGAATGAGTGGCGTAAACTGTGCGGATGTATTTTATCTTGCAGGCCGGTAACAGATGCGCAAATTGTTTTTAGTGCTTTTCCACAATCTTGCCGGTGTGTTTCCTGCCCTTTTTTATCAGTGCTTGGGAACAAATATTTAGAACTTTTAGCCTTGTGCATTTCTTCCAACAATCGTTTTGCAGCCGAACCAAAAACCCTTATTTGTTCGCCATCAGTGGTCTTAGTTTGTGCGAAGTTGAAATACTGTTGTTGCAAATTCACTCTATCCCACGTAAGCCCCAGCAGCTCGCTTTTTCTGCACCCAGTCAACATCAATAGTTTTATGATGTTTGCAGCCTGTGTATCTCTTTTTGCTTTGGTTTTTGATAGCTCAGCTTTTCGTATTGCGTAGCCAAGTTGTGCAAAAGATTCTTCATCAAGATATGCCACAGATTTTTTGATGTGATTGATTTTTTCAAACTTTTTTGAACTCATCGGATTTTTCTCAATAAGGTCATGTGCTTCGCCAAAATTCAAAATCGCATTCAACATTTCCATAACACGCTTGGCACATCCCGTACCACCTGAAACCTTGATGTATGAATGTGGGTTGATTGGATTTTTATGTCCTGCAATAACAATTCTTTTGTCGCCAGTAGCAATCGCGGCCTGCAATTTCAAAACATCTTCTGTAGTCAAATCTGACAATCGTATATCACCTATAATGGGCAGGATATGTCGTGTGATGCGACTTTTATCTACCTTTTTAGTGCTGGCGCGGACTTGGTGTTCGTTTTGATATTTTTCGCATAAATCTTTTACCGTAAAATTTTTGTTCTTTTTGGATTTTATCAGACTATCTGACTTGATTGTTGGCTTGAATTCGTCTAGCAAGTCGCGTGCCTCATTGACCGACATTTCTTTTGTTTTGCCCAGCGTTTTAGTTTGACAACGGTTGCATTTGTTGCGGTATTTGTAAATGTAAGTCGCACCGGTTTTACCAATACGGATACCGAACCCACTTGTTTTTGTGTCCCAAACATCATCTATTTTGGACACGCCTTTTTCGATATGGATATTGATTTTGTTTACCAGTGTTTGGGTAATGTTTTCCCTAGTTGCCATTTTAGCCGCCTTTTTGTTTTTCTTGCTTTTTATTCCAAACAAGCTAAAATGACTTTTGAGGCAGTAATTCTAACTTGTTTAGGGTTCTGTTGGGATGAGCGAGCGCCAACTTGTTCATCCCATTTTTGTTTTTATCCTTTGTTAGCATTTATATAATCGATAATTCTTTGCGCCACATCCGGTCTTTTTGGATAGCGTTTATAAATCTGTGCTTCCAATATATCTTCGGGCATACGTTTGAAAGTTGTTGCAGGTTCTTCTTCTGTTTTTTCAGATACAGACATCAAACTTTTTCTTATTTTTGCACATTCTTCTTCGGTCATATGGTTCACTTTTTTTGCCATCAGTTCCATCATTTCCTTTGCCCATTTTGCATGATTTGGCGTTTGAACCATGACATATTGCTCAAAATCTTTATCCACAATAACAGCCTCGGTTTTGGCTTCTTGTATAACAGCATCCAGTTCTTTTACGTCAACGCTACCCAAATGAAATGTCGAGATTATGTTTTCGCGTAAAAAGGGCGGTATAGACTGTTGTCCAGAAATCACCAAAGACATTGTCGCGGCTGATATACCTAGTTCTTCAGACAAGCGCGCAACAGACATTCCATAGCGCATACAAAGCGATGAAACCCAGTTGCCAAATGCTGTTTTATATCCTGCCATACTAATTCCTTATGTTTGATTTACTTATATCATACAACAAATTTATAAAAAGTCAAGAAAGAATTTATAAAATCTTTATAAAGATTACAAACTATATAGAATCCGCAGGTTTCTGCGGAATGCTGTTTGTTTACAACCCTAACTCTTCAAGAATATCATACATAGATTCCAACATATACAATGGAATGGATAGCAATGGCGCATCATACCTAAACATACGCAGGGATGTTTTGACCGCTATCTTTGGGTCGTATTCTTCCATATATACTTTCAATGATTTGGCCTTGGTATTTATGTCTGATTTGGCTTCGATTGGTACTATGTTGCTCTTGTATTGAATCAGAAAATCCAACTCTGCATTACCCCTGTCGCGCCCCCAATAGAACAAGGGTGTATCGGTTGTTGATTTCAATTCTTGGCATACATATTGCTCAGTGATTGCCCCCGCGTAATCGTCAAATATTCGTGGTTCGGGCAGATAGAACGAAGATATATCTATATTGGAATGAGCACACAATAAACCAACATCATGCATGAACAATTTGAAGCTTTCGCGTTCTTGGTCGCGCTGCAAGGGCAGGCGCGGTGTCAGTGTGCGTGAAACCTTGTATACTAACCCTGTATTTATCAACCAGTTTAGTGCGTTTTCAAATTCAGCTGCACGACCACCTGATTTGACTTCTTTGTATATAAACTTCTTCTTCTCGCGTGCCAAGTGATATGGAATTGAATCCCACAGCATACGAACCTTTGGGATATCGCTTTTGTTTATGTGCTTAGAAAAGTCGTTACGGTATGCAGCCAGTATTTCTTTTTGTTCCTCTCTTACCGCTTTCAAGTCGCCATTGGATTCAACAAAGGTTCGCACAACCGCCGGCATCCCACCAACATAGAAATATGTTTTCAGAACATCAGACAACAGAGCTTTCATTGTGTCCAACTGCTCTACATCGCGCTCTAATATGACGCTCAACAAACGTTCCCTGCCAGTTGCCTCTAAGAATTCATAGAATGTCATTGGATATACGGTCAGGCTATCAACCTTGCCCACTGGGAACTTACCCTCAGACACACCAAGGAAGCTGCCTGCTGCGATTACATGATATTCTGGTGCTTGTTCGGCGAAGTATTTCAGTGCATCTTTGGCGCGCTGACATTCTTGTAATTCATCCAATATAATCAGGGTGTTATTTGGGAGTATATCCTTGCCAAAATGCCCCTCTAATGCTTTGATGATACGATGTGGGTCAAGACTGCCTTGGAAATAATCGCACAGCGCCGGTTCTGTATCAAAGTTGGCGTATATGGTCTGGGCAAATTCTGTTTCCCCAAATTCCTGCATCAACCAAGTTTTACCCACCTGACGCGCACCCCACAATACCATAGGCTTGCGGTTGGGTTTATTTTTCCAATTTTTCAAGGCTTCTAAAGCGTATCTTTTCATGATATAATCCTGTTGTATGATGGCATAATAACATAATCTTTACACTTTTTCAAGGGAATAAATGTACAAACGCTACACTTTTTCAATGAAATAAATGTAATCTGTGTACAGTTTTTCGGTCTAATATATGTAATTCAAAGTCAAATTTGTAATTTTTTACCTATATATAACTCATCATCTCGTCTGTTTTTTTACTGCATCTCGGCACGACGTTCAATGATTTGCTGAACAAGGTTTTGATGAGTGGGCGCTGATTCTTTTACACTTCCAACTTGATACGAAGAGTATTCTGTAGGAACAGCCCGATACACTTCTTCTGTTTCTATAGGCAGGTATCGTTTTTCTGTTGGGGCAAATGTATTCCAATCCCAATACGTTTCCCACTGAGTCGTCATATCTGCCTTTTGTATATCTATGTTTGCTTTTTGGGCACCTAACATCCCCAAATCGGCAGCAGCATCATCAACTAAATGACTTTGCTCATGAACAATCGTATTCAAAACTTCATTTGCATTTAGTTGTCTACCTAAAGGGCTATTGTTGTATTGTCTTGCTGCATTCGCCACTATACTTGATTTTGGGTCGTCGTAAACACTGACTCTGGGAGCCCAACCTACATTATGTGTTACATCATCTAATTTTGAATGAACATTTTGCAAGAAAGATTGTTTATCTGCAACAGAAAGGTTCTCAAAGTCTTGTACCTGTGCAAATAAAACATCATCAGATGCGATTATATCAATCAATTCTTGACGCCTTGTTTCTGCCACTGCAGTCGCAACTTCGTTTGGAATAGAGGCATTTATAAGTCTGCTTTTTTCTCGGTCTCTGGCCACAATATAGCCTTCACGCATATTTTCTAATGGCGCAAGCTCATCCATAACTTCTATTTCTTGTGGAGTATAATCTGGCGCACCATATAACTTAGCATCTATGTCAGTATATTGTTGTTTTAGGTCGCTCAACTCTTCTAGGTTCCAATCATCATCAGTAACTCTTCGTCCAAGTCGTTCCTTAGCCTTGTCTTCTATCAAACGTTTTTGTTTATAAAGCTCATCTTCTCTAGCTTTCTCAAGCTGCCTAGCTTGTTTTCTCAATGGTTTTATTTGTTCATCCAATGCTGCGATATCGCCTGCATATTCTTCATCGATTGTTCTCATTTGTTTCGCAAGTTCAGGGTCATATGTAGAATAAGGCGAAGACACATAAACCTCTGGCGACCAGCCATACTCCCCCATTTTTACACTACCTGGTTCAAACGTTTTCCAACCTGCAACTGCCTTGTCGAATTCTGCTTCATTTGCAAACATCTTTTTGAAATCGTCAAAAGATTGATTTTTTGGGGCATACTGTTGATATGCTGCCCGTAGTTTTTTATCATAATTTATACCATCAGCCGCATCATCTAATTTTGCCAATTTGCTGACTTTTTTGAGTTTCATAAATTTGTTTGTTACATAACCTGGGTTATATGCAATACTTGCTATAATCAAAACAGGTTCAGACAGTGGGTCAATATAATCCATCAATTTTAGATGCGATTGTTGCATTGCGCAGTCTGCCGGATTTGCATAGACCGTTTGTCCCATATCGTTTTTACCACACGCCACAAATTCTGTCTGTATCAGCCCGAACAGCCGTTCCATTGTTGTATCCACCACCGCCAGGTCGTCCTTGTTCAAGTCATTCATAACGCCAGATAACGTTGCATAATGTGATTGTAATACTTTCAGGGCACAGGCCTCGGTGGTGCATTTATCTGCATCTTCAACAAAATTCACAAAACGGGTGGCGGCCCCCTTGCTCAAACGTCTGTGGTTCGCATCAATCAGCCAATTTATTGCCAGGTCGGTTACCAGCATTTCTGCACCACCAATGATTGCAGGGGCCGCTGCACCACCTGTACCAATGACTGCGATTGTTCCACCAATAATAACCACGGCACCAACAATGTATCCCGTTGTGACATCGCGCTTATAGGTCTTCATTGCATTGCCCATGATGCATGCCCGAACATCGTCATCCCACTTTGCGCCCTCAGATGAGCCCTTGGCACGTAATGCAGCATCCAGGGCATTACATTCTGCCTGGGTTGGACCACGGCAGGATTCGCCCTTGAATGTACCACCACTGATTATACACTGCATTGCATCCATGCCGGTTGCAGCACGCGCATCATTCCCCTCGGTCAGGTCATGGAATATAAAATCAACCTGTTTACTGCCAACAGTACAAGTCATGACATAGTCCCGGTCAATTCCAAAACCTGCATTCAATATTTTTGGATTTGGGTCACAGTTTATATATGTTTCATTTGGGAATTTTGTGCGCAGATATTCTTCGGTTTGTGATTTTGCCATGCCGGCACGCATTTGGGCACCGGTGTTATAAAACACACGACTGTCTACGCCCGGCAATGTTTTTAGACCAACGACCGATGTTTCTTTTACTGTGCGTGACAGGCGGCAGTATCCCTGGTACATTACATTGTGCCCGATTTTGATTGCCAAATTATGTAGTGGGCCATTGCAAATTTCCCTTGATACTTCGCACGATTGCCATTGTTTTTCAATACTGCTGTCTGGATGTTTTACAATTTTACCACCAAACATTTCACACAGGGCCGTATTTTCAGATTCAACCGCGGTTTTACCTGGGTCCTGAATCAAATCGTCAAATTCAAATTCGTATGCCTTGCCACCCACACTGCATTTTATATAATCTTGTCCCAGAGGACTGGTTATGTCACGACGACTGTCATAAGTATACCAACATGTAAATTGTAAGTTCTTTTGTTGTCCGTATGCCTGTATAAATTCGCGTGCATTTGGTTCCTGGGTTTGCAGGGATAAAAAATCCCGAATACAATCGCCACCCGCACCGTCACATGATGCGTGATATACCAATTTATGGCCGTCTTTGCCAACGCACTGATATTGTTTTCCATCGGGGGATAAAGCCCAAATACCATTGAATTTTGTTTTGCAATTTTGTTGGTTTGCGCTACCAAAGCCAAAACCAGATTTTTCTGCGATTGTATTTATAAACAGGCGACAACCGTTATATCCATTTGTGTTATTTATATTGAACCCGGCGGCCGCACAAACTTTATAAATACCCATAACAGATATTTTACCGGTGGTTGAATCCATCTGTTTTTGGTATTCGTCTGCTGCGGAAGCGCGGTGCGATTCCGGCACCATTGTATTTATCGTATCTTCGATTGCGGATGCCTTGAATTTGATATAGTTATCAGCCATTGCAGGCAGCGCAATAAATGTACACAAAAATGCAATCAGGGTTTTCTTCATTTCAATACCCCCGTACATTTTTCGGCGACTGCGGCTACTTTTTTTATTGCGGATATCTGTGTAGCGTTGAATACAGTTGCCGTTGCCGTTGCCACAGTGGTTGCGCCCGCCAACACATTTGATGCAGTATTCAGATTTTTTTCTTTCTGTTGTGCAGCATCACCCTGGGCATCGCGTATTTTGTTTGAATTGGCGGTGGCGGATGTAATGGTTCCAGCCAATCCGGTTGTGGCACCAACGGTAGATGAAATCATTGCACCTTTGGCGCGATTATTTATCTTGGACACATCGACATATTCATATTCGCCACAGGCGGATGCGATAGACTCGGCCTCGGATACGTCTTCGCCATTTATACGTGCCTGCATAATGGAATTGCGCAGGGTTTTGACACTGCCGATACAATTGTTTATTTGCGATTTCAGGTCGCCATCTACTTTATTCGTGCCGGCAATAATTGCGCCGGCCACATTGGTTGCGGTTGCGCCCGCCATCAGGCCCGTACGCCAATTACCCAGTTTTTTGGATTGTTTATTCAGTTTTTCAATTTCAGCCTGGTATTTTTCAACCTCTATTTTTGCATTGGCCAGTTCTGTTGTCAGGCCGGATTCAAAATTATCCCATTCAGCATCTGTGGATTGTAGGTTTGGATTTTTTTGTTCAATTTCGCGCAGTTTTTCTAGTTTTATTTCAATCTGCTTATCCTTGTTGGCTTTTACAAGCCCTGTGACCGTTGCCCCAACACCGGCTGCCGTTCCAACAGATGTAATTGCAGTATTTATCCCGGCCATTGTTTTCAGGTCACTCAATTCATCATCAATACCAACGCATGCGGTGTATGTGGCACGCAACGCATCATCCAGTGGCAGGACATTTGCCGATGCCATAAAAGGAAAAATCATAAAAATAAAAAAGCCGAACCGCACAATCCCTCCTAACCAAAATGAAACCGTCACAAAGCGGACGGTTGGAGGTTCATAACTATAACTTACAGTAAATAGCGTGCTTATTCAATATATTCGCAACCCTCCAACCAGTTGAGTTGGAGGTATTTATTGTCCCCGCGGACACTGTAAGTTTCTGGGTTATGACGCCCCAACACAGTCACCTGTGTCATGTACATTATATCATATTATACAACAAAAAACAAACGACATAGGAACAAACCCGTATACGAATTAGTAATTTCTGTATCTATATTTTTCTTGAAATTATCAACAATCAATTTTGATAAAAGTGCGCAAGTTCTAATAATCGTAACCAAAGGAACGTTCAATGGCAGTAAAAAGCAACTTACATTACAGATGGAAAGACGATAATCTAATCGTGAAACGCAATGGCGGAAAGAATATAATATTTCCAAAAGCATTGGGGGCATTTCACAAAAATGGTGAAATCATGGTAATTTCTTCTCTTGGAAAGCAAATACGCATTGACAAGTACGGACATCGCCATTGGTTGTAAACACTAGGTTTTATATAATCTTTCCGTTATAAACTCAAAATACCTAATTGATAATTGGCACATCTGCCCAACTACGCCATTCAGAAGCTTCGTTGGGCATAGTGCTTTTTTCAACAACCTAAACACACTGCAGAATGGCTTCTTGACTGGTTTTACAACTTCTTCTTTTTCTGGATTTTTCCGTTCTTTTGCAGGCCTTTTACGTCTAGTTACACCTAACAAAGTAACAGCATCTTCTAATCTATCAATAGAAGTAATCTTATTACATTGAACAAATTCTTTGATATCATAATGAAAAATGCTATCCAAAGGGTTTATCTGTCTGATATCATAATTCACCAATAACTTTTTTATCTCTTCAGCTGTTACAGAACCTTCTTTTTTTGATAACATTTTGGCGAATTTTTCCTTAGCGTATTCCAAAGCTAAGTGAATTTCTTCTTCAGAATACAAAACACCATTTTTCTTTTTCACGTTCAACAATATATGACAATGGTATGGTGTATAATAAATTTCATGATTTTCAAAAAACACAACAAAATCAACGAGTCTTCTTTGCCAGTCATTTGTATCTTTGATTTTATTGTTTCTTTGTTGATTGTACTTTTTATAAATAATCCCCAATTCAAAATCCTTCATAAATTTTCGTATATAAGTCTTTGTTGTTTCAAGCTTGTGTGTTTTTATACAAAATGGTAACTGTAAAGACATCGAATGAGTAAATTCTAGACTTTCTAGCCATTCTACAATCTTTGTTTCTTCTTGATTTTCCATTTTTTCTCCATTTTGTTTTGGGTATAAAAATATACTTACCAGATTTTGGTATTGATACACGTTTTTGAGACCGCGGGATGAACCACACAATACCCAAAAGCGTTTTTTCACTATCATGCGCATCTTGATAAGATGTATGCATAACGCGAAGATATATAAACAACTCGCTGTCAGTTCTTTATATACCTCTTCATACACTGCAAATTCATGCGCAATGACCTCAAGAGCGCCATAAAGCGCCCTTGATAAGCTTATTGCTTAAGCAATAATCACAATCCTGTCGTTTCTCTGAATTTGAACATTTTATTCGCTTGTCCTAACGTAATTTCTCTCCCACGTTTCAAATCTTCGATAACTCTTTTGACAGATGGGTCTACAGGCATCCTTAGGCACTCCGCTACACATACCATGTCTTCCCAATATTTTGCCCCCAAGGCCATAACTTCTTTTACTGGATAATATCCGATTATCATTCTTGGCATATTTTTCTCCTTTGTTTATTTTATGCCTTTGTTATTTTCTAATTATTTTTGTAAGAACTAACCTTGATAAGCAAAATTGCATTTTTATGTTTACAAACTGCTTTTTTCTGCTATTATAGCCTACGCGTACAGCAAGTTCAGATTCATTGAATTTGATTTGGAGCAATTTTGGAGCAGGCTTTGTAGCGTCTTTGGGTATTTCATAGCAGGAAATAGCAATAAAGATACAAACACCAAAAAAGCCCAATATATTACAAATCTGAATAAAAGCTGTTAGTGTAAAGTTTTGGGTGGTTAGCTCAGTTGGTTAGAGCGTTACGTTGACATCGTAAAGGTCGTTGGTTCGAGTCCAATACCACCCACCAGATTAAAAAACCGGCGTTTGCCGGTGTTTTTATTTTAATCTATCACGCTTGCGGATAAATGTGCGAAGTTCACGGACAAATTCTTGGTCATTAAATGTCAATTCGCAAATCTTTGGCTTGAACTGACAGGTTGGCAATTCATACATAATGAAATTACACAAATCTGTCGCACGATGCATTGAATATATATTGCGAACAGTGGTAAAGGCCTGTTCCAGATTATGCTTTTCTTTTAAATGAAATGATGTCTGGGAAAAATTTGGAATCTTGCCCGATAAAATTTCAGAACAGACTGTGTCAAAATTGTCAGAACTAAGCTCTTCGGCAGGACCACGTTCATAATTTATAAAACGCATATTCGCCATTGGCGAGTTTACTGGGAATGTCAAACCAGGTTGCAAAGACGCATATTCCAACCACAGCAAATACATCAAGCGACCTAACTTTACAGGTGATGTGTTCTTGATGCCGTGATTCTTGGTTATTTCGTTTACAAGGTATATCAATGTGTTCTTATCAAGTTGTTTTTTTGACTGCATGTTAAATCCATTACTTTATATGCTTACTAACATACTATACACGATTGTTTTTTCAAGTTTTTTATAACTATTGATTTATTCAAAATATGCTTTATAATTTCCGCAGTAAAATAAAAGGGTAAATAATGGCAAAAAAGTATTTGATTACATCGGCATTACCATACGTGAACTATAATTTACATATCGGACATTTGGTCGGCTGCTTGTTGCCAAGTGATGTTTATGCACGCTTTTGTCGGGCGTGTGGCCGTGATGTTCTGTTTGTTTGTGGGGCTGATGAACACGGCACAGCCAGTGAAATCGGTGCAATGAAAGAAAATATGCCTGTCGAAGAATATGTCGATAAGTATCGTGCAGCACACGTCGATGCCGTTAAAAACTTTGGTTTGTCTTTTGATATCTATGGCAGAACACATACACAAAAACACACAGAACTGATTCAGTCATTATTTACACGTCTGGACGAACAGGGTATGTTGGTCGAAAAAACGTCTGTGCAGCCATATTCGGTCAAAGATGAAATGTTCTTGGCCGACAGATTTGTTATCGGAACATGCCCACGATGTGGTTTTGACGGTGCATACGGTAATGAATGTGGAAAGTGCGGGGCAACACTGGAACCAGAACAGTTGATAAACCCACACAGTGCAATTACAACAGATTCACCCGTTGAAATGCGTGAAACAAAACACCTGTATTTCAAGACAAGTCAAATGCAGGACAAGTTGCGTCAATGGATTGATTCACGAAAAGGGTGGCCCAAGACCGCATTGGCAATCGCAAACAAGTGGCTGGACGAAGGTTTGCGGGACAGCCCAATCACACGTGATTTAAAATGGGGTATTCCTGTAAATAAGCCAGGATATGAAAATAAAGTCTTTTATGTTTGGTTTGATGCACCGTGGGGGTATGTATCAATTTCACAGGCAGCAAATGAGAACTGGGCAGACTGGTGGTTTGGTGGCGACGATGTTCACTATACACAATTTATGGGCAAAGACAATGTTTCGTTCCATTCAATCTTTTTCCCAGCACAAGAATTGGCAATGAACGACAACTGGAAAACTGTTGATACGTTAAAGGCATTTAATTTCTTGAACTTTAATGGGGCCAAAATTTCAAAATCTACTGGAAATGGCATTTTCCTAAACGATGCGATTATGGATGCTGATGCGGATTGCTGGCGGTATGCAATTATTGCGTCTGCACCAGAAACAGACGATACAGACTTTACAATCAATCGATTTGCAGAAATTGTAAACAAAGACCTGAACGGTATGTTGGGGAACTTTGTAAGTCGTGTTTGTAAATTGACTGCTAAAAACTTTGGAACAAATGTGCCGACAGCAGGAGAAATCGATTCAGAATTGGAATCACAAATCAATGAAAAATTGTCAGAACTGACAAGTGCGTTGAATGCATGTGAATTCCGTGCATCAATCGCAGCGTTGCGTGGTCTGTATGCAATTGCTAATGAATACATGACCAAATATGAACCATGGGCATTGGTTAAAAATGGCGATATGGACGCAGCAGGCAAGGTTTTGAATCAATGTTTCCAGTTGATTGATTTGTTTGCACGTGTGTCTGCACCTGTTATCCCAGGGGCAGCAGAAAAAATGCAGAATATTTTTGCAAATAAGCATGATTTGTCTTGGCCAATTAAATTTGAATCTCGTATTGGCAACGGGGCGGAATTTGTTGTGCCTGAAAATCTGTTTAGTCGTATTGACGATGAAAAAATTGCACAAATGACAGAAAAATACACTGTAAAACAGCCAGATAACACACCAAAGCCAATCGTCGCAGAAATTGTTGCAGTTGAAAATCACCCAACACGTGATGATTTGCATATTTTAACTGTGAATAACGGAAGTGAAAATGTTCAAATTGTTTGCGGTGCACCAAATGTTTATGTTGGTCTGCGTGGGGTTTTGGCACCTGTGGGATGTAAATTGCCGGGTGCAAAAAAGCCAATGGCACAAAGAACTGTTGCAGGTGTGGAATCTTTTGGTATGATGTGCAGCCCAGCCGAAGTTGGACAGGGCAGTGATGGTGATAAAATCATCGAACTGGGGACGGATGCGGAAATCGGTGCGGAATATAAGTTAAGTTAAAGGTGTTTTTGATGTCTGGTCAAATCGATTTAAGTAAGTATGCTTTGTTTCGTGATTTTACAGATGATGCAAAAGGTGGTTGCAGGATAAACGTTTATACAGCAGAGCATATCGTAACAGGTATTGTTAGAAACGTGTGTGATGTTGCGGATTATTTGGAACGCTTTTCAGGTGCATATAAAATAGAACTGGTAAAAACCACAGAAAAGCAGACAATCAAAAAAAATGTTTTTGAAACAATTCAAAAACAACTAACTCAACAATACTGGATTGCAGATAAAATTGAATATACCGAAACTGCCAATGGTAAAAAAGTTGTAATTATGAAAGGTAAGCGGTATATTCAAAGCAAGAATGTTATAAAGAGTAATCAAGCACCAACCAATCTTTTGATTCCTGGTGGCGATTATCTTTATATTCTGTCTGATAATGATGTCGTTTTAGACAGAAATTTAAAACAGATTTATCCGGAAAATACGGGTAAAATCCCAATGGTATTATCCAGAATAATGCGTAAAACACGATGATACCAAGCGGAATGTATGGTAAAAAGTAAAAGGAATAGTAAATGGAAAATAAATTAGATAAAAAAAATATTGGATTACGTGAAGTTTGGACATTACGTTTGCATGCTAATAAATTTATGGCAAATGGTGATTTCAAAAGCATTGATGATATGAAAAAGATTTTGTCTGCAAATGCAAGTCGTCCAGATATTTATAAAATGGAAATTATCAGAACTGTTGAAAATTATGATTTGAAAACTAATTTCACAACACATGTTATCGAAACAGAAACTTTGCCTTTGTGGGTCGCAGATGAAATCACAAATGCAAAAAATATTAAACGTGCAAATCCAGGTGCAAAATTTTCACCAGCGATAAATGATAGAAATATGAACGCTCCTGCAATCAAGACTGGTTCTCATACACAGCATAGCATCGGTCTGAGAATGCCAGGCTCTTTGGCAGCACCACGCCCAATCCCAGTTTCTATAACTGTTTTATGGCATGAACTGGACAATAACGATATCGTTGTAAACAAAGATATGAATCAGGTTTATCCAGCAACGACTGGTAAAATGCCAGAAATCTTGGTAAAAATGTTGCAAAATGTCCGATAATAAATTGCGTTTGGTTTTGTTGTCTTGTTGTGCACCGTGTTCAGCAGGGGCAATTAGACAACTGACCCAAAACGCTGTTGATAATATTGATGATTTTATTGTTTTATTCTTTAACCCTAATATCTTTCCAGAATCTGAATACACAAAACGTATGAACGAGCAGATAAAATACTGTGAAAGTGTTGGCGTGAAATATGCAGTTCTTGAATACGACCACGATGCCTGGCGACAGGCTGTTAGTGGTCTGGAAAACGAACCTGAACGTGGTGCAAGATGTTCGGTTTGCTTTGAATATCGTTTCCGCAGGGCCGTGGAATTCGCACAACAAAATGGTTATAACGCAATCGCAAGTGTGTTGGGCATTTCACGACATAAAAGTCAGACTCAGGTCGATATGGCCGCTGAAAAAAATTGCGATAATATTCAATATCTTAAAATTAAATGGGATGAAAATCTGCGTGTTCAGATAAATCGTGAATCTGATTTTTATCGGCAAAATTATTGTGGTTGCGAGTTTTCAATTAGAAAACTATAATTTAATGGTCTTGAACAAAAGGATTTTATATGGCATCTGTTTTTGTTTTCCCAGGTCAAGGTGCACAAAGCGTCGGTATGGGTAAAGATTTATATGAAAGTAATGCAGCGGCACGTGCCGTCTTTGATGAAGTTGATGATGCGTTAAATCAAAAACTGTCGGATATTATTTTTAATGGACCTGCTGATGAACTGACGCTGACAGCAAATGTTCAGCCGGCAATTATGGCAACTTGTATCGCAATGTTGCGTGCAAGCGGGGTGGCATTGCCTGAATATGTTGCAGGACATAGTTTGGGCGAATATACGGCCCTGTGTGCAGCAGGTGCATTATCTGTGGGGGACGCTGCAAAATTATTGCGTATCCGTGGTAATGCAATGCAAAATGCTGTCCCGGTTGGTGATGGTTTAACCGCTGTGATTCTGGGACTGGATATTGATGCTGTGCGTGAAATTTGTGCAAAAACAAATTGCGATGTGGCAAATGATAATTGTCCAGGTCAGGTTGTTATTTCAGGACTAAAAGATGTAGTAGAAGAAACAATTGCCGCCGCAAAAAATGCAGGTGCAAAACGTGCAATGCCGTTGGCATTGTCTGTGCCTGTGCATTGCCGTGCACAGAAATCAGCCGCCGAACAAATGCGGACAGCATTGGAATCTGTTCAATTTAATTCGCTGGCGGTGCCGATGATTTCTAATAAAACGTGTCAACCAATGACAGATATAAATGAAATCAAAGAAGCCTTAGTTTATCAAATTACAAGTGGTGTTCGTTGGCGTGAATCCGTGCTGAACATGGTAGACTTAGGTATCACAGAACAAATAGAAGTTGGACCTGGCAATGTCTTGACAGGTTTGTGTTCAAGAATTACAGATAAAATAACCGCAAAAAAGTTGGAGATATAATCATGTTTGATTTAACAGGAAAAGTCGCACTTATTACCGGGGCCACAGGTGGTATCGGGGTCGCAATCGCAAAAAAAATGAAGGAAGCAGGGGCAACGGTCGTTGTTTCTGGTCGAAATATCGCAAAAATGAACGCTGAATTTGGTGATGAATTTATCAAAATTCCAGCAGATTTGGCCCAAGAAGGCAGTGCTGTTGAATTGATTATGAACACAATCGAAAAGGCCGGTAAAATCGATATTCTGGTCAATAACGCAGGTATTACAAAAGATACTTTGTTGATGCGTATGACAGATGAGCAATTCGATGATGTTATCAATACTAATTTGCGGTCTTGTTTCAAAATGTGTCGGGCTGCAATTATGCCTATGATGAAAAACAGATTTGGACGCATTATCAATATGGCTTCGATAATCGGAACAATCGGTGGACCAGGTCAGGCAAATTATGCCGCATCAAAAGGTGGTATGATTGCAATGACAAAATCAATTGCAGCTGAGGTTGCATCACGTGGTATCACAGCAAATGCAATCGCACCTGGATTTATCAAAACACCTATGACTGATGTTCTGCCAGAAGAATTAAAGAAAAATTATCTGGCACAAATCCCAGCAGGACGATTTGGCGAACCAGAAGATATTGCAAATGCATGTGTGTTCTTGGCATCTGATGAGGCCGCATATATCAATGGTCAGACTTTACATGTAAATGGCGGTATGGGACGTTTTTAATGGTGCAAAAATCAGAACACTTTGATGTTATCGTTATTGGTGGTGGACATGCCGGGGTCGAGGCTGCTGTTGCAGCCAAGCATTATGGTGCAAATGTTGCACTGATTACGCTGGCAGATTCAGATTTGGGGGCGTTGTCATGCAACCCTAGTATTGGGGGACCCGGCAAATCACAGATGATTGCAGAAATAGATGTCTTTGGTGGTGTAATGCCACGGGCCGCAGACAGGGCAGGTATTCACTGGCGAACATTAAATGCAACACATGGACCTGCAACCCAGGCGTTGCGTGCACAAATTGACAGGGATATGTATCACAATGCAATTGTTGATATTCTGAACGAAAGTGGTGTTCGGGTTATTTTCGAAAAAGTTGAAAGTATAAACGCAATTGAAAAATCAATAAACGATAAATACTTTGCAAATGCAATCGTGTTTACAACAGGAACTTTCTTGGGCGGCGTGGTTACACGTGGTGGTGAAAAAATTCCATCAGGCCGATTGCAAGATGACGGGACATACCAAGAAAATGATTCAAAAACATCACAGTTCTTGCAAAGTTTAGGATTTAAAATTCTGCGATTAAAAACAGGAACACCTGCACGAATTTTGCGGTCTTCGATAAACCTGGATATTTGCGAGGTGCAACCAGGGGATAATCCACACGACTGGTTTTCGTTGGATGTAAAAAACAAAGCTTACAGAAATACAGATAAAGAAAACGTTTGCTTTATTACACATACCAATGAAGAAACACATGATATTATTCGTCAAAATATTTCTGATGCACCAATGTATAACGGCGATATAACTGGAACTGGTCCACGTTATTGCCCAAGCCTGGAAGACAAGGTTATGCGTTTCCCAGAACATAAAACGCATCATGTATTTTTAGAGCCAGAAGGTTATAACAGCGAACTGATTTATCCTAATGGAATTTCGACCAGTTTTGGCAAAGACGTTCAAGACAAATGGATTCGGACAATTCCAGGTCTGGAAAATGCTGAAATTATTCGATATGGATATGCAATCGAATATGATGCAATTGATGCACGGGCATTAAATGCAAAACTGCAATCCAAAGATTATAATGGATTGTTCTTTGCTGGACAAATCAATGGAACATCTGGGTATGAAGAAGCCGCTGCACAGGGCTTGGTTGCGGGGATAAATGCGGCCGCCTTTGCGTTGGGTAAAAAATATCTGGAACTGGACAGAACAAACGCAATGATTGGTGTAATGATTGATGATATCACAACCCTGGGGGTCGATGAACCATATCGTATGTTTACATCACGTGCAGAATACAGATTACACTTGCGGGCAGATAATGCGATAAAACGTCTGGGGACTATGGCGTGCGAATACGGTATGATGACATGTGCGGAATTCGATTCCAGAATGAATCAGGTCGGAAAAATAGTTGCAGAAAATGACAAAATGTATGCAGGATATATTGCACGAAATGAACGTGAAATTGCTGCATATAAACGTGATGCAGAAATGAAAATACCGTTGAATTTTGTCTATGACGGTTTGCCAGGACTGACCAATGAACTGGTCGAAAAGTTAAATGCAACAAGACCAGAAAATGTCGCAGACTTGTCAAGAATACCAGGTATGACACCGGCAGGTATTATGGTTGTAATGCGAAAATTAAAAGCATAAAAATTACCGGTAAACACCGGTTTTTTTATATATATTTTTTTCAAAATAAAAAACACTGGAATTTATTTTTAGAATACATTATAGTTTTCTTCGTTCGCCGGTGTAGCTCAGTTGGTAGAGCATCTCATTCGTAATGAGGGGGTCGTAGGTTCAAGTCCTATCACCGGCACCAGAAATAAAAAAATCCCCGTTTGGGGATTTTTTATTTGTCACGAATTCGGGCATTACACTTTTTTTCAACAGTTTCTATTATCGATGTTTGCAATTTTTGCAAATCACTTTCCGATACGTTTTCTGTTGGCTGGTATGTTATCGTGAATGCTATCGACTTATTGCCGTCTTTCATGTCAAATGCATCAAAAACAACAATGTCTGTTATTCGTGAATCCACAGAACGGGCAACACTGGTCAGCTTTTCAGCAGGCGTGTCAACTTCAACAATAAATGCAAAATCACGGGTGATTGGCTGAAAATCTGACAACGATGGTTGTTTGCCACCACGCTTTGCAGGGATATTCTTTATATCATCAACGTTTGCAATAACAACACGTGTTTTTATACGCAACTGTTTTGCAACAGATGGGTGTAATTCGCCAAATTCAGCCAGTTTCTTTTTACCTTGCATAATCGCTGCATAGCGGTATGGGTGTGCCCAATGTGGTGCGTCCTCTGTCGAGATTGTAAAACGCTGGCCTTGTAATAATGCAATAAGGTCTGATTTTACATCATATACATCTACATCACGATTACGGCCTGTCCAATGCTTTGGCGAAATGACACCTGTGCGAACAATGCAGACAGATGTATGTTGCTGGCCTGGTGCATCACCATCAAATACTGTCCCCAATTCAAATAAATTCAAATCAGCAAATCCACGTTTTTCATTATTTGATACCGCCTGTAATAAGCCAAACATCAAACCATTTCGCATGGTGTCATAGTCCGAAGTAATCGGATTTGATATTTTAATATTTGGTTTGTCAGACAATAACTGTTCTGTTGACATATTGCCAAATCCAAATGAACGACATTCATTCAATCCACGTGATGACAATAATCTTTTGATGTTCATTTCGTGGTTATCGTGATGGCAGACTTCGCCATGCGTGTGATTGGTTGACTGGGCAATCTTGTCATAGCCGTAAATACGCAATAAATCTGCCACAACTGTTTCAGGGATTTCAACATCAACACGGAATGATGGGACAGTCAAAATCCATTGTGATGAATTTGAATAATCAACACCATACCCCAGTGTAACCAGAATATCACGCTGGATATCTTGGGCGATGTCAAATCCTGTCTTTTTATAAAAATAATTTGGATTATATTTTATTTGTTTATTTGGTGCAGAATCATCGCCAGCAGCAAATGTGCCAACAATTTTACCACCACAAGATGACATAATAATTTTGGCAGCATACATTGCAGCAGGACCTGTTATTGTTGGGTCTATGCCACGTTCATAGCGGTATGATGCGTCCGTGGAAATTCCCAGACGTTTTGCAGTCTTGCGGACAGAAACTGAATCAAAATATGCCGATTCCAAAATTATGTTTTTAGTGTTTTCTGTTGTTGCACCACGTGCACCGCCAATTACACCTGCCAGTGCCAAGATTCCATCGTTGTCGGCAATTACCATATCTGTTTCTTGTAATTGGTGTTCGTTGCCAAACAAGTCTGTGAATTTTTCGCCACTGGTCGCCTGACGAACAACTATATCGCCGTGGATTTCGTCTGCGTCAAAGCAATGCATCGGTTGTGCCATGTCATAACAGATATAATTAGTCGCATCAACAGGGGCGTTCTTTGGATTGATTCCAATCGCAGCCAGACGTGATGAAATTTTCTTGTCGCTTTGATTCACAGTTATATCGTGGATTTCTATCATTTTATAAGCACGACATTTATCTGTTTGTAAAATAACCCGACGATTGCCAGAAATGATTTCAAACTCACTGTCAGTTGGTGCAATATATTTCCCAAGACCTGCCGCTGATAAATCACGGGCAATACCACGAACGGATAAATAATCAGGTCTGTTCGGTGTAATTCCTGCGTCAAATACTGTTTTTGTTTCCAGAACAGCGGAACCAATTTCTGTATCAGATGGTAATTCGATTATTCCACTGTGGTCGTCGCCAATTCCCAGTTCCAGTGCAGAACACATCATCCCATTTGATATAACACCACGCAATTTGCCAGATGTTATTTCGTGTCCGCCAATCACACAACCAGGCACCGCCAAGGCAGATACCAAACCAACACGGGCGTTCGGTGCACCACATACAACTTGACGAAGTGTATCAGTTCCATCATCAACCATTAAAACGTGCAGGTGGTCGCTGTTTTCGTGAGCCTTGCATTCAACAATGCGGGCAGCAATCGGTGAAACAGGAGATTGAACGTCTTCTATTTCCAGACCAATACGGGTAAGCGTGTCAGCAACATCTTTTGCAGATGCAGTCGTTTCTAAATATTCTGTCAGCCAATCATAAGTCCATTTCATAATTATACCCCCGTATTAAAAGCCAGCCGATTTTAACCAACGAACGTCATTGTTATACAAATCACGCAAGTCTGGTAAATTGTATTTCAACATCGCAAGACGGTCCCAACCAAAACCAAAGGCAAAACCTTGGTATTCATCGGGGTCAATGCCACAATTACGCAACACGTTCGGGTGAACCATACCTGCACCCATCAATTCCAGCCATTTATCACCACGCCATTTCATATCAATTTCAATAGACGGATCTGTGAAAGGAAAAAATGATGGTCGAATACGCAATTCAACATTTTCAATTCCAAAAAAGCGTGATAAAAATGCACGAACATCTGCCAACAAATCAGACATAGTTATATTTTTATCAACATATAAACCTTCGATTTGACCAAACATTGGGCCATGGGTTGCGTCCCATTCTTTGCGGTATGTTGAACCAACACCAAACATCTTGATTGGAACACCGTCTGATTCCATTGCACGAATTTGTATCGCAGATGTCTGGGTGCGTAAAACATTTCCGTTTTCCAAAAAGAAACTATCCTGCATATCACGGGCAGGGTGATGCAACGGTGTATTCAATGCTGTAAAATTATGCCAGTCGTCTTCGATTTCTGGACCGGTAAACATTTTATAACCAAATGATTCTAAGATATCTGCGATTTCAGACAGACTTTGCGTCAGTGGGTGAATTGTCCCAGTGTTTTCAGGCAATGAATTTAACGACATATCCAGACGTTGCTTTTGCAGTCCTGCCATCAAGACCGCATTTTCAATTTCACTTTGACGTGTTTTGAACAATTCACGCAACGCTGTGTTTTCACGATTTAATGCCGCACGGGCATCATTGTCCAAATTCTTCATTTCTTTTAATCGCATTGTCATCGTGCCATTTTTTCCAAATGTTGCAGAATACAGCGATTGTAATTCTTCTAGTGTATTTATGTTCTTTATTTGTTCGTGCATAACTTTACCCCAATCAAAATTAAAAAGCCGTCAAACGACGGCTTTATTATTACAAAACAGATACCCCGCCGACAAGGTATTATTTTTCACCGGCGTTGATAAATCGTTTCGCTGTGTCAACCAATTTTGTGAAGTTTGCATCACCAGCATAGGCCATTTCTGCCAATACTTTACGATCCAAAGCAACACCAGCCTTTTTCAAGCCGTTCATAAACTGGCTGTAAGTCATACCATTCGCACGGACAGCGGCGTTGATACGAACAATCCACAAACCACGAAATTCACGCTTTTTAACGCGACGATCACGGTATGCATACTGTCCTGCCTTTTCTGTCTTTTCACGGGCCGCACGGTATGTCGAATGATGACGACCCAAATAACCCTTGGCACGTGCCAATATTTTATTGTGCTTTTGTTTTACGGTTGTTCCACGTTTTACTCTTGCCATGACCTGTTACCCCCTTGCTTATTTCAACCCATATGGAGCCAGGATTTTTGCCTGTCCAACCATATTTTCATTCAGATACTGTGGTTTTGCACCCGCTTTGTTCGCACGGGCAGATTTTTTACGCAACAGTTTCTTGTGAGAGTTGCGGGCAACACGGATTTTGCCGGTTGCGGTCATAGACGCACGTTTCTTTAAGTACGACTTTGTCTTTAATTTTGGCATTTTATATCCTTTTATTTTCTAGATAATTCTTGGTCTGGTGGCAATGCCTGCCACTTTGACCACGCCAATTGTGCCATATTTATTTCAAAAATCAAGTTTTTATTGAATATCTGACTTTTTAGGATTAAAGTAAAGCCCGATGAAAAAAAATAATATCACTTCCAAATTATACCCACTGGCCAAGGCAGTCGCAACAGCAGCTGTGTTGCCCGTGCTGTTCATATATATTATGATTGCAAAACCTGATTATGCAATAATGAACGCACTGGGACATGTCGTCGTGCCTGTCGCACAGGTCGTAGGTGATATTATAACATGGCCTGTTCGGGTTATCGGTGGAACAATCGATAATGTCGCAGAACTGTCAAACCTGCGGGCAGAAAATGAGGAATTGCGGGCAAAATTAGATGCCGCCACAATAAATAAAAATTTATGCGATGTCGCAATTGCAGAAAACGAAAAACTGAACGCTGAATTAAATATCGTAAACGCACAACCAAGGGATACAATTATCGCAGATGTTATACACGATAACAGCATCCTGGGGCATAATACTTTTATTGTAAATCGTGGTATTCGTGACGGACTGGAAAGTGGTATGGCGGTCGCAACAACAGATATGCGTTTAGCAGGTATCGTGATTGATGTGGCTGAAAACTTTGCACGGGTGCGGGGGCTGACAGACGCAGATACAAATATCGCTGTTCGGGTCGTCGGGTCCGAAGTTTATGGTTTTATGACTGGAAATGGTTCGAAAAATCCAACAATGGGATTTTTTAGCGACCCAGAATTTCAACCGTCCAAGGGAATAAAACTGGTTTCTAGTAATATTTCAGGGGTTTTGCCAGCAGGTTTGATTATTGGTGAAATGATTGACAGCGTTGATGTTGATGTTGTTGCACACGATAAATTATCACGGGTTTTAATACTGAAATTTGATACACCACAAAATGAATACAGATGAAAAGTAAAATTATAAACTTTTTACAGATTTCTTTCCCGTTTTTGATAACGGTGGCTTTGTGGCGATTGTCAGCACCTTTTTGGAATCCAGCAGGGATATTGGCAATAATTCCTATTTTCTTTTGCTCGTTTGTTCAGCCGGTTAGATGGTTCACAATTTTTTCTGTATTGATGTGTTTGTGTTTGGATTACAATTTTGAAACTGTTTGCTTTTGGATTGCTGTATATTGTTTGTTCAGTGCATTGAACGGTTTCCAAACCTTGGTTGATTTAACACGACTGGACAAAGATGCAATTGCGGCGTTCATGGTGTTCTTTGGCTGTGCTGTCCTGGTTCAGGTTTTAATGAATTTTACGTTTTTAAACCTGCTGTGGGGTTTATGGATTTTCATTTGGACAACGTTGTTGTATATCCCAATTACAACGCTTATTAAAAAGGTGCATAAATGATTGATACAGAAGTTTCACGCACCTTTGACCGTAGAAGTGCTTTATTTTTAACCGCAGGGGCTGTTTTGACGTCTGCGTTGGTTTTGCGTATGCTGCAAATGCAACTGTTTAGTTATCAGGACTATAAAAAGAAAAGCGAAAATAATTCGTTCCGTATTCAAATTGATATGCCAGAACGTGGTAAAATACTGTCCAGAAACGGAATACCTATTTCACGTGATGCACCAATTTACAGAATTTATATTATCCCAGAAGAAGCCATTGATATCGATGAACTGATTGCAGTTGTCCAAAACGATTTGAATCTGAAACAAAAGAAAGTCGATAAAATCAGACAGAAAATAAAAAAACAATTAAAGTTTCAACCTGTCTTGGTTAGCGAAAATACAGACTGGGGAAAGTTGGCAAAATTACAGGCAAAAAATTTGCCTGGGTTGCACGTAGAAAGCGGATATGCACGCATCTATGAACTGGGACCTGCTGGGGCACAAATATTTGGTTATGTGGGCGAGCCTAAAAATCCTGTGCCAAATGCACCATTTTTAACCACTGGAATCACAGGACTGGAAAAAATTTATAACGACAATATGAAGGGTGATGCCGGTCAGACCGTGATGATTACAAATGCAGTCGGTCGTATCACTGGCGAGGATAAATCGCAATTTATTCCGCCAATTGTTGGAAATGATGTTCAGACAACAATCAATGATAATGCACAACGTGTTCTTTATGATGCATTGACCAATCATCGTTCAGGCTGTGGCGTGGCGTTGGATATCGAAACAGGCGATATTTTGGCAATGGTTTCAACCCCCAGTTTTGACCCAAATATGTTCCGGGAAGACGACGGGGATGAATATATTCAAAACCTGCGTGATGATATTGCAAAGCCTTTTATGAACAAAGCGGTCGAAGGACTGTATCCACCAGGGTCAACATTCAAAATAGTTGTTGCGTTAGCAGCGTTAGAGGCAGGTGCAATAACAGAACGTGAAAAAATTTTCTGTCCAGGACATTGGGACTATGGCGACCGCAGATATCACTGTTGGGAAGAAAAAGGACATGGATGGGTTGACCTGGCAGGGGCATTAAAACATTCGTGCGATATTTATTTCTATCAGGTGGCATTGCGTATCGGAATTGATGCAATCAAAGAAATGGCAATTCGTCTGGGATTTACAGAAAAATTTATGGACGATGTTATCGCACGTGAAATGGCAGGTGTTATGCCAGATAGATATTGGAAAGAAAAACAGGTCGGAACACGATGGGTGCACGGGGATACTGTTATTTCTGGGATTGGTCAGGGTTTTATTTTGGCAAACTGTTTACAGTTGGCAGTAATGATGGCACGTGCGTCTTCTAATAAAAAGGTTATGCCACGACTGATTAAAACAGATAAAAAACCACAATTTGATACAATGGGTTTACAAAAGAAAAATATCAAATTTGTGATGAACGGACTGGAACAAGTTCTGAAAAAAGGTGGAACCGCCAGTGGCAGTGCAATCAATGTCAAAGGCAAGCGTATGGGGGGTAAAACCGGGACTTCACAGGTGCGTAGTATTTCAAAAAAAGAACGTATGAACGGCGTTCTGACCAATGAACAATTAAAGTGGAGTATGCGAAATCATGGACTGTTTGTTGGATACGCACCAACAGATAATCCAAAGTATGCAGTTTGTGTTGTTACAGAACACTCGGGGTCCAGTGGACCAGCGGCACGCAGTGCAGCAGCATTGATGAAGGAACTGTTAAAAGGAATTTAATCAAATGGCAAAACAAACACGTGTTTCAAATGCAAATATGATGACACTGCCAGAAAAACTGGGGCGTTTTTCGTGGGGTTTGTTTGTGCCTATGTGTATGGTGCTGACGATATCAATCGTTGTGCTGTATTCAGCAGGTGGTGGTAATTGGAAACCTTTTGCATTTAGTCAATTGATGAAAATTATACTGGGGTTTGGGGTATTCTTTTTCGCAGCATTTACAAATATTAAAACCTGGGTAAAGTCGGCTTATCTGATTTATGCAATCGCCCTTGTTATGATTGTTTTGGTTACTTTTGTTGGTCATACAGGTATGGGGGCACAACGTTGGTTAAATCTGGGGATTATTCATATTCAACCATCAGAACTGATTAAAATTGCATTAGTGTTGGCGTTGGCACGATATTTTGCATGGTTTAATTCTGTGGAACTGGGACAATTCAAAAACTATCTGGTGCCGGGGATGATGCTGCTGGTGCCGTTTGGTTTGATTGTGGCACAGCCTGATTTAGGAACTGCATTATCACTAGGGATGATTACAGTTGGTGTGTTCTATATCGTTGGTGCAAATAAAAAATGGTTTATTATCGCAGCAATATTAGGCCTGATGGCAGCACCCGCAATTTGGTTTGGTGGATTGCACGATTATCAACGTGGACGCATTATCACACTGTTTAATCCAAACAGCGATTTGCAAGGGGCAGGATATCAAATTCATCAGGCAAAAATTGCATTTGGCAGTGGTGGTATGACAGGAAAGGGGTATATGAAAGGGTCGCAATCACAACAATCTTTTTTGCCAGAAAAACAGACCGATTTTATTTTTACTATGCTGGGTGAAGAATTTGGCTTTATCGGTGCCTTTAGCCTGTTGATGATTTATACCTGGATTGTAATTGTGCTGTTTTGGTGTGCAAAATTATGTCGCAACAGATTTGGACAACTGATTTGTTTTGGTTTTATGTTGAACTTTTTTGTTTATTACTTTATAAATATTTCTATGGTTTTGGGATTATTACCAACCGTAGGTGTGCCGTTGCCACTGATGTCTTTTGGGGGCAGCAGTCTGTTATCACTGATGTTCGGATTTGGTTTATGTCAAAACGCATATATTCACAAGGACCAACAATTATCGGCAAAGGGGAGTTAGGGAAATGAATTTACTGATTGTGGAATCACCGTCCAAGGCAAAGACTATTGAAAAATATTTAGGCAGCGGTTGGCGTGTTATCGCATCGGTTGGTCATGTCCGTGATTTAGTGCCTGAAAACGGCAGTGTTGACACTGAAAATAATTTCAAAATGAAATGGCAGATTATGCCAGGTAAAGAAAAACAAATTAAGTTAATTACTGATGAATTAAAAAAAGCAGATGCCGTTTATCTGGCAAGCGACCCTGACCGTGAAGGAGAAGCCATTGCGTGGCACTTGCTGGATATACTAAAAGCAAAAAGATTGCTTAAAGATAAAAAAGTTTATCGGGTTGCTTTTCATGAAATTACAAAAAAAGCTGTTCAGGCCGCAATCGAAGAACCACGTGAAATAGATAAAAACTTGGTCGATGCATATCTGGTCAGACGTGCATTGGATTATCTGATTGGTTTTAGTATTTCACCGTTGCTGTGGCGTAGAAATTTGGGAAAGTCAGCAGGACGTGTTCAGTCTGTGGCGGTAAAGTTGGTCGTTGACCGTGAAAAGGAAATTGAAAACTTTAAGCCCGTGGAATATTGGAGTTTGGAATCGGCCTGCACGGCAAATTCTGTGGCGTTCAAGGCAATGCTAAATAAATTCAATGGTCAGAAAATTGAAAAAATGACCATCGAAAATCAAGAACAAATAGATAATATTTTGAACGCACTGGGAACACCAGAAGTTAGTGCAAGCGTTATCAATATTGAAAAGAAAAAAACACAACGTAAACCTGCAGCACCGTTTACAACATCTACGCTACAACAGGAGGCAGCACGAAAATTATTCTTTGCGTCTAAACGAACAATGAGTGCCGCACAGCACCTGTATGAACAAGGTTTAATCACATATATGCGAACCGACGCAACAAATTTGAACGCTGATGCAGTTAGCGAAATCAGAAACTTTATCGGACGGGAATATGGTGATAACTTTGTGCCAAGTTCACCAAATATTTATGCAACAAAATCAAAAAATGCACAGGAAGCACACGAAGCTATTCGACCAACACACTTTGATGCACCTGCAAAAAATCTTGGTGGCGATGAAGCAAAATTATACGATTTGATTTGGAAAAGAACTATTGCGTGCCAAATGAAAAATGCAGAATTTGATTCTGTTGCTGCTGATATAGAAACAGATAATCACGTCGGTGTGTTCCATGCTGTTGGGTCTGTGCGAACCTTTGATGGATTTATGAAGGTTTATACCGAAGATAAAGATGACGAAGACGATAAAAAAGAATCTAAACTGCCAAATATGCAGGTCGGTGATAAAATTGTTGTCACAGAATTTATCCCCGAACAGCACTTTACACAGGCACCACCAAGATATACAGAAGCATCACTTGTTAAAAAACTGGAAGAACTGGGAATCGGCCGTCCTTCTACATACGCAACGATTATGTCAACAATTGTTGATAGGGCGTATGTTGAACAAGATAAACAACGACGTTTCCATCCTACAAATGGCGGTTGGGTTATCGCATCTTATCTGAATAAATATTTTACAGATTTGGTTGATGTGAACTTTACCGCAAAAACCGAAGATACTTTGGACGATGTTTCAAATGGTAAACAAGATAAAATTACTGCGTTGGAAAATTTCTGGACACCTACTAACGATATGATTGGTGGGGCCCGGGGGATTAGAACAGCAGATATAATCGATGAAATAAATCAGTTTATGCATAAACATCTGTTCCCTGATGATAATGACGTTTGTCCAGAATGTGGTGCAAAACTGGGAATTAAATTGTCTAAGTTTGGACCGTTTATCGGATGCGAAAAATATCCGGATTGTAAATATACTAAACAGCTGGGTAAAATTGATGCCGCAGTCGCACAGGCCGCAGAATCAACCGCACAGGCCGTTAAATCAGATGCTGTTGAACTGGGTGACGGTATCGAATTTAGGGTTGGTAAATTTGGGCCTTATGTCACAGATGGGGCTAAAAATGTCGCTGCAAAACAATGGAGTGCAGAAACAATAACACTGGAAACTGCACGTGAATTATTGGCAAATGCTGGTAAAAAAGCAGAACCAATTAAAATCGGCGAAAATCCAGAAACTAAGAAAATGATTTTCTTTTACCCAACTGGGCGGTATGGTGCATATATATCATCAAATAGAGTCAATGTTTCTGTTAAAGAACAACCTGATTTGGAAACCGCAATTAAACTGATAAATAACAAGGCAAACAAAAAGTAATGGCACAACAAGGTAAATTTAGTTATTCAAACTTTACCGATGAACTGCGTCAACGATTGTCTATTGTTGATGTGGTGGGACGACGTGTGCCACTGACAAAAAAAGGACAAAATTATTGGGGTTGCTGTCCGTTCCATAATGAAAAAACACCCAGTTTCTGTGTCAACGAAGAAAAGGGTATTTGTAAATGTTTTGGTTGTGGCGAAAGCGGCGATATTATTTCTTTTACAATGAAGGTCAATAATATTGACTTTAAGGAAGCAATCGAAGAACTGGCCAATATGGCCGGGATGAAAATGCCTGAATATAAGCCACGACCACAAAATGTTGTGCAACGTGAAGAAGCGTTGTTTGATATTTGCGAAAAAGCCGCACAGACATATTCTGAAAAATTATTCACACCTGATGGGGCGTTTGCGTTGGAATATGTGCGTAAACGTGGATTCACAGATGATATGATAAAAAAATATCGTATCGGATATGCACCAAAAAATAATATCATCGCAAATAAATATGCAGATTCAAAATACCTGATTGATGCAGGACTTTGCCGGCGTGGTGATTATGGTATGTATGATTTTTTCCGTGATAAATTGATGTTCCCTTTGTTTAACGCCAAGGGTAAAGTTGTTGCTTTTTCTGGACGGTCGCTGGACGGAAGTGAACCAAAGTATATGAATACAACTGATACCGATATTTTTCATAAACGTAAAACTGTATTCGGATTGAACTTTGCACGTGATGCAATTCATCGTGCAAACCGCAGCATCGTTGTCGAAGGACAAATTGACGCAATAAAAATGCAATGTAATGGATTTGGTGAAACAGTTGCACCACTTGGGACAGCACTGACCGAAGACCATATTGCGTTGCTGTGTAAATCTAATCGAAATATTACTTTTTGTTTTGATGGCGACGGGGCAGGACAAAAGGCCGCTGCACGTGCATGCAGTATTGTTATGCCGTTCGTTCGTGATACGTCTGATATTAAATTTGCCTTTGTTTCAGGTGGCAAAGACCCTGATGAAATATTGGCAAATAGTGGCGTCGATGCAATGCGTAAAATTATTGATGATGCGGTTGGGTTGACTGATTTCTTGTGGGAAATCGCAAATAATAACTTTGTCGTTTCAACGCCAGGCGGACGGGCCCAGGCTGAAAAATTCTTGGACGGAGAATTGGAAAAATTGGCCGATAATGAATTAAAAAAGCATTATAAACAAGAATATGATAAGCGGAAATTTCAAAACTGGCAAAGTTGGAAAAAAGTAAAAGAACCAATAAAAATTAAACTGCCTGATATTGATGCAATTACAAAAAGGACCTTGCTGTATATTGTGAATACTTTCCCAGAACTGGCAGAAAGATATTTGGAATTCTTGGGAACACTGGGAATCGATTTCGATGGTGATGCACCAGATTTAAATATGGATTTAGTGTCAGCAGAAAAATTTATTGTATCGTTAAAATTGCAACGATATTTGGAAAAACTAAATACAAAAAAACGTGAACTGACAAATCGGTTGCTGGAAACAGGTGATGTTAAAATTCGTGATGAAATTGCACAGATTGATAACGATTTAAAAAAATATAATGAAAAATTAAAATTGCTGATTTCTTTATAAAATAATTTCCCGGCTTTTTTGAACAAAATTATCAAAAAGACCGGGATTTTTTAACATTTTTATTTTAAAGCTCATATCAGGTGCGAAAGTTGAAACAATGTTTTGATGTAATAAAAAAGAACCCGAAAAACAGGTTCTGGAAAACAGGCCGTAACCTCTTGCAATTATATGTGCATTGTAGGCGTCCCCAAAAATAAAATTATTTTATGCACGCCTCGTTCTTGTGCTACGAAGCATTTTTTATTTTAACATTTATGACAATAATTTCAATATAAAAAAAGTAATAAAAATCCCCCATAGGGGGAATTTTTATGTGTTAAATAAGAAGTGACATATGTCGCCGGGTTGCATCACATAATCACGACCAACTAGACGCATCTTGCCCGCTTCTTTGACCGCAACTTCGCCACCAAGGGCAATAAAGTCAGATGGAGAAATTACTTCGGCACGGATAAAACCTTTCTCGAAATCTGTGTGAATTTTTCCAGCCGCCTGGGGTGCAGTCATTCCAGTTGTGATTGTCCAGGCGTGCGCTTCCTTGGGGCCAATAGTGTAATAGGTTTGCAGGCCAAGTGTTTTATAACCTGTCTTTATAACCTGGTCCAGACCAGATTCAGATAAACCCAAGTCATCTAGGAACATTTTACGTTCGTCTGGGTCAACAATTTGTGAAATTTCCATTTCTATTTTTGATGAAATTACCAAAACATCATTTGTTGCACTAAACTTTTCACGAACCAGATCTGAATATTTATTGCCAGTCGCCGCAGACGCTTCGTCAACATTGCAGACATAAATAACAGGCTTTGATGTCAATAAATTAAACGGCGTGGAATCAACATCGCCAAGGCGGGCCGGTATGGATTTTTCCAAATTTGCCTTTATCGCCTGGGCGTCCGCTAGTAATTTTATTGCATCTTTGTCCAGACCACGTGCCTTTTTTTCAAGGTTTTTTATTTGTTTATCAATGCTTTCAAGGTCTGCCAACATCAATTCTGTTTCAATCGTTTCTATGTCGCCTAATGGATCAATTTGACCGTGAACGTGAACAATGTCGTCATTTTCAAAACAACGGACAACGTGAATAATTGCGTCTGTTGATAAAATATTACCCAAGAATTTATTCCCAAGCCCTTCGCCGGTTGAAGCACCACGGACAAGACCCGCAATGTCAACAATTTCAAGTTGGGTCGGTAATATCTTTTGCGAGCCTGCAACACGGGCAAGTTCATGCAATGTCGAATCCGGAACAACAACACGACCAGTGTTAGGTTCGATTGTGCAAAATGGATAATTCTGGGCGTCAGCCGCAGCACTTTGCGTTAAAGCATTAAATAATGTAGATTTACCAACATTTGGTAAGCCTACGATTCCACAATTGAATCCCATTTTAAAATCCTTTATAATGTCGATAATATGTCATACATGTGGAACGAATTCAACATAAAAACAATTCCAGCGGAAACTGTCGTTTTCCGTGATGGGGTTTATTGCCCTGAATTATCAACCTTGGAAAATCGGCCAATAAATAAAAATTACGATTTGCCTGTCCATTTTATTTATGTTGGGGAAATTGCCAGCGAAAATAATTTAGATATAGAAGTCGGTGTAAAAAATCAAAATGTAATTTTAAGTGTAAATGTAAAAATAAAATCACCGGCTTTTTTTAACATTTTTATTAAAAACGCCGGGGAAAATTCTAAAATTACAGGAACTGTGTTGATAGACAATTCCAGCGAACTAAATTATAATTGCAATGCAAGGCATTTATATAAAAATACCGGCATTTTGATTAAAAATAAAATTTTGTCCGGTAAAAATTCAGTTTCTAAATTATCTGGTATTGCGGTTATTGATAAAGACTGTGATGATTGCCAGTCTGATGTCGCTTTTGTTGCAATGGCAGATGATGGGGCAAAAATTGACTTTATCCCAGGTCAGAAAATAAAATCAATCCCAAAACAAGCAGACCATAGTGCATGTATTTATAAACCAACTGATTTTCAAATGCGATTCTTGCGTGGGGCAGGGCTGTCGGGATGTGAAGTCCAAGAAGTTCTGAAAGAGGCGTTCTTATCTTTTGAATAATTATTATAGGTATAAAAAAAACCGCCAAGTGGCGATTTTTTATTTCTTCTTAAAGCCCTGTTTTGCTTTGAACTTTGGATTGTCAGGGTCGATTAAGATAACTTGCTTTCCACGACGGATTTGTTTTACATTTCCACGTTTCTTCCAAGCCTTTAATGAACTTAAAAATTTCATATCGTTATCCTTTTTACAGGTCGATTATAAACATATTTTTTGAAAAATCAAATAATAATATTATTTTATTGTTGTTGTTGTAGGGCCTGTTGAAATTGTTGAAAACTGTTTTTAACTTTTTCTGAACAGTTTTTTAACAAAAAAATCCAGGATTTGTGCGGTATTGGTCCTAAATTAATTAAAAATTAAACAAAATAATCAACAGTTGAAAAAATCGACGTTTTTAACACTTTTAACAATTTTAGGACGGGGGGACTTTCTGCTTGTTGAAAATTGTTGAAATTGTTATAATTGTAAACAAGGACGGATAGAGAATGAAACAGCAGGTATTAAAAGCATTGGCAAATCCAGCACATATTTTTTATGTGCCTTATTCGCTGGCCGTGTTGAACTTTGTTGTGCAGTTTTTATTATTTATGGCGGTTTTCGTCATCGTTTTAATTGTTTCAGGCGGAAAAGAAAGCGTAAACCCATTGTTCTTTTTGATTTCTGTTATTGTCGTTCATTCTATTATCGCTATATTTTCAAAACGTGATCCGCAGTTGGGACAGATTGTGTCCGCAAAAATTCAATTGTTAAAAAAGAAAATACCAGGAAAGTTAGCAGCATGAACAGTCAATTAAATGATTTTTTTAACTATTTCGCAGGCAGTGGTTTTCAGATGACTTTGGTGGTTCTGGCGTTGGCTGTGGTGTTTGTGTTTATTGTATTGCTGATTTATATGCCTTTTTTAACAAAAAAACTGTTCCCAAAGTTTGGATATGCAAAATATGCAAATTACTTGCCGTTCAAAACTGTGTTTAATGATAATTCTATGGAATTAACAGATGGCAGTTTAATGCGGGTCTATAAAATCGCAGGTGTGCAGACAAGTATGCAGGATAATGCAACAAAAGAAAAATTCTTGGATTTAAGGGCCCAGTTGTTTAACCAAATTAGGGACCCAAATGTTGTTTTGCGTTTCTATATGGTGCGTGATGCCGCAGATGAAACGACAAACTATGAATTTGACCAGCCGACTTTACAACGCATTTATAATAAGTGGCGGGGACAGGGGTTAAAAATATTTTTGAATAATTACTATGTTGTTCTGTCGGTCAGTGGCAGTGATGCACGGGCAAAACTAAATCAATATGGTAATTATATTGAATCAATATTGGCCGCATATCGACCAAAATTGTTGAAAAATAATGCACCTGATAATATGGCGTGTTTTTTGGGGCGGATTTTGTCGCCTATATCAAAGCCAAGACCAAAACGGGCAGATAACAATATTGCAAATTTAACAACCGTTGATGATGTTGAATTTTTAAATGATGGTTTAATTAGGTATATCAGTGGGACAAATCAATCGTTTGCAGCCTGCTTGTCTTTTAAGATTTCGCCTGATTATCTGGACGAAGAATTCTTTGATACAATATCTACTATTCAAACAGAAATGATTTGTATGAACGGCTTTCATATTATGGGGGCCGCAGATGTAGAAGCGACCATTCGTCAACGTCGTTCAACCGCAGATGAAAACAAGGATTCAACAGAAACACAAATTTCACAGGCACAAAGTGTGATGGATGAAAATGTTTCAGGAAATCAAAGCCTGGTAAATTATTATCCGCTGTTTGTTCTGTTCGGGGCAACACCAAGCGATTTGCAAAAGTATGTTGATGAATTTAAAAAGATTTCAGCAACGTTTGGTATTTCGCCTGTTGTGGAAACGTTTGCGTCTAAGGTTTCGTGGTTCGCACAGATTCCGGGATTTGATGTTTTTCCACGCAGTTTCAAGTTGCTGTCAAAGGCTGCTGCAATTTCAATTCCGATGTCAACCCAGCCACGTGGGGTTGAAAATTCAGATTGGGGGCCGGGACCGTTGGTTGTTTTCCCAACTGCACAGGGAACACCATATCAATTCCAATTTCATGTGTCTGATAAACCGGCGGCGGTGGGGCATACGTTAACAATTGGTCCAACTGGTGGGGGAAAAACCACGCTGTTTTCTTTTCTGATTGCACAAAGTTTAAGACATCCAAAGTTAAAGGCGTTTTTCTTTGATAGAAATAAAGGGGCGGAAATATTCACACTGGCTGCTGGTGGAAAATACATTACTATGCAGGGCAAGGAAAAAGCACAAAATGCCACAGAACAAAGTTTTATTACACACTTAAATCCGTTGAAAATGTCAGATAGTGCCGCAAATCGTGCGTTCTTGCGGCGGTGGTTCGCAATTATTTCAGGACAAAATGATGCAGTGTCAGCTGATGAAATTGCACGGGCTGTTTCGGTGAACTTTGATTATCTGAACGAAAATGACAGAATGTTGAAAAATCTGTGGGAAAGTTGTTTTTCTTCGTCTGGTAATATGAGGGCGGCACTGAAAAAATGGGTGGACCCACTGCAATATGGGGATATGTTTAATGAAGTGTCTGATACGTTGGATTTGCATTCAAGACTGACCACGTTCGATTTTACCGATATTTTACAGGACGAGGTTTTGTCGCCAGCAGTTATTTCTTATATCTTGCACAGAATCAATAATATTACTGTGTCAGGGGGAAATCCGTCCTTGATTATGATTGACGAAACTGCACCTATGCTGGAAAACAAAATGTTCCGTGATAACTTTATCACTGGTTTACAAGAAGGACGTAAAAACCGTCAGGCGTATATGGTGGCATTCCAACGTGCAAATGTTCTGGATAAACTGGGAATTGGCGATGTGGTGCGTGGTCAGGCCCAGACTGTGATGTTTTTCAGAAATCCAGCCGCTGATGCAAATGACTATGCACACTGGAATTTGAATCCATTGGAAATGGCTTTTATCCAGGGTAAGGCATATCCAAACTTGAAAAGGGCGGTGTTGCTGTCAAGACCTGTGAACGGGGAATCTGTTATTTTGAATACAGAGTTGGGCGGTTTGGGTAATCTGTTGCGATTGTTTGAATCAGGCCGTTCGTCCGTGCTGTTGGCAGAAGAATTATATAAAATGTATGGAAATAATTTTGTAAATGAATACCTGAAAAAGCAGGGTGCGGCTGAGTAATTTAATTATGCAAAAGTGTTTGGTTTGGATTTTTTCAATCTTGGTATCTGGGCAGGCCGTGGCCAATGATTGTATGAAGTATAAAAAAAATCCAGCCGTGTTTGTCAATTTGCCTGATTGGGAAAAAGTTGTCGTTCAACCAAAAACACCAATGGATTTTTGGCACGGTAATGTTGTGGCAACATTGGTTGATAATTA
The DNA here is from genome assembly GCA_045637165.1 of Candidatus Enterousia sp. Classification (GTDB taxonomy): domain Bacteria; phylum Pseudomonadota; class Alphaproteobacteria; order Rs-D84; family Rs-D84; genus Enterousia. The sequence continues at coordinate 12,688 of JAZTYU010000008.1, read as the reverse complement.
TGATTTTGTTGCAGATGTAAATCCCGTTGATAATGGTTTTTGTGTTGGATTAAAAGCGGTCGAGGCACTGGTTGGATATTCTGAATTTATAGTTCAAATTGATATGCGACACGTCCCAAAATCGTGCAGTTATAATGCTGTGCTAAAACACGAAGAAAAACATATTAAATCTTATTTATCGGTGATTGATGATTTTAAACCAGATTTACAACAGTCTATGTTTGTTGCGGCAGATTCTATTATGCCCGTCTTTGTTAAATCAAAAGATGATGTAGATGCGGTTATTGATTTGTTTAATATGGAATTTCAAAAGCATCCTGAAATTATTTTGCTGAAACAAAAAATTAAGGCAGCCCAAGAAATCAGAAATAAACAAATTGACCAAAAGGAATCTGGGGCAGAACTGGATAAGTGTTTTTAATTTTTTTTAGAAAGCAGGGGAAAAAAATATGAACTTTATTAAAACTGAAATTGATGGGGTGGTTATTGTTGAACCACGGGTTTTTGTGGATGCACGTGGGTATTTCTTTGAAAGTTATAATGAGGCAGAATTTGAAAAAAATGGAATACCTAATAAATTTGTCCAAGATAATCAATCAAAGTCTTCGTTCGGGGTGGTGCGTGGTTTGCACTGTCAGTTGGGGGAATTTGCCCAGGCTAAATTAGTGCGGGTTTTATCAGGACGGGTGTTGGATGTGGCAGTTGATATCAGAAAAAATTCACCAACTTTTGGTAAATACGTGGCTGTGGAATTGAGTGATGAAAATAAAAGGCAGTTGTTTATTCCACGTGGATTTTTACATGGGTTTTCTGTTTTATCTGACGAGGCCGTTTTCGCATACAAATGTGATAATTTCTATGCCCCTGGGGCAGAATTCGGTATCAGATTTGATGACCAAGATATCGGAATTGACTGGAAAATACCAGCAGATAAAATTATAACTTCGGATAAAGATAGAATAGCAAAAGGGTTGAAAGATGTTCCTGATAACGGGCTGTAATGGACAGTTGGGTAAAGAATTATCAAAAAAATTGCCCGATGCAATTTGTGCTGATGTTGATAAACTTGATATCACAGATGAAAGAGCTGTTCAGAATTTTGTAAAAGAAAATAATATTGAACTGATTATAAATTGTGCTGCATGGACCGCCGTGGACAAGGCCGAAGATGAGGTGGATTTAGCAACAAAAATAAATGTTGATGGCCCAAGAAATCTGGCCAAGACAGGGGCAAAAATTATACATATTTCAACAGACTATGTTTTTGATGGAACAGCACATAGACCATATGAAACAGATGAAAAAACAAATCCTGTGTCTGTTTATGGAAAAACAAAGCTGGCAGGGGAAATCGCAGTCTTGGAAAATTCACATTGTGCAGTTGTTATCAGAACTGCGTGGTTGTATTCGGCGTTTGGTAATAATTTCGTAAAGACTATGCGAAAATTAGGTAATGAAAAAGATGTTATCAATGTTGTTGCAGACCAAATTGGAACACCCACATTTGCAGCGGATTTGGCAGATGCAATCGTGCAAATTATTCCACAGATGAAAACAGAAAACTCAGGTGTTTATCATTTTACTAATGAAGGTGTTTGTTCGTGGTATGACTTTGCCGTCGAGATTTTGGAGTTGTCTGGAATTAAATGTGTTGTAAATCCAATTAAATCAAATCAATATCCTACACGGGCAGTGCGACCGTTTTATAGTGTCTTGGATAAAGATAAGATAAAAGAAGTCTTTGGAATAAAAATTTCACACTGGAAGGATAGTTTGAAAAAGGCATTAAAAGATTTTGATTAAAAAAGAATCCCCAGAAACGGGGATTCTTTTTTAGAAGAGATATCGAAAGCCAATCGAAAATTCAGATATGGTATTTATTATTTCATTATTTATCGGGGCATATTGATATTGAATAAGGCCAGATAAATTATCATCAGCAAATGTGTATAATAGGCCTATTCCAAACCTGGTTGTTGTGTTGGTAAAATCTGTCTTGGCAGATGTTTCGTCGGACGGTGTGGTATAGGTCAATTTGTTATATGTTTTATAGTTCGCAATACCAAAAGATGTAAAAAAGTCAAAGTTTGATGGCAGGCTGTAATATGCAAAAATATCAAATCCAAATGCGTTATAATAAACCTGGTTGGTTAGTGTTTCGTATAATAAAACATAATCAACTTGGTTGGGTAGCGAGTGTGTATAAAATAATTCTATTCCAAAATTGCTGCCAATTCTGGCCCCTGCATTGATTGTCGCATTGTAATAGGTTTCGTCCAGACCAAAATCAGATGTATATTGGGCAATATTTAGTCCGATATCAGCCCCAAGGTATGGTGCGAAATCGTTTGAAAGTCCTGGCAAGGTGCTGAAAATAAATAGCAAAATTCCTGAGAATATTTTCTTCATAATTATATACCTGTGGTTGTTTGATGATAGTTTAAGACTTTTTTTATGGTTCTTGCAATTTGTTTATTTAGACTTGCCCAATGTGTTGAATTTTTTATATTATAATCATAGGTGTTTTGAGGGACTATGCCTGTTATAAATGTTGATAATATTCAAATTGTTGCACAACAGCAACAGTTGACGTCGCCTGCAATGCATATAAAAAACGCCGCAGGCGAGGTTTTTCATGTCGCTTTGGTCCCAGTAGAAGGTGGAATTTATGACGGGTCTGAAACACTGGTGTATGAAGAAAGTTCTATAAATACCTGTAATTCTGTTCGCTTGGATGCCGGGATTTATCGGGCGGAACTGCGTGGTGGGTCAGGGGGTAAGCCAGCGTCGTGTCAGTCTGGAATCGGGACCCAGCGGTTCGATGGTGAAATTGTTTCAAGTATTTTCAAAATAAACCAGGAAACAGTGGTTGATGTATTTCGTGGTGGGGATGGTAATGATAGTAAAAGAGCAAATACTCATCAAATTTCAGGTGGTGGTGCGTCAGGGGTTGATTCTTTGGTAATCGTTGATGGACGTGTAATCAGGGCAACAGGGGCGGTTGGTTCAAAGTGTATCACAGGAACTGTTAGTGGATTGAACGGTGGTGGATATGCCTTGTTTGATGTTTGTTATGGCGGTGGTGGCGGTGTTTCAGCAGATAAAACAATAAATAATGGTTCGACAATAAAATATCAAGCACGTGGTTATTGTGGTGCAGGTGGTGGTGGCTCAAATGAAGTTGGTGGTGGAACAGGAGGCAAGGCAAGTTCTTCGTATTCTTATATTGCAGGTGGTAGTAACGCAACTGCAAGTGCCGGTGGTGATGGTGGAATAGTTAGAAATAAAAAAGAAAATTCGTTGACCAGTAATTATGGGTATGGTGGCAAGGGCGGTGAAAATGTTGTCTTTTCGTGTGGTGGGACAGTGGCTACATCATATGGTGGCGGCGGCGGTGGTGGAATGTGTTTCTTTTATCAGTCGGGATGTGAATCAAGTGGGCAGTGGTGTGACACGGACTGTGTCAATGGTGGTGATGGTGCCAGTGGTTCAAAAGGAACAAGTAAAACAAGCTTTGTAAAAATTTATAAAATAGGTTAAAGTAAAGCATAATGTTTATTCCTGTGTTTATTTTAGTCAATGCACTGTATATAACCGGGCCAGGTGGTAATATTTATATGGCTGCGGACGAAGTGCCACAAGGTTCGTGCGTTATGTCGGGCAGTGAAGAATTGGTCTATGATGAATCTGATGTCAATGTTTGTAATAAGATAGTATTAGAACCAGGATGTTATAGGGCGGAACTGCGTGGTGGGGTTGGGCTGAAAAATGATGAATGTGCCGACTTTGTCGATTTGTCAGAAACATCAATTGTTTCGGCGTTGTTTTCGTTGTCAGAACCGACAGATGTTCATGTCTTTCGTGGCGGTGATGGAAATCCGGGGGCTGTGAAAAAAACAGGAACAAAACACGGGACTTTTGGTGGTGGTGCGTCAGGGGTTGATTCTTTGCTGGTTGTTGGGGAACGTGTATGGCGTGCCGAAGGTGGGGCCGGTAATACATGCACAATTTCATATAACAATAGTGCCGTGAACAGATTGTATAGTGCAACTGCGGTGGCGATTGGTAATGGTTTTGGTGGTAAATCAGGCCTTGGCGGTGCAAATGGATATCGGGGATTTAGAATATATAAAACAGATACATATGGTGTTGGTGGCGGCGGCGGTGGGGCACCAAGTGATAAAGGTGGTGTGTCGTGGCAATATAATAATGCGTCATCATATCCAGACTTTACAGTAAGTATTGACCCAGGAACGGACGGAACACCAGAAAGTGGCGGTGATGGTGGTAATGCGACCAGTTGTAAAACTTATAAATGTACAGAATATGCATCAGTTATAGGTGGTAAGGGCGGCGAAAGTGTTAGTTTTTCATGTGGTGGTCAAACGGCGGTGTCGTATGGCGGTGGTGGCGGTGGTGGTGCAATCAATGGTTCTGGAACATCAACAACACTTGTTGTAAATGGTGGGGATGGTGGCAGTGGTTCAACGGGAACTAGTGAAACTAGTTTTGTTAGAATTTATAAAATGTGATTATTTTCTTTTAACGTTGAAATCGTTGGCTTTCTTGGATAAGTGCACAATAGGTCATATCGAATAATTTTGTTTTTATCTTGAAAGAGGAACAAATGGCAATTTTGTTGGCGATTAAGCCAGAATTTGTTGAAAAAATTTTGTCTGGGGATAAAAAATTTGAATTTAGAAAATTTATTCCAAAAGCAAAGGTGGATAAAATTTATATCTATGCTACACGACCTGTGTGCAGGGTTGTGGCAGTCGCAGATGTGCTTGGCGTTTTATCTGAATGCCCAGAGCAATTGTGGATTTTAACCAAAAATAATGCCGGGATAAGTCGGGAATTCTTTGATTCTTATTTTGCGGGGCGTGGCATAGCGTATGCGTATCAGTTGGGGAATGTTGTTCGGTTTGATGTGCCAAAAGCACTGTCAGAATTTGGTGTTCGTGCTGCCCCACAGAGTTTTGTTTATGTTGATAAATAAAAAAATCCACCACAAGGGTGTGTTTATTTAACTGGTTGCGGGGAATGGATTTGAACCATTGACCTTCAGGTTATGAGCCTGACGAGCTACCGGGCTGCTCTACCCCGCGATGAAGTAAAAAAGCGACTGTATTATACTTATATTCACATCAAAAGTCAAATAAAAAAATTTGATGGGGCTTTTTGCCAGGAAATTCCTAAGTGCCTTGAATTATATATTTTTTGTTGCTAAGATTTGGACAGTCGTATTAAAAGTAAGGACTGATCGTGATTCATAATAAGACATTTAGAAAAGTTTGGAAAAGGTTTTGGGAACCTGTATTGGGACTGGGAATCTTTCAATGGATTATTGCAGTTTGTTTGGCAATCCCAATGTGGTTTACTTATTTTACATCAAAAAAACGGATTTCTAATATAGAAACTTTTTATAAATATCGTAGAAAACCAGCAATTTTTGTGTTTTGGCATGGGCGGTCGATGATGCTTAGCCCGATTATTTGTTTGGGGGGGATGCGGGCTTATGCCGTGGCAAGTCGCCACAAAGATGGACGAATGATGGCAAAATTACAGCATTTATTCGGATTACGGGCAATTTATGGTTCTTCACATAAGGGCGGGGTGTCTGTCCTGCGTGAGGGATTGCGTATCTTGTCACGTGGTAATCATGGTATCTGTATGTCGCCAGATGGTCCAGGTGGACCGTCGTTGCGTGTCCAAGAAGGGGCATTGTATTTCGCAAAAATGTCAGGGGCACCAATTATTCCGGTTTGCTATTCGACTTCACGTGCATGGATTCAGGATAGATGGGATAAATATTTGGTGTGTTTGCCGTTCTCGAAAATTATTTGCAATATAGGTAATCCTATATTTGTTCCACGCAAGGCAACAGATGAAGAATTTGAAAAAATCCGCAAGGATTTAGAGGACTTTATGGTGGCACAAATGCGTGAGTTAGATGCTGAATTTGGATTGCCAGAAATAGAACAGGATTTGACGGCATCTGAGTATAAACGTAAAAAAAGAGAAGATGCACAAGCAAAAAAGATTGCAAAGAAAAAAGGAAAAAAATGAAGACTCCGTGGTGGTTTTTGAAAAAAAATCCTGTGGCATTGTTGTTGATGCCGATGGGGTGGATTTATTTTGCTTTTAGTCGAATTGTGTTCTGGTTGCGTGGATTTAGACCGTTAAAATCACAGCGACCAATTATTTGTGTCGGTAATATTTTTGCAGGTGGGGTTGGAAAAACGCCTGTGGTCAGGGCAATCGCAAACTATTTTGGTGGTCCCGTTGTTATGCGAGGATATAAAAAAAGTAAAGAAAATGGTAATGTCGGGGACGAGGCTGCAATGCTGGCACGAACGGGGTTGGCAGTGCATGTCGGTGATAGGCGGTCTAATATAATTTTGTTAAACAAGCAAGATGATAAATCGCCAATCGTTATGGACGATGGTTTGCAAAACCCAACAATAAAAAAAGATGTTTCTGTTATAGTCTTTGATGAGGCGTTGGGGTATGGTAATGGATTTATCTTGCCAGCAGGTCCATTGCGTGTGCCAAAAAGATTTGCAAAAAAAGCAGATGCAATTATTGTCATAAAAAATAAAAAGGCAAAAAAGAACTTTAAATTACCGGATGGTGTGCCGGCCTTTTATGCAAAAAATCAGACAGTGTCGCCATACGCAGAAGATGTAAAGTTGGTGGCGTTCGCAGGAATTGGATATCCAAAGAAATTTTTTAATGCGTTGAAAAATGTTGTAGCAACTCGTTCGTTTGCGGACCATTATCAATATACAAATGAAGATTTGGAAAAGTTAGTAAATTTGGCGGCTAAGAAAAATGCAAAACTGATTACAACTGAAAAAGACTGGGTTCGATTGCCGGCACCAATACAGGACCAAATTAAATATGCACGTTTGGATACTGTTATCGATAATGCTTTTTGGGATTGGTTAAAGGAGAAAGTTAAATGAGCACTTTGAAAAATTTATTGAAAATTTCAGGGGTTGGTATTCATTCTGGGGATAAGGTCGATGTTTTGATTCGTCCGTCTGATAAACCTGGAATTTTTTGGCGTAGGGTGGATTTGAAAGATTCTGAATTGATTCCGGCAACATGGAATAATGTCGGTGAAACAAAGATGCGTAATACCACCATTGGTAAAATGTCAGGGGCATATGTTCAGACAGTGGAACACCTGATGGCGGCATTATTTATTGTTGGTGTGGATAGTGCGATTATTGAAATAAATGGCCCAGAAACACCAATTTTGGATGGAAGTGCAGCCGAATTTATCAAGGCTTTTCGTGCCGCAGGTATTACCGGTGGTGCCAGAAAGCGTATAGTTGTGAAAAAAGAAGTTGTTGCAAAGGCACAAGAAGTTTTGCGAGAATTACCCCTGATTGTCCGCTTTAAATTGTGGATTATCAATACAATCGCAGGTCGTAAATCAAATGGGTTTGTAAAACTTAGTCCCAATGATGGCAAGTCTTTGGATATTGTCGCAACGTTAGTTTATCCAGAAAAAATTATAGGAAAGCAATCTTATTCTTATTCTTTTGATGACACGGAAAAGACAGCAGAAGATTTTGTGCAAAATATTGCACGGGCAAGAACTTTTGGTAAGTATTCAGAATGGGAATATTTGAAAAAACGTGGTATGGGACGTGGTGCCAGTGAACATAATGTTATTGCCTTGAACGATGCAGGGGACGGGACATTGAATGAACTGATTTGGCCTGATGAATTTATTAGACATAAAATCGTTGATGCGGTTGGTGATATGTTTACCAGTGGTGGTATGGTTTGTGGAAAGTTAGAATCATACAAGGGTAGTCATGCGTTGAATAATCTGGTCTTGAAAAAGTTATTTAGTAATCCAGGTAATTATGATATAATTGATGCTGAATAGAATAAAAGGCAGACGTTATGAAGAAATTTTTTGCGTTGTTGATTGTTGGTGCATTGGCAGCATGTGGTGGTATGATAAAAAATGAAAACGGCAGTCAGTATCTTGTTCAACTGGAAGCGGAACCAATTGGGTGCACGTTCTTGTATAAACTGGAATCAGAAGTTTCAGTTTATGATGCTGATGATGCACGCAGATATCTGGAAAATCGTATCGTTGACCAGGCAAGAACGGGTAATGCATATTGGATTACAAGTCAGCGGACTAAACCAAATGAATGGGTGATATTTGGTCCAGAACGTGCATTTGTTTTGGTTGCAAATGTTTATGACTGTCCACACCCAAATAATGTTAGAACTGCAAAAGATGGTGGTCCTGCCACAGTTAGTGCACCAAATCCATATCGGGAATGTGTGTATGGAAATTGTAAATAATAAAAATCCCCAAACGGGGATTTTTTTAGATTTGATTATTTATTTTGCCGGGGCAATTATAATTGACTTGGTTCGTTCGTCTGGTTTTGATTTTGATTCCAGTGTTCCACGGTCGCCAATTATTTCCAAAATGCGGGCAAATAATTCAGGGACTGCATCTTTGCCACGGGCCAAAACTTTTTTAGAACCACGGGTCATAACAGCAATTTTAACCTTGTTCCCTGATGATAAAAATTCAAAAACCTTTTTCATTTTGATGTTCAGGTCGTTTTCTTCGATAAAAGGTTTTACCCAAACTTCTTTCATTTCAATGGTTTTTTGATTCTTGCGAGCCTCGGACGCACGTTTCTTTTGTTCGTATTTGAATTTGCCATAATCCATTATCTTTACAATAGGGGTGGCGTTGTTCGCATTGATTTCAACCAGGTCAAGACCAGCATCAGATGCCATTTGTAAGGCCTGGGATGTTGGCATAATGCCCAGATTTTGGCCGTCTGAACTAATTACCTGGACGGCTTTTGCAAATATCCGATTGTTCATACGTGGACCTGCGTCACGACGATTGTCACGGTTCATAGTAGGTTTAATTGTAGGCTCCTTTGTTAAATATGCCAAATTATTAACTATTATTCGGCACTTTTCAAGATATTTTGAACATTTTGTAGGGCAGTCCATACATCACGCTTGGCCGTCGGCTTTAATATCAAATAATTTGGATGGTAAATTGGAACAATTGTTGTGCCATTTTCAAGAGTTGTTGCAACGCCGTGGGACTTGGCCAGGTTTATGCCGCACATCTGGGTGGCAGGTAATGTTCCAAGTGTTAAAATTACAGTTGGTTTTAATAATTCAATTGCACGGTCAACAAATGGGCGGGCAAGGTCAAGTTCTGATTGGGTCGGTGTGCGACCGCCAGGTGTTCGCCAAAATACAATTGGTATTATTGATGTTGTTTGACGACTTTGTCCGATTGCGGCCAGCATTTTATCCATCAATTCACCAGGTGTGCCAGACAGGATATTGCCACTTGAATCATCGTCAGGGCCAGGGGTGTCAGTAATAATCAGCAGTTTGCCATTGCCAATGTGTGGCAGGACAGTATTCGTGGCTGTTGGACGTAATGGGTGATTGAATTCACCAATCATGCGTTTCAAGGTTGCAGTATCAGATGGACGGGCCGCCATTGAACGCACTGTTTCAATAGATACGGTTGCTGCGGGGGTAATTGGCGGAACAACAGCCGATGCACTGCGTCCGATTTCCGCGATAATGGTTGCGGCCGTTGGACGGGCAGGGGCAGAATTTGGCGAATCAACAGGTGTGCGGGGTGCAGTAATTGGGGTGTCGCTGATTTCCCAACGAACACCGGCTAGTTCAAGATAATCCAAATCACTGTAAGACATTTTTTTTGTTTGCCCCTTGATAATTCAATATTTTTATAGTAGAATATACCACGAGCAACAGAAATACAAGGGAGTATTTTCATGAAAATTAAAAACTTTGCTTTGTTGGCAGGCGTTGCAGGCTTGTTGGCAGCGTGTGGCGGTTCTTCTAAAATTGTTGAACCAGCAGACTTGAATGATCAACGTGTATTCTTTGGGTTCAATTCTTATGAAATTTCCGAAGATGCAAAAAATAACTTGTTGGGTCAGGCATTGTATATGAAAAACCACGAAGATGTTAAAATCCAAATCGCAGGTAATTGCGACGAACGTGGTTCAACAGAATACAACTTGGCATTGGGTGCACGTCGTGCAAATGCAGCAAAAGCTGTTATCGTAAATGACGGTGTCGATGCAAAACGTATCTCTACGATTTCATATGGTAAAGAACGTCCATTGGTTCAGGGGTCTGGTGAAGAAGTCTGGAAATGGAACCGTAATGCAACAACAACGGTTAAATAATAAATTCCCCCGTTTGGGGGATTTTTTTTATTTGTTATGTGTTATTTAATATTAAAAAATCCCCAAGTAGGGGATTTTTGTTTTATTTGCTTTTTGGCTTTATACCATAAATGGCAGGTTTTCCAAAGTTCCTTCGGCAACACGGACGTTTACGTCAATCATCATAAATACAGAATCTGGTGTGCTTAATTCGTGTTCTGCAAATATGTTTGAATCAAGCAAGTGGCTGGTGTTGACGGATAGTTTTGTAATCAGGTGGTCATCGTCCAGCAATGTATAAATTGGACCGATATCACGTGGCGTGTTTGAGCCTATTTCGTGTTCGTTTTGTGGACAACGAAGACCGTCCATAATTGTCTTTACACGGTTGTCAATGTCTGAACGTGGAACGCCAACAATTTCAGGATGCAACATTTGAATGTCTAGTTCTGCAATCAGTTTTAGATTAGGTGTAATAATTGGATTCCAGTCAATGCCACCAACGTGCCGTGTTGTTATTGGACTTTTGGTTGGGTTCGGAACCATATACTGGGTTAGATTGTTCCAAGGACTGTGTTCAATCAATTTCTTTAATTGTGGGTGAAACTGCATGCGAATGTCCGCAATGTGTTGTGCACGCTTTTTAGGATTGATTAAAATGTCCCCAAAATATAACAGTTTGAATTTCATATCACTTACCCTTGGTTTTTTTGTTCTTGTAAATATTTGGCGATTTCAGGCAGTGCATCAGAACGAACACGATATGGTAGAATTCCGCCCTTGCCAGTGCGTGAAAATTTTGCACAGATTACAATTGGACGGATAACAGTAGAATTTTTTGTTCGGACCGCAATTGTTGCACGGCGAAGATACATTGTTTTTAATGCTTTGTATGCTGTTTCTTCGTCTGTGTTCAATTCTTTGGACGCTTGCAGTGTCGTCAAGTAATCGGATTTTGTAAAAATTTTGTTCGGTTCGCTCGCCACGATATTTATCCCCTTTTTCCTTGCTAATTATAGCAGAAATTGCTATGTTTTACACAGAAAAAAGAAAGGAATGTTAAATGGCTGTGAATAATGAATATACGGGCGACTCGATTAAGGTTCTGAAAGGGTTAGAGGCAGTTAAAAAACGTCCAGGTATGTATATCGGCGACGTTGGCGAAGGCGGTAATGGTCTGCACCATATGATTTATGAGGTGGTCAATAATTCTATTGACGAAGCAATGGCAGGTTATGCTGATACTGTCTATGTTTCACTAAATGCAGACGGCAGTGCAACAATCCGTGATAATGGTCGTGGTATGCCATTTGATATCAATCATGATACTGGACGCAGTGCGTTGGAACTGATTATGTGTGAACTGCACGCCGGTGGTAAGTTTGATAACGAAGGTAGCGGTGCATACAAGGTTTCTGGCGGTTTGCACGGGGTTGGTGTTTCGGTGGTAAATGCCTTGTCAACGTGGCTGGAAGTAAAAGTTTGGCGTGGCGATAAAGAAGCGTTTATGGCATTCGCAGACGGTGTTCCAACATGCGATTTGAAAATTAGTGAAAATAAATCTGGAATCGAACACGGAACAGAGGTCACTTTCAAACCATCGCCAGATACCTTTACAGGAACAGAATTTAGTTTCGATACAATGGAAACTTGGTTGCGTGAACAGTCTTATTTGAACGCAAATGTTAAAATTATCCTGGAAGATTTAAGAGGTGGTGAAAAGAAAGAACGGGAATTTCACAGCGTTGATGGATTAAAGGGGTTTGCAACTTATTTGGACAAGTCCAAAGAATTGTTGAATAAAGACCCTATTCAAATGATAAAACAGGTCGAAGATACCTATATCGAAATTGTTTTGCAATGGACAACGGCATATACAGAAACATCTTTGTGTTTCACAAACAATATTCCAAACCGTGATGGTGGAACGCATCTTGCAGGGTTTCGTGCAGGTTTAACACGTGCAATCAATAAATATATTTCAGAAAAGGGGACCAAGAAAGATATTAACCTGTCGGGGGAAGATTTCCGTGAGGGATTGACCAGTATTGTTAGTGTGAAAATCCCAGACCCAAAATTTGGTTCCCAGACCAAAGACAAGTTGGTGTCAAGTGAAGTGCGACCAATTGTTGAAAGCACTGTGTCGGAATTGCTGTATGAATTTTTAGATGAAAATCCACAAATCGCAAAAACGATTGTCGATAAGATTATAGAGGCGGCAACCGCACGTGAGGCAGCACGCAAGGCACGTGAATTGTCTCGTAAAAAGACAGGGCCAGAATTGGGGGGATTGCCTGGAAAGTTAGCAGGCTGTTCAGAACGTGACCCGGCAAAGTGTGAATTATTTATCGTTGAGGGGGATTCGGCTGGTGGAACTGCAAAGCAGGGACGTGACCGTAAAACCCAGGCAATTTTGCCGTTGCGTGGAAAAATCTTGAATGTTGAACGTGTTCGATTTGATAAAATGC
>JAZTYU010000007.1:0-38883 GCA_045637165.1 Candidatus Enterousia sp. | reverse complement strand
GAATTACTATGCGTGTAAATCATTGGTGAAACCAACAATTACGTTGAGTGGTAATGGGGCGACCAGTAATGGCACGACGTCGATATATTCGACATATAATACAAATGTGTATTTGGACAGTTCACGGTCCAAGGCGATGACGACATCTGCGAATCCGATAACGAAACCAAGTCGTTCATATACGGTCACATATAATGCGAATGGTGGTTCGGTATCTATGTTATCTGCGACGGCAACCCGGACATTTAGTGGATTTTGGTCTGCAAAGGACAGTGGTGGGACAAAATATATTGAAACCACAGGTTATATTACCAGTGCCGGTTTGACCGCAGGTAAAGGATATACAACGAACCAAACCTGGTATGCACGGTGGACCGGCGGTTCCGTCACATTGCCAACGCCAACCCGTGCAGGTTATGTGTTTAATGGATGGTATACTGAGTCATCTGGCGGGACCAAGGTTGGTGCGGCGGGTGCATCATATACACCAACAGCAGCCACAACACTGCATGCCCAATGGAGTCAGTGTGCCTGGACGGCGGGTGCCAACAGCACAATTGGTTCAGCGACGGTCAACAGCAGTAATCAGTGTCAATATACAGTGACCTGTTCAACGGGATATAGCAAGTCGGGTGGTTCTGATTCCACAACATCATTTACAGCCACAGGAACAGCGGGTGTTGCATCGGGAACGTTGACGGGATGTGCGGGCAAGCGCACGTATCCTGTGTCGGTTAGCAAGAACGGCGGGTCTGGCACATTGACGGTTAATGGCACAACGGCGACTGGTACGGACAGTGTCACATTTACGTGCACACACGGAACAACATTTACCCTGCCATTGTGGAGCAATGCCAGTGGCACAGCCAATAATATAACAAAATCTAGCAGTGTATTTACAGGCTGGGATACAGCATCGTTGGTGACCTGTAATGCTGGCAAGATAATTAATGCCAATTGGTCCACGGCATCGTGTAGTAAGGGGGCTGGGGTGTCGACGGCGACTGCATCGGTTAGCAGTAACACTGTCACGTGTGCGGTGACCTGTTCAACAGGATATAGCAAGGCCGGTGGTTCTGATACAACACCATCATTTAATGTATCGGGGTCTGCGGGCATAGCATCAGTCAGCACGATTTGTGAACCACGTGAATTTACGATTACATTGAATGGCAATGGTGCAACAACGAACAGTACGCCAACATCATTATATACTGTATATGGTATGAATGTGTATTTGGATAGCACACGCAGTAAAACGATGTCAACAACGTCGAATCCGATAACGATACCGTCACGTAAATACACGGTCACATATAATGCGAATGGTGGTTCGGTATCTACGACATCTGCGACGGCAACATACACATTTAATGGTTATTATTCTGCAAAGGACAGCGGTGGAACACAGTATATTAGCGAACCGGCGGTTGATACAACAAATGCTTATATTACCAGCAGTGGTATAACAGCGGCCAAGACATCAACTGGTTCGACTTGGTATGCACGGTGGAGCGACGGTTCTGTCACATTACCCACCCCAACCCGCACGGGTTATACATTCAAGGGCTGGTCTACATCCAGCAGTGCAACCAGTGGTTCAACCGGTTCATACTACCCAACATCAAATGTAACATTGTATGCAACGTGGTCGGCGAACACATTTACAATTAAATTTGATGCTAATGGTGGCTCTGGTTCCATTGCAGATAAAACATGCACTTATGACCAGGATTGTATCCTGCCAGGGCAAAGTGGACTGACAAAATCTGGTTTTGTTCTGCGAAACTGGTCGTATAACAACGGGTCGTATAGCATTGGTCAGAATATTAAAAATATCGTGACCAGTGGAACCGTCACGATGAGTGCTATGTGGTTACGTGAATACACAAGAATTATCCTGAATGATAATGGTGGTTCAGGGGGCAGCGGAACAGTCTATCTGAAATATGTATCCGGTGGAACATCTATGACGCTGACAAACTCTAGCAAGACTGAAATATCCAAGGTTGCAATACCAACACGCACAGGATACACATTTGCCGGATATGAATATGATTGGTGTGAATTTGATACATATTGTCCATCAGCGTCGGATGGTGTTCATGATTGGAGAACTATAATCGACAGCAATGGTTCGTATTCGGGTGATATTACGTATCTTGGTAATACTTCCGAATACTGGAATGCACGTGCAAAGTGGACGGTAAATTCATATACATGTGCAGCAGGTAAGTATCTAAATGGGGCCACTTGTTCTACTTGCGAGGCAGGATATGCTTGCCCAGGTGGTACGTGGACATATAATGGATCTGTTCAGGGACGCAGTTTGTGTTCGGGGACTGCGTATTCCGGTTCTGGTCAGGCGTCTTGCACATCGTGTCCAAACAGTGCAACGGGTTATTATTCTTGGGACGGTGACACATTGCACGATTCGGTGTATGAGTGTTATAAAAACGTGACCTATACTGCAACCTATGGTTCTGGAACCCAGAATTGTTATTACACCAGTGGTTCTGGAAGTAGTGCCGTTTATTCAGGTAACAGCAATGCAGGCTGTGATACAAAAAAAATAACATCATGTAAAGCAGGATATTATTTGGAATCGACATCTAATACAGATTGCACGGCTGTTGGCAAAGGCTATTATTCTGGCGAAGGTTCAACATCCAGAACTGCGTGTTCAAATAAACCAGATAACTCTGACTATACCAGTGCAACAACAAATACGTCGTCATCATGTCCATGGACTTGTAATGCCGGGTATGTCGGTTCGTCCGCAAACGGTAATACATCATGTTCAAACTGTGGTGCTGGTAATTATTGCACAGGTGGAACACACAAGGCAGCATGTCCTGCCAAGACATTCGGTTCGTCTGCGAATCTGACGACGTCTGCATGTAGCGGAACTTGTCCATCTGCGTATCCAAATTCTGATGCAGGAACGACCAGTGAAAATAACTGCTACACCACGTGTCCTGCCAAGACAGGGTACACACTAAACAGTGGACGTGATTACAAGGGGATAACCGATACATGTTCATATTCGGCAAATACATATACAATTACACTGAATGACAATAATGGTTCGGGTGGTTCTGGCACTGTCAAGGAAGTTTATAATACAAAATGGACCAACAGTAGTGGGACAACAATTACGTCTGTGACAGTTCCAACACGCAGTGGCTATGTATTTAATGGTTATTATACTGCAACCAGTGGTGGTACACGTCATATCACAGCTGCTGGTGCCTTGCCTGCGAACACAACCTTTACGGCAAACACAACATTGTATGCCCAGTGGTCCCAGGCAACATGTAGTAAGGGCACGGGTGTTAGCACTGCGACAGCATCGGTCAGCGGTAATGCCGTGACCTGTGCGGTTACCTGTTCAACAGGCTATAGTAAAAGTGGTGGCTCTGATACAACATCGACATTTAATGTGTCTGGTTCTGCTGGCACAGCGACGGTATCAACGGCATGTAAGGTTCGTTCGTATTCCATTACCATCAGCAAGAATGGTGGTTCGGGGACCTTGACAGTAAATGGCACGACCCAGACAGGGACAACGAATGTTACATTTACGTGTAATCATGGTTCGACATTTACATTGCCGGCCTGGGCCAGTGGCAGCAGCAGTGCCAACAATATGACCAAGTCTGGTGCGGTATTTACCGGTTGGAATACCACATCGCCGGTGACGTGTAATGCTGCAAAAACAATTACAGCGAACTGGGGCACTGCAACCTGCACCAAGGGCACAGGGGTTAGCACCGCAACGCCGACGGTTTCCAGTAACAAAGTGACGTGTGATTATAGTTGTTTGAGGGGTTATGATGAGACAGAGGGGGCAACCAGAAAACCAAATACAGGGTATGTTGCTGAAGGTACGGTGACTGGTTCGGCAGGTGTTGCAACCGTTGCAACGGTATGTTATCCTGCATGTATCCAGATAAGTTTAGATACGGGTGGCTATGGTGGCACGGGTGGAACACAGGCGATATTTAAATTCCCGGATTCTACAACGTTTTATAGCGATGATACCTGTTCGACGGTGATAACCAGTGTGACAAAGCCAACAAAGACTAATGCGACATATTTGGGTGCATATATATATCCTAGGTGTATGCTTGAAGGTACGTGTGGTTTCACTTTGGGGAGCGACCCAGATTGGGATGATTACCAGTTGATTGACGCAAATGGTAAAATTAGCACAAATTCTGTGTTTGCAAATATTGGTCTGAACACCACTACGTCTGCGTATGCGTGGTATGATTGTAATTCCACATGGGAGGGCTCGGGTAATGTTATTACAGGGGCTTGCACACGAAGCACATATAAACTGGCGTATAATATGAACTGCCCCAGTGGTGCGACGTGTTCCAGTGCACCAGGCAATACGAATTGCACGTATGGTTCGACCTGTTCGTTTAGTTCGATAACATCTACGTCATTATATGCCGGTGGTTATAAATTGACGGGTTGGGCAACGACGGCGACTGGCACGGCGGCAACCAGTGGTTCAAATATGACTACGACCCAGGGCGGGACGGTGAATTTATATGCAATCTGGTCACAGTGTGCGGCGGGAACATATCACCCGGCGGCAACAGGAACCGCAGCAAATAGTTGTTCGACCTGTCCTGCGACGGCATCGGGATCTGATGGTGCCCGCACCAGTGCATCAAACTGCTATATCTCGTGCAGTGCCAAGACAATTAACAACGGAACAACGACTGTTGTAAATGCCAAGGAATACTACAACGGCAGTGCATATCCTGCCTGCACATTCAATGTAAACTGTAATGCAAAGCATGGTGCGTCTGGCAACAAGACAGCGAATCCTGCCTGCACGGCCTGTTCAACAGGGCAATACAGTGCCGGCGGCACAGCGACTTGCAGCACATGCCCAAATAATTATCAGTCGGGTGCGGCAGCCAGTGCACAGGGTGGTTGTCAGGCGAAATGTTCTGCTGGAACTCAGGTCGCCAGTGCAAATGCAGCATGTTCTACGCCATCGAACACTACGTATGGTGCAAGTTGGTATACCGGTGAACACTATGTGACCTATGGCAGCACATCCAAGGGGCTAAGCAAGGTAAGTGCATGTCCATCAAGTTATGCAACACCTGATACAACAACCGCCTCAAACCACGATGCCAAGGCAGATTGCACAATAACTTGTGCAGCAGGTAAGGTGGTTGCCAGCAATGATGCTACATGCTCAACCCCAAGTGGCAGTTGGTATAGTTCATCACACACAGTATCTGCAGGTTCGACATCTGGTTCAAACAAGAAAAGTTGTAACAGTGGCTATGCAACACCTGATACAACGACCCAGACAGATCATGATAACTCAACAGATTGTTCTACATCATGTTCAGCAGGTCAGGTTGTGGCATCTGCGGGTTCTGCGTGTTCAACCCCAAGTGGCAGTTGGTATAGTTCAAAACATACAGTTAGCCAAGGTTCAACATCTGGTTCAAACAAAAAGAGTTGTGTATCTGGCTATGCAACAGCTAATACAACGACCCAGACTGACCACGATGCCGCAACAGATTGCAAAATCACGTGTTCTGGTGGAACATATGTGGCCGAAGCAAATGCAACATGCAGCGACGTTGGCAGTGGACATTATCGCAGTGGCAATGAAACAGTAAGTCAGGGCAGTGTGGGCAGTCGCAACACATGTCCATCAGGATACAGTGGTTCTGACAGTGGTCGTGATACCAACAAGGACTGTTATGTATCATGCAGTGCCAAGACTATCAACAACGGAACAACGACTGTTGTAAATGCCAAGGAATATTATAACGGCAGTGCGTATCCAGCCTGCACATTCAATGTAAACTGTAATGCAAAGCATGGTGCGTCTGGGAACAAGACAGCGAATCCTGCCTGCACGGCCTGTTCAACAGGGCAATACAGTGCCGGCGGCACAGCGACTTGCACCGCCTGCACAAATGGACCTGCGAATTCTGAATACACGAATTCTGCATCGTCGAACTCTTGTTCATGGAAGTGCAGCAGTGGCTATAACCAGACAGATGATAACCAGTGTGGGCAGTTCTGCACATCGGGTATAACACATCTTAAAACAGGAAGTGGGGTATCTGTGCCATTATATACATCTGCACGCACCACACCTGCATTAAATGTCAAGGTTGGCAGCAACTCGACCTGTTACGGCAGTCTGGCAACCGGAAAATCAACAGGTGCATTAAATGTCCAGGTTGGTTCAACGACATACCACGCAATAAAATAAGAAATCCCCCCAAAACGGGGGATTTTTTTGTTGAGAACAAACTTTATCCTGTTATATAATCCGCCTGCTTGACAAAGAAAGGGGATTTATATGAATTGTAATGGTTTAACCGCCGCCCAGGTAATCGCCAGTCGTGAGAAATATGGCACAAATGAAATGCCACGACCACGCTTAAAAACTGCTTGGCAATTCTTTCTGGAAGTATTCCAAGATAAATTAAACATCATTCTGTTGGTTATGATGTGTATGTTTATCGCTTTGTCCGCATTTGGATATGGCAGTATTTATGAAGCAATCGGTATAGGTGTCGTTTTATTCGTTGTTGCTGCGACAACTGTTGCCACCAAGTTAAAAGGTCAACGCAGTGCCGAAGAACTGCGTATAAAATCATCGCTGTCATACGCTGATGTTATTCGTGAAGGCACTATTCAGCACATAAACAGCACAGATGTTGTTGTTGGTGATGTTGTTATCTTGCACGCAGGTGAAACCGTTTGTGCAGATGGATATATTATCGATGGTTCTGTATCGGTAAACAACGCAATCTTGAACGGTGAAAGCGACCCATCTGAAAAAACACCAGTCACCCCAGATTATAAATACAATCGTTCTGCCCCGATAACAGCCGATGATTATACAGATGCACACAGTGTTTTTGGTGGCACGACTGTCCTGGCTGGCCAGGCAAAAATGTGCGTTGCCCGTGTCGGGGCTGACACCCAGAATGCCCACATAATGTCAACGCTAAATTCAATCCAAGAAGTAAAAACGACACTTCAAATTCAGTTGGATAACTTAGCGGCTTTTATCAGCAAGGTTGGTTCAATTTGTGCTACAGTTATTTTTATTGTCTTGTTGTTTGTAAATCTGAATACCAGTGGCATTTCTGCTGACGCATCAATGCTTTATGTGGTGTTCAGTGCTTTGACCGTTGCACTGACAATCTTTGTTGCTGCTGTCCCCGAAGGATTGCCATTTATCATTGGCATTATTACCAGTCAAAACGTTGCGACAATGATAAAAAGTAATATTTTGGCAAAAAATCCAAACAAGATTCCGGAATCTGGCAATATTCAGATTTTATGCACAGACAAAACAGGAACTTTGACACGTGGTTTCTTGGAACCGGTGCATAATTTTACAGGTGATGGCCAAGATATTGGTTTTGATGCCATCACTGGAAGCAAGGTCAAGGAAGCGTTTTTAAGAATCGTTGCTCTTGCCACTGGCACAACATATGGTGCAGATGGTGAAATCATTGGTGGAAATTTGACCAGCCGTGCATTGTTTCTGGCAACCCGGGATTTATCTGAACAAATAACCCAGATTCAATCTGTCAGCAATATTGCCAACACTATTTTGTTCAACAGTGCGAATAAATTTGCAGCAACCCAAATTTCAGGTGGCGATACATATTACATGGGTGCACCAGAAGTTATTTTGTCCCATGCCAAATATTATCTTTCGTCTGATGGTGCGGTTTTGCCAATCGATGCAAATAAAATCAAAGATTTGATAAAACAAAATGCTGCCCGTGCGATGCGTCTGGTTGCAATGGCGTATTCGCCAACCTTTGCGACCGATGAACAATTGCCCGATGATTTGGTCTTTGTTTCATTGGTTGCAATGCGGGACCAGGTGCGTTCTGGTGTTCCATCTGTGGTTGCATCAATGCGTAAATCGGGTATTCAGGTAATGATGATAACAGGTGATATCCTGGACACGGCCCGTGCCATTGCGATTGATTGTGGGATTATGTCATCGCCTGATGATATTGCGATAATCGCATCAGAACTGGACAATATGTCTGATGCTGATGCCACGGAAAAATTACGCCATATAAAGGTTATTGCCCGTGCCACCCCGGACACAAAATTACGCATTGTAAAATTGGCCCAGGGGCTGGACCTTTGTATTGGCATGTGTGGTGATGGGACAAATGATGCACCGGCCCTAAAACGTGCAGACGTTGGCTTTGCAATGGGCGATGGCACCGATGTCTGCAAGGAATCCAGCGACATAATTATCACAGATAACAATTTCATTTCGATTGCGAACTGTATATTGTTGGGCCGAACATTTGTTCATAATGTGATAAACTTTCTAAAATTCCAGTTGCCGATAAACTTTTCGCTGGTGGTATTAAGTGTTCTGTTTCCAATAATGTTTGGATTTGATGCTTTTACCGCTGTTCAGATTTTAATAATAAACATTGTTATGGACAGCTTAAATTCCATTGCGTTTGGTGGTGAACCTGCACGCAGTGAATATATGACCGAACCTGCCCAGGGCAAAAATGCACCATTATTGTCCAGACCTGTTCTGGCACAGGTTGCATTTACAACCATTGGTTTTGTATGTGTGTTTGGCGTTTTGGCATTGCCGTCTGTTCACAAATTTTTTCCCAGCGACATTGACTATGCATCTGCACGCTTTGCACTGCTGGTGATAATGGCGATTGTAAATGGTTTCTGTGTTCGCACAGACGGATTTAATATATTCCGCCGGATTAGTCGCAATCCGATGTTTATTGCAGTTGCGTTTGGTGTTATTGCAGCAACGGTCCTGTGTGTATCGTTTGGTGGTGCAGTTTTACAGTTGACACCATTGAACATAACCCAGTGGCTGGTTGTCTTTGGATTATCACTGTTGATTATTCCAATAAACTATGTTCGATTGATTTTGGTGCGGGCAGGGCAACAATAAAAAATCCCCCATTTGGGGGAATTTTTATTTTTCCAACTCTTTTATTTGACGCATAACATTGCGCCACTTTTCTGCCTCTACCTCATATTCACGTTGATATTTTTCCATATCTACTTGTGCTTGTTGTGCGACTTCGTCCGAATAAACACCGATTGCCATATTCAATTCGCAAATATCAATTCCGTGTTCAATTTTTGCGATGTTTCCTTCGATTTCTGTCAGTTGCTGATTCAGTTCATAAATTTTAGGCTGGATCAGAACAAACCTGTAAGTCGAATTAAATTTATCAACCCATTGCATATCATTTTGCTGTTTTATTGTTTCTGCCTGCACAATCTTTCCACGAATTGCAGCGGCTTGGTGTTCATAGTCAACTAAATCTGCTTCTGCCTCTTTTACTTCTGCTGGGTCATATCGGTTGCTTGATATGAATTGACGCAGTGATGCGATTTGTGCACATACTTGCTTTTCTTCTTCTTTTGCACGGTCGCCGACAGATATTGCTTGTCTTATCTGTTTAGCCTTGTAATCAACGACGGATTTCAAGACATTAAACAACGCCATTGGGGCTTTTTTCTTTTGAGTTGCCATTATATTGCCTTTTTATTTTGTTGTTTAATATATAGGACACAAAACGCAATTTGTCAACATTAAACCCCCAGAAAAAATCTGGGGGCCTGATATAATGTTTTTTTGCCTTTATTCTGCCCGGGTAAATGCCCCATTGTCCAGCATATCACGAACAGCGAAATGCTTTACCTTTTTTGCAGATGTCGATGGCAATTCTTCTTCGGTAATTGCAAAATGCTTTACCCATTTATACTGGGCGATTTGCATATTTGATTTCTTCAGCAAGAACGCAACCCGTTCAATTGTTGTTCCTGGCTTTACCTGGAATACAGCAAAAGGAACAGTTTTTTCCTTGATTACATATTCAAATACTGCTGCATTTAAGATTTCATCGTTTTGCAGATATAAATCTTCCAGTTCATCAGGGTAAACATTTTTACCACTATCCAGAACGATAACCTGTTTCTGGCGACCTTTGACAGTCAGGCGACCGAATTTATCCAGGCATCCAATATCGCCTGTTTTGAACCAGCCTTGTTCAAAAGCCTCTGCATTGGCGGCATCGTTTTCCAAATATCCCGGCATAACCATATTCCCACGAACCCAAATTTCACCTACGCCATTTTTATCAGGATTATGAATTTGGATTTCGTTGCCCAACAGTGGCCCTGCATAATACATCGAACCGTTTGAACGGCGGAATGCAAAGTTAAAGTTCGCAGGTCCTGTTGTTTCGGTCAGACCATAGCAGTCCCCAACCACAAACCCCATACTTTCATAGAATTTACGAATAGATGGTTTCAGCGTTGCCCCTGCTGATACCAGAACCTTGGTGTTTCCACCAAATGCATCATGCACAGGCTTGGTAACCTTGTCCACCAGTTTGCCCAAACCGATTGCACGCAAGACTTTACGCAGTGAAATAATGACCCGCATCAATGTCCAGGCGTGTTTATCCTTGGCAGAATCGACGATTTTCTTGTAAAAGACTTCCCAGATTCTTGGCACTGCTGGGATAACTTCTGGATTATATTGTTTAAAGTCCTTGATAAATTCTTGTGGTTTTAACACCGGCTGCAACAGCAATTTACCTTGCAAAGCCACAGGAACGATAATATTTATCACCACGCCATAAATATGATACAGCGGCAAGAATCCATAGAATGTATATCCTGGGAAAATTACATCTGTATAGAATTGTGCCCCATCAGCCAGTGATAACAGATTTTCATGTGTCAGTCCTACGACCTTTGGATTTCCTGTTGAACCTGACGTAAAAGACAGTTGTGCAATATCTGTCCGTTCTGTTTCTGCCATTACGAATTCTTTCTCATCTGTATCGTCAATATTTTCGATATCGAACATTTCGCATGGTGCATCTTCAATGAACAAAGATTTCTGTGCCATCACCAATTTGCAGTCTGTGCGGTTCATCATATTGATGTGTTCTGTTGTGTTTAGACCTGTGTCCAACATCAACGCACGTGCACCTTGTGATGTGATTGCAAAGTATGTCCGTAAAAAGTCAGGTGTATTTCCCGACAGAATTGCAACGGTATCGCCTTTTTTAATACCGAAACGTTTGGCCAACAAAACGGCACGTTGCTTTACATTTTTCAACAAATCTGCATAGGTCTCACTTTGACGAACCAAAAAAATACTGTCTTTGTTTCGCAAACAGACATCTTGCAGCATTTCATAGATGTTTTTCATCATAATAAATACTCTTGTTAGGTTTATCTATTACCGATATCACCATAATACCGACATATTGAATATATCCATTTTAGACAGGAAAAACAACCTATAATTGTCCCACGGGGGGGCAGGGTGTCGATTTACTGTTGATACAATATATAGATAAAGATTCGGTTTTTTATCACTATATTTTGTAAAAGGTAAAAAAATACGAATCAGTTCCTACCAAAAAAACACAAATTTTTTACATAAAAGGGCACAAGGTCCTAAAATTCCGATTCTGTTTTCGGGCTGTAATATGCAGAAAATCCGCATTTTCAAAAGTCCAGCGAAAAATAAAATTTTTTATGCTTTTTATTGGTTGCGAGTCCATATATAAAACTATATATTGTTATCGAACAAAACAAATAACCACTATATGTTGTGTTTTTACAAGGATTGGAGTTTTTAAGATGTCAGAAACACAAAATGAAATTAAAATTCAAATTACACCGACGTTGACAACACGTTTGGTTGCTGTTCAAAAACGCAGCGGTGAAACCGTTCCATTTGATGCAAAAAAGATATACGAAGCGATTAAAAAGGCTGTTGCTGTCACAACTGAATTATCAGATGTAGAGGTTGTAAAGACAACCCAGGATGTTTTGAAACGTTTGGACGACAAGTTTGCGGACAGAACCCCAACTGTCGAAGCGATTCAAGATGTAGTAATTCAAACCTTGATGGACAATCGTGCCTATAAAACAGCCGAGGCATATATTATCTATCGTCAGAAACGCACAGAAATCCGTGAATCAATGGTTGATGCGGTTGATATTATCGAGGGCTATGTTGGTGGTTCCAACTGGCGTATCAAAGAGAATGCAAATGTTGGCTATTCCATCGGTGGCCTAATTTTGCGCACCAGCGAACGTGTCACTGCGGAATATTGGTTAAACCTGTATCCGCGTGCAGTCGCTGAGGCACACAAGACAGCGGCAATCCACGTTCATGATTTGGGGTGGTTGACAGGCTATTGTGCTGGCTGGTCATTGCGTGAATTGTTATACGAAGGTTTCAATGGTGTCGAAGGCTATCTGCAATGTGAACCTGCACGTCATATGGCGACTGCGATTTCGCACATGGTAAATTTCCTTGGCACATTACAGAATGAATTTGCTGGTGCCCAGGCGTTTTCATCAGTTGATACATATTTGGCCCCATACGTTCGCATTGATAACTTGACCTATGCAGATGTTAAAAATGCGATGCAGACATTGATATTTAATTGTGCTGTGCCATGTCGTTGGGGAACACAAACACCATTTATCAACTTTACATTTGACTGGACATGTCCAGAAGATTTGAAAAAACAGCGTCCATTTATTGGCCGTCAACAGGTTGATTTCACATATGGTGAACTTCAAGCAGAAATGGACTTGATAAATCGTGCTTTCCTGGAAGTCATGACCGAAGGCGATGCACTGGGGCGTCCATTTACATTCCCAATTCCAACATATAACATCACACCAGATTTTCCATGGGAACATCCAAATGTAAAACCATTGTTTGATTTGGCGGCAAAATATGGGATTCCAAATTTCCAGAACTTCTTAAATTCTGACTTGAATCCAACAGACGTTCGGTCTATGTGCTGTCGCCTGCGTTTGGACGTTCGTGAATTGTTAAAGCGTGGCGGCGGTCTGTTTGGTTCTGCGGAAAAGACCGGTTCTATTGGCGTTATTACAATCAACCTGGCACGTTTGGGCTATATCCACCGTGGCAACCGTGAAGGTCTGTTCACAGAATTGAAACGCCTGCTGGACTTGGGCCGTGATGCATTGGAAATCAAGCGTGATATTATTTCCAAGAATATGGAACGTGGGCTATATCCATTTACAAAACGTTATTTGGGCGATTGGAATCATCACTTTTCGACCATTGGTGTAAATGGTGCCAATGAAATGGTTCGTAACTTCACAGGGGACCGTGAAAACATTGCCACCCCAATGGGCAAGAAATTGGTCTTGGACGTTATGGATTTCATCCGTGAAAACCTGGCGACATTCCAGGAACAGACTGGCAATTTGTATAATCTGGAAGCGACCCCAGCCGAAGGATGTTCATATCGCTTTGCGAAAACAGACGTCAAGAATTTCCCAGACATTATCACTGCGGGAACCAAAGACGCCCCATACTACACAAATTCGACCCAGTTGCCTGTAAACTTCACGGACGACCCATTTGTCGCCCTGGAACACCAAGAAGATTTACAGCGTAAATATACGGGTGGCACAATGTTGCACTTGTATATGGGTGAACCGGTATCCAGTGGTGATGCCGCCCAGAAAATTGTGCGGACAATATTCGAAAATTACAAGGTTCCATATATGACCTTGACACCAACATTCTCGATTTGTCCAAAGCACGGTTATCTGCCGGGTAAACACGAGTTTTGTCCAAAATGCGACGCAGAAAATGCCGCAAATCAGGACGCAAACAAACAATAATCAAATAAATGTCATAACAAACATCAGAAAGGGAGGATATAATTATGACCACAAACTGCAACAGAACACCATGCGAAATCTTTTCACGTTCAATGGGCTTTATTCGTCCTGTCAAGAATTTCAACATTGGTAAGTATTCTGAATTCTGTGAACGCAAAACATTTACCGAAGAAAACAGTTTGTCAGCTGGTGCCCGTCATTCTGAATTGTTAAAACGTGCGGCATAACGTTATGCGTGAAGTTCAAATAGGGGGCTTGGTTTCATTCACCACAATCGACTATCCTGGGAAATTGGCATGTGTGCTGTTCTTGGTTGGATGTCCGTTGCGGTGTACATATTGTTCCAACCCCCATTTATTATGCCCAGGGGACGGTGAATACGACCCAGAACGGGTGTTCGAATGGCTGACCCAGCGTGTTGGCAAATTAGAGGCAGTTGTCTTTTCTGGTGGCGAAGCATTGATGCAGGGCGACCCAGCGATTGAGTATATGCACCGTGTTCGCAATCTGGGGTTCAAGATTGGTTTGCATACAAATGGCTTCTATCCTGAAACATTGGCACGTGCTGCGGACGTTATCGACTGGATAGGGCTGGATTTCAAGGCGACGTCTGCCAGATATCCGGATCTGACGGGGCAAAATATCGCCTATCAGCATATGCTACGCAGTCTGGACGTATGGCAAAAGACGGGCAAAGACTTTGAAGTGCGTATTACATGCGACCCACGCTTTATATCGAAATCTGATTTGCTTGAAATTGCACAGATTTTGGCACAGCGTCAGGTAAAAAACATTGCGATACAAAAATATATTCCGCATTTCGAAGATGACGCCCACAAAACGGATGCTGTATCTCGGAATCAGTTTTTTGAAGACGTCACATTGCGTTCTAAAATCGATGCAATGTTTACATCTGTTATTTGGCGTGAATAAACAGTCCCTGTTTTTCAACAGGGATTTTTTGTTTACATATTGAAATCGATTTAGAAATCCCTTATATAAACAAGGACATAAATTTTTTTTAATCAAAAGGATTTAAGAATGCAGGATAAAAACAAATTGTTATTTGATGCTGTAGCGAAGGGCGATATGGATGCATTGCATCAACTTATTGCTGATGGTGCTGATGTTAATGCTACCGAGTTTGCTGTCTATGACACCCCGTTGCATCGGGCAAAAGATGCAGAGGTTGCCAATGTTCTAATCGCCCATGGTGCCGACGTCAACGCCCGTGATGAATCCGAAAACACTCCGTTGCATTGGGCAAAAGATGCTGAAATTGCCAAGCTTCTAATCACCCACGGTGCCGACGTCAACGCCCGTGATGGTTTTGATCAAACCCCACTGCATCTGGCAAAAAATGCAGAGGTTGCCAATGTTCTAATCGCCCATGGTGCCGACGTCAACGTCCGTAATGTTTTTGATTACACCCCGTTGCATCGGGCAAAAGATGCTGAATTTGCCAAGGTTCTAATCACTGCTGGTGCCGACGTCAATGCCCGTGACACAGATGGTTCCACCCCGTTGCATTTGGCAACAGATGCTGAATTTGCCAATGTTCTAATCGCCCATGGTGCCGACGTCAATGCCCGTGATGAATACGAAATCACTCCGTTGCATTGGGCAAAAGATGCTGAAATTGCCAAGGTTCTAATCTCTGCTGGTGCCGACGTCAATGCCCGTAAGACAGGTGGTGACACCCCGTTGCATTGGGCAAAAGATGCTGAAATTGCCAAGGTTCTAATCACTGCTGGTGCCGACGTCAATGCCCGTGACACATATGGTTACTCCCCGTTGCATAGGGCAAAACATGCTGAATTTGCCAAGGTCCTAATCTCTGCTGGTGCCGATGTTAACGCCCGTGCAGGTGGTTACACCCCGTTGCATAGGGCAAAAGATGCCGAAATTGCCAAGGTTCTAATCACCGCTGGTGCCGATGTTAACGCATGTGACACAGGTGGTTACACCCCACTGCATTTGGCAGAAGATGCTGAAATTGCCAAGGTTCTAATCGCCCATGGTGCCGACGTCAACGCCCGTAATATTTTTGGTTGCACCCCGGCGATACTAGACAAATTAAAAGGACTAAAATCGGACGATAATGAATAAAATTGAAAAAAAAGTTTTGGACGCAATACCACCCCAAGACAGCAATATCGATACAGCATTGTTGGATCAGGTAAAGCGTCCAAACGCCGATACAACATTGATTAAAATGCTGATTGATTCTGGTGCGAATGTCAATGCACATGATGATGTTAGTTGGGCACCACTTCATTGGGCGTGGACTGCGGATGTTGCCCGTATTTTGATTGAAAACGGTGCCAACGTTGCTGTTCGTGATATGTTCCGCCAGACCCCACTGCATATGGCACGTCGTCCTGAAATCGCCAGCGTTTTGATTACATCTGGTGCTGATGTCAACGCCCGTGATGTATGTGGTCATACGCCATTGTTTACCAGCGTTCGCCCTGATGTTCTTGGGGTGCTGTTGGATAATGGTGCAAACATAAATCATCGCAACCACGATGGCGATACAGCGTTGCACTATGCGGTAAAGGGCAAATATATCGATGTTATAAATTTCTTGATTTCACGTGGTGCAAAATTGAACCTTAGAAACAAGGCTGGCAAACGTCCGCTGGATTTGGCCAGAACAAAAAAGATTCAACAGATATTGATTGCGGCTGGTGCAAAAAAATCATAAAAACAAACGGTGCAAAAACGCACCGTTTATTATTTTGTCTGGATATTATCAGAATCCAATTTTGTTTGTTTTTTTTGCGTCTTTTTTTACGTTCATTTCTGCACGCAGTAAATCCACAATTGGTGCCAGTTCACTTATCCCCAAGATTTCTGCCTTGCGTTTAGCAACGACAAAATCCCCTGGTGTCAGATGCGATAAATTCCGTATATCAGAATCATCAGGGCAAAGTCCGAAAAAGTGTCTGAATGCCCGTTGCACTTGGTTTGGTGTCATATAGTCATATTTAATCTTGAACAAGAAGCGTCGCAATGATGCACTGTCCATATCGTTCATCAGATTTGTTGTGCAAACAAAAGGCACTGTTGCACTTTCCATCTGGGTCAGCATTTCATTTACGCCTGATATTTCCCAACTGGCGGTTGCCTTGGTTCTATCCCGCAGAAATGAATCTGCCTCGTCAAATATCAGCATTGCTTTTTCGCTGGCTGCCTGGGCAAATGCGGCAGCGATATTTTTTTCTGTTTCACCGACCCACATACTTTTCAGGTCGCTGGCCCGTTTGAATATCACTTTCAGTCCCATTTTTTCTGCCAGATATCGTGCATACGCAGATTTCCCCGTTCCACTTGCACCATACAGGCACAGTGAAAAGTTTTTACACTTGCCCCCCAGAATCTGCTGGGTAAGTTTCATCATATCGACATCTGTGTTCAGCAATTCGGCATCAAATTCCACGTCTGCTTTTGGTGCTTCGATTTGTTTTTTTCCTGTGATTGCCACACACAGTGAATCGATAGTTTTTTCAATGGCATCCTGATTTTTTGTCAGCTTGGCAGATTTTACCGCAGTATCAATCAGACCAGGTGCAACATCGTATTTTTTGGCGTATTTTTTTATATCTGTGGCAGACATTTTGTATTTATGCTGTTTGCAGATATTTTGCCAGATTTGAATTTTTTGGTTTTCTTCTGGTTTTTTCAATTCCAGGCAATACGTGAATCGACGCAGATATGCACGGTCCATCGAATTTATATCATTGGTTGTCCATATTACGGGCCGCTTGTTTCGTTCCAAAAGTTGATTCAAAGACAATTTTGAAACAGCATTTGGATTGAATTTATTATATGTAAAAAGATCTTCGGCTTCGTCCAGCAATACCACAGAACTTGTATCCTTGCCCAGGATTCTTTGTGCGTGCATCAGATAAGACAGATTTACATTTTTTTCTTGTCTGGTTTTATTTGATGTGTGCAATCCATACAAATCATACCCCAGTTCACTGACAATCTGTTTTGTCATTTCTGTTTTGCCGGTTCCTGTCTGTCCATAGATTAGGATATTTATTCCGGTTGATTTATATTTAACGGCATTATCGACCAGCGACTTGATATAGTCATATTCGTTTTGGACGTGTGAAAAATCCAGACCTTTGTTTCCATGGTGCACATCACCCAACAAAATCTTTTTCAGTTTTTCCACACTTTGCGGGCCGTTGGCAATACTGCGTTGAATAAATCTGTTCATTGCCAAATCGCCGTCTTCATCGATAATCAACAGACCTGCATTTACCAGTGTTCCATCGTCGTCCAAGGCTTTACGAATTTTGCTTTCAGACAAATCACAAAATGCCGCAATCAAGCCAATGTTATTCAAGTTAAAACCGCTGTTAAATCGGTGCGAATCAATGATTTCATTGACCAGCGTCCGCATAGTCCGAAATCGGGTCAGATTCACGAACAACTGCAAAATCTGACGCTCGGTTTTTGAGATCTCAAACAGTTCAGCCAAACAATCAGTGCATTTGTCGCTACCTGGCACAGATATATCTACAATCTTTTGATTTCCCAGAACATAACGTAACGTTTGAACATTTCGCTGGTATTCTGGTTGTGAGTCATCGTCATTTTCATCTGGCACCCTGTGACGCAGACGCATTCTGCCTGTTCTACCCCATTTGTCGCAAATATCAAACCCCAGAATATCCTTGGAAACATCTTCGAAATATTCCAACAGACTTTCAGTGGTCTTGCTGGGCAACTTGCATTTAATCAAGTTATTCAGATAATATTTTACAACATCTTTTTTATTCATACGTATTCCTGTGTTTTGTTTATATATATTATTATAGTTTATTCACCGGACGTTTCTGGACCGTCCAAGAACACATCGATACAATTTTCTGTTTCTGAGGGTGCATTTTTGGTCAATTCAACTGCGATATTCTTTTTCGACATCATTGCGTATGATTTCCAATTTTGAACAGCCTCTTTGACCCAGCACGCACAGAAAGCATCTTGTTTGCTGGCCAAGAAATTGATGATTTCATCATTTGTGGACATATCTGACATCATATCGTCATATTGCACCGCACAGGCA
The DNA here is from genome assembly GCA_045637165.1 of Candidatus Enterousia sp. Taxonomy (GTDB): domain Bacteria; phylum Pseudomonadota; class Alphaproteobacteria; order Rs-D84; family Rs-D84; genus Enterousia. The sequence continues at coordinate 20,072 of JAZTYU010000007.1, read as the reverse complement.
ATTTCTGCGGCCTGTCTGACCCGGATTTGCACCCCATGTGCCAGCCCCAGCAATCCAGCAACCAGAACAGACAGCCCAATCAAGATATATTTACAGTTATTTTTTATCCATTGCATTTGCGATTCCTTTTTTCATTGCGTTTATTTTGTGCCTTCATCATTTTCCAGACTTCGTTTTTTGCAATCTGTTTCAGATAAAAATCAGATGCAAAAGGCATTTCATTCCCCAGTTCATCCCGTCTTTCACGGATAAAGCGTTTTCTATTTTTTGTTTTGTATAAATTTACCCCGTTTATAATATCCCGACATTCTGTATGAAATTCATCGTATTCTATAATGTTATTTTTCCATTTGCCACTGGTGAAATTTAATTTTTTTCTGTATCTGGGCATGTTGTGAAAGAATACATCAAACTTGTCATAGGCTGTTTCCGTATGTCTGATACGTGCCAGTTCTCGGTTGCTGGCACAGTCGTATTTATATCCATCAAATCTTATTGTTCTTGACATTTTGCACTCCTTTGGTTGGTTTGTATATTGTGAATATAGTCTGCACGACGGACAAAAGTGGACCGGTGTAAAGAGTGTTTTTTTGATTGGGGCAGGGGGGCATAAAAAAACGCCCGACTGGGCGAATTTTTATCTGTGTTTCGTAATTAAATCACGAAAGACTTGAACGACCTCGTCTTGTTTTTGTTTTGGGACGGTTCCGTCTTCGAATTTATTTATAATATTGATTGCAGGATTTCCTGCCTTTTTGATGCCACAAAAGGTTTCAATATCTTTTGGCCAACAGTATGACCATTCTGTCAGATTTGAAAATTCGTTTTGGACATCTTTGTTATCTTGTCTGTTTGGGTCGCCGTCTTGGTCAAACAATACGGCATGACGTATATTATAGTTGTTTAACACCTTCAAGAAATATGGCATAGACCATTTTCCAACAGTTTCAACCAGTGTAATATTTTGGGTCAGATTGTTTGGCAAATCGCCACGACGACACAGATAGTTATACAGCATATATTCCGTTGGTCCTTCGACTAAAACGACCTTTTTTGCAAAGAATATATCACTGCGTGGTCTGTCGAAATATACCATATTTTTCGCCAACTGTAATTCAGAATCAGGAATTTTGTTTTGATGAATTTTTGTTTGACCACCATCACGTTCTGTTCTGATAATTCCTTTCAGATCCATAATATCCTGGGAAACCAACTGTGGCGAATGTGTTGTCACAATAACCTGCTGATTTGGAATTGATGAAAACTGTTTTATATCGTATGCCAAATCATTTACAGCAGCCGGGTGCAGTGATACTTCGGGTTCTTCGAACAGCAACAAATTCATTTTTGGCAAGAACACATCAGGTTCTTTTTTTGTCTGTTGTAATAACCAGTCAACAGATGCAACGGAAATTTCATCTTGCCTTTGTTTGAAATTTGCTTCGCTTGCATATTTTGCACTCAATTTAATAAGTGCTGCGATAATTCTGCGTTGGACACCTGTTCCCATTTGTTCCAGGTTCATCATTCCCGCACTATCTTCGATATTCATAGATATGATGAATTTTAACATTTCTTCGGGTGTAATACGTCTTGGGCTAAGGTTTACACGCACACCTGCCGATAAAATTTCATTGCTAACATCTTGTCCGATTTTTTCGATGTACGGCATTGCAAAATCCATCATCGGCAGAATTTTTTCTTCAAATTCTTTTTGGAAATTTGGATTTTTGCAAATCATACTGACCAGTCCATTTAATGCCGATGTTCCGGACATTTTTGTATTTTCCTTGACATCAACAACCGCTGGCACATAAATTAAATTGCCCAAGAAATCTGTTTTTGATGCACGTCTACCGCAAAAGCCACCACGTTCCAGCCCCTTGGCTGTGTATGCCTGAAAAGGCTTTGCAGGGAACAGGCTTTTTCGAATTTTTAGTTTCTTAAAATCCACTTGATATTTTTTATCCAGGGTATAAAATTCGCTGTCAGTTAAATCGTATTCAACCTCTATCCAGGCTTTTTTGTCATCAACATGTGCGGCATTGTGCAAATCGGTTGCCTCGAAACGGATATCGCCGTAAAAGCAGCGAATTGCATCAACAATATTACTTTTACCAACATTGTTTTCACCGACGATAATTGTATAGTCCTGTAAATATACAACCGCATCCTGGATAGAACGAAAGTTATGAATATGAATATTATTTATTTTCATTTTTGCTTATTTTTGTCTTTTTTTAGAGTCTTCAAAAACAACAACTTGAATCTGAACAAATTTTGTATATGTGGCATGTGCCTTGGCAGAGTTTGATTTTGCTTTGTTTGGCTTGCCCTTGTTCACGAACGTATATTTTTTTTCATAACGTTTTTTTGCCTGATATTGCAACAAGCCTTGAATATATGCATTTTTTTCCCACAACTCTGTAAACAGTTTATTTTTTGCCTGATTCCTTGTCGGAATATTTAATCCACGCATAAAGTAAGGTGACAAATAATCAGAAATCAACCGGATAAGTGCTTCTAAAAATCTGGGGTCTGATTCCAGACCATTATCCGAATTCAACAGTCTAATAAATGTCTTGGTTTTCAGAATAATAAATTTTTCGATATCTTTAGTCCATTCATAATCATAACGCCAGTTATTTTTTATTGTATCCACCGTAGAATAAGAAGGTCCAAAGACCCATATTTCTTTCTGAATAAAACGTATATATTCAGTAAAATATCTTTCTGTCGCACTAATTTTTTTTGTGTTCTGGGCTTTGTTTTCAGACATATTTTATAACCTTTGGTTTATTTAATTACAGTGATAATATAGAACAAAAAATATTTTTGTCAACGTTTAATTAAAAAATAATCATTGAAAAAGCCCGTAATTCGGGCTTGCTATTATTTTTTTCTTTTTTTCATAACGTGGTATTCGATTTCAATGGCGGTTCCAATGCCTGATTCACGCATTTTCTTTGAAAAGGCGGTGCAATTCCTAAATTCTGTTTCCAGTGTCCCCCAACCCGAATATTCCCAGTCAATCAGTCCGACAATATCCATTGTTTTTTTATCAACAATGATATTATTGCAAATATCATTATGGTTCCAGCCATCCCCGTCACCATTTTTCAGGTCTGCAATCTCTGCCGGGTCTGCGTTATGCATTGCTAAAATAAACTCTGCCAACTGTCTGGCCCACCGCCAACCGTTTTTTGAAATAACCTTCAATGACATACGGTTCAGGTTTTTTCCTGGTATAAAATTATACTTATAGAACGTAAAGCCACGTGATTCGATTATTTCAATCTGTGGTATTTTCAGCGGAACAATTTTACCAAACGCATCAGTAATACGTTTTTCACGCATAATTTTTTCAATTGGAATTTGCTTGTCATAAAACTTGCGTATTTTGCACACATACTTGTTGTTGACGATAAAGCCAATATTCCAACCACCTTTGATAACACGCACACGCTTAAATTCCCCACGGGGCAGGGCAGACCGCAATGCATTAAACTTTTTTCGGTAATCATATAAATCGACCCGACGAATTTTTTCACGCAATTTGCGATTAGGGATAAAACCTGCTAAAAAATCCAAGACTTCAAAATATAAACGCCACATGTTCAGAATAATCCTTGGTAAAAAACATAGTATAAATGCTATTGAAAAACAAGAAAAAAACAAGTATTTTATAGATATGTTTAATTCCGGCACAATTGTAAAGGTTCTTGTATCAAATATTCCAAACAGTGGCTATGACTATCGCTTGACTGTGCCTGCGGATATTGGCACATTTGTATCTGTCCGTGTTATGAACCGCCCGTGTGTTGGGGTTATTTGGGGATTGGGGGACAGTAAATTACCGCCTGAAAAAATCAAAGACATATCGGCGGTCTATCCAAATCACCTGAATATCACAGACCTGCAATGGATTCAACGAATGTCCCAGTGGACATTGATGCCACTTGGTATGATATTGCGTTTAATTGTAAATATTCCAGACGCTTTTTCTCTGCCTGCAATGGAACAAATGTATTCTTTTAATGACGAAACATCTGTGCGTATGACAGACAATCGTCTGGCTGTTATGGACGCATTTGCATCGAACGACAACGAACCAATGACAATATCTGATATACAAAATATATCGGGGGTATCATCATCTGTTGTTCGCACAATGATAAAGAACCAGTCTTTGTTGCCAGTGGCCAGTCGGCCAAAAAATCCCGACCAGTATGTTTATCAATATAGAGATATTGGTAATATTACCCTAAATTCACAACAGTCAGTCGCCGCCGATACTATTGGTAATGCGATATCCAAGGGTGGTTTTTCTGTGCATTTATTGGACGGAATCACAGGCAGTGGTAAAACCCAGGTGTATTTTGATTCTGCTTGGCGTGCATACAGTGCTGGGAAATCTGTGTTGTTGATGATGCCTGAGATTGCATTGACGGCACAGTTTATTACCCGGTTTGAATCACGCTTTGGTGCACCGCCGGTTGTCTGGCACAGTAATTTAACGGCTGCCCGTCGTCGTGAAATATGGCGTGGTGTTTTACAAGGCAAAATAAAAATGGTTGTTGGCACACGCAGTGCATTGTTTTTACCATGGCAAGATATTGGTCTGATTGTTATTGACGAAGAACACGATTCTTCATACAAGCAGGACGACATGGGCAACTATCACGCCCGTGATATGGCGATTTTGCGTGCAAAAATTGCAGGGTTCCCCATTGTTTTGGCCAGTGCAACCCCTGCTGCTGAAACATTGGAAAATGTATCTGTTGGAAAATATACACAATTGCGGCTTACATCACGATTTGGTGGTGCACAATTACCTAAAATAACAACGATTGATTTGCGTGAAAATCGTCCAACGCCATATTTGGTTGACGGGGTCGAACAAACAGGTTTTATCTCGCAACCACTGTGTGATGCACTTGCCGAAACCTTGCAGGCAGGCCATCAGGCAATGCTATTTATCAATCGTCGTGGTTTTGCACCAATTGTTCAGTGTAAAAAATGTGGCTGGACAGCAACATGTCCTGATTGCAGTGTGGGGATGACTTATCATAAACGCTTGGGAAAATTACTGTGCCATATGTGTGGTCGCACGGCACCGCTTGATAAAATCTGTCCTGATTGTGGGCTTGATGTCACGATGCGTGGGGTTGGTTTGGAAAAGATTGAACAAGAAGTAAATATTCGTTTTCCATCCGCACGCACTGCATTGGTGTCCAGCGATATTATCACATCACGCCAGTCCTTAGAGCGTCTGGTAAATAAAATGGAATCAGGTGAAATAGATATCATAATCGGTACACAAATCTTGGCCAAAGGACATCATTTCCCAAACTTGACCTTGGTTGGCGTTGTGGACAGTGATATGGGGTTGTTTGGCACCGATTTTCGTGCTGCTGAACACACGTTTCAGCAACTGTTCCAGGTGGCAGGTCGTGCCGGTCGTGGCGAACACCCAGGTCAGGTTTTATTACAGTCTTATCAGCCAGACCATCCTGTATTGACCGCAATCTGTGCAGGCGACCGTGATACATTTATGGCGGCCGACATGGCGGGACGTCGTGCGGCCCAAATGCCACCATATGGTCAACTGATTGCGATAATTGTCGAAGGCGAACGTGAACCCATCTTGCAGCGTTTTTGTGCGGATTTAGCGGCGGCGGCACCTAATTTGAATGGTGGCAAAATTATGGGGCCAATTACCGCCCAAATTTATCAAATTCGTAATTGGTATCGTATGCGATTTCTGGTCGCAGGACCTGCAAATGCCGCCTTGCAACCGATTGTGTCGCACTGGCTGATCAAGGTAAAACAACCTGCAAATATTCGTGTAAAAATTGACGTAAATCCGATAAATTTTATGTAGAAAAAACTCAACGCACTTTCTGTGCAATTTCCTGTGCCAGGTCTGCGGTCTTGATAGTCTTTTTTTGTATATTATCCTGAACAAACGTCGCTCCAATTAGAAGCAACATCATTGCGGGGTAAACGAATAGTCCAACTGATTTGTGTGTTTCAAAACCAAATATCAAGTTATGTGCCATCATTGACAATGTAGCAACCAGTTCCCCCAGATACGCCCAACGAACATATTTATTTAACTGTTGCAGCGTTCCAGCAATTTGTTTTAATTGTTCGATTTTCTTCTGGGTTTCTGCGTCTATATTTTTATTTTGCATATGATTCAGAATATCGATAAATGTGAACAGCGAATTTGGATGCCCAGATGTTTTCATAGAGTCAATAGCCTTATTCAACATACTCATCAGCACAGCATCATACCAATCATCGACATTGAACGTAAAACGTTCTGCATCGGGCGTATTTTTTTGTTTTAATGTTCTGTATGCTTCGTTAACTTGTTTAATTTTTTCTTCTACACTTTTGTCACCTGGATTTTTATCAGGATGATATTGTAATACCAATTTACGCCACGCCTGGCGAATTGCATCATCTGATGCGCCTGGCGTTATACCTAATACCGAATATGCTTGTTCTTTTGTCATTGATGGCAAACTTAGACAATAAAAAGCCACTTGTCAAACAAATTCCCTGTTGCAAAAAATCAAAAGATGTTTAATATATAAACTTTAATTAAACACACAGGGGTAAAGATATGCCAGCAAAAACAGTTCAAGAAATTGTCGCATTATGTAAACGTCGTGGATTTATATTCACTGGTTCTGAAATTTACGGTGGTCTGGGTGGTGCATATGACTATGGTCCATACGGTGTTGAATTGATGAAGAATATCCGCAATGCGTGGTGGAATTCGATGATTTATTCACGTGATGATATCGAAGGACTGGATGCCGCCTTGATATCGAACCGCCTGTTATGGAAATATTCTGGACACGAAGCGGGCTTTTCCGACCCATTGGTAGAGTGCAAAAAATGTGGCACTCGTATGCGTCAAGATAAAATGAAAGATATGTCAAAATGTGATAACTGTGGCAGCACCGATATCACAGAACCACGTGCATACCAGTTGATGATGGGATTGTCTATTGGTGCGACATCGGACGGTGCGATAAACGCATACTTGCGTCCTGAAACTGCAACCACTACATATACGAATTTCAAGAACGTTTTGGACGCACGTCCACACAAACTGCCATTTGGTATTGCCCAAATTGGCAAGGCATTCCGTAATGAAATTTCACCACGTGGATTTGTATTTCGTATGCGTGAATTTGAACAGGCTGAAATGCAGTATTTTGTAAATCCTGTTGATGACGAAAAATATCACAAAATGTGGATGGATGCCCGTATGGCTTGGTGGATTGACGTTTTGGGCATTCCTGCGGAAAAATTGCGTTTTATGCCACACGAAAAATTGGCTCACTATGCCAAGGCCGCTGTTGACATTGAATATGAATTTCCAGACGGCTTTGACGAAGTCGAAGGAATCCACAACCGTCAGGATTTTGACCTGGGGTCACATACCAAGGCACAGTCAGATTTCCAAATCCATGCAAATGTTTTAGAAAACACCGACAGCACAACCAAACTGTCGTATTCTGACCCACAAAGCGGCGAAAACTTCCTGCCATATGTAATTGAAACAGCGATGGGTGTAAATCGTGCTATGTTGGCTGTTATGATTCAGGCGTATGACGAAGAAGACTTAGGGGACGGCAAAACTCGCACAGTGTTAAAGTTAAAACCGGCTCTGTCGCCGGTCAAGGCAGCGGTTATTCCATTGGCACGCAACGTCCCAGAATTGGTAAAAATTTCAAATGATATTGTAAAGCGTTTACGTTCAATGGCGATTGGTCGTATTGAATTGGAAAATTCTGGCAACATTGGTAAAAACTATCGTCGCCATGACGAAATTGGAACACCTGTATGCATAACAGTTGACCACCAAACCCTAGAAGACAATACCGTAACCTTGCGTCATCGTGATACAATGGCCCAAGAACGTATTGCACTGACCGACGTTCCACAGCGAATATTGGAAATAGTAAATGGTTAAAAAATCCCCGTTTGGGGATTTTTTTTATGCAAAAAAGAGCAAATGCCCAGAAAAAATGAATGGTTTGCATAAAATTTTCGACAAAATGCTTGACTTTTACATAAAAAAACATAAAATCTGCATAAACTTTTCGCCAAATGGCGTAAACAGAATAACAAAACACAACGTAAGAGAGAAAGAAGATGAGCGAATTTGCAATCTTTCAAACCGGTGGCAAACAATATCGTGTTGCACAAGGCGATATTATCAAGGTTGAAAAACTGAATGCCGAAGGTTCGGTTGAATTTGACCAAGTTTTAATGGTTGGCGACAAAATTGGAACACCATTTGTTGAAGGTGCCAAGGTAGTAGCCGAAGTTGTTGAACAGAAACGTGCTGACAAGATTTTGGTGTTCAAGAAAAAACGTCGCCAAAACTATCGCCGCACTGCGGGCCATCGTCAGTTCATTACTGTTTTGAAAATCAAAGAAATCAAAGCATAATAAGGGGGCAGAACTATGGCACATAAGAAAGCGGGTTCCGCATCAATGAATGGACGCGACTCTGCAGGACGCAGACTTGGCGTGAAAAAATCTGGTGGCAGTCGTGTAATCCCAGGTAACATCATCATCCGTCAGCGTGGCACATCTGTCCACCCAGGATTGAATGTTGGTATGGGCAAAGACCACACAATCTTTGCAAAGATTGCCGGTATTGTGAAGTTTAAAAAGGGCAACGGCGACCGCAGAACAGTTTCCGTTATCCCAGAAGAAACAGAAGCAAAATAATAAAAATCCCCGATTGGGGATTTTTTTTGTGCAAAAAAACACCCAAACGGGTGCTTTTTTATAGCAAGACATTCGTCGTTATTGAACGTCTGGTGCGATTGCTCCCATTGGACAAACTGCTGCACATGTTCCGCAACTGATGCACTTGCTGGTATCGATAACATATTTACCATCTGCCCCCTGTGAAATTGCAGCAACAGGACACATACCTGCACATGTTCCACAACCAATACATTTACTTGGGTCAATTTTATAAGCCATCTATTTACTCCTATATATTTTTATGGATTATTTCTTATTCACGATTAAACAGACTCAACAAATATTGGAACATTGCGATAAATGAAATATACAAATGCAACGCCCCCAAAACAGCCATCTGATTCTTTTGCATATCATCGCCAATTACCGCATATGCACGTTTCAGATTTTGCATATCGTATGCGGTAAACAGTGCGAAAATCAGCACACCGATAAAGCATACGATTGTTCCAAATGTTCCGCCCAACATTGCTGGCCAGATAAAGGATAGCAAACCAACCAAAATCAAGCCAATCATACCCATTGTCAAAAACACGCCCATAAAAGACAGGTCTTTGATAGTTTTATATCCAAACATAGCCATAAGGGCAAACATAACCGCTGCCAAGACAAATGCAGTTATAATCGATACAGGATTTACTGATAACGCAACTGCAATCAACGGGGTCATTGTTACGCCAATAACAATTGCATACAATGCCAGCAACAGTGCAGCCGTTGACGGTTTCATACTAAAAACACGCACCTGGGCCCAGATTGACACCGCCAATCCGCCGAACAACAGAACATAATATAATCCTGACATTCCACCTGTCTGGAAATTAAACAGATACTGCAATCCGCCACCCCAAATTGTCAGGTATGCAGCCACCGCAGTCAACCCCACGGCACCAAACATCAGTGCAAAAATACGTTTCAAATACAAATCAATTCCACTTGTAGTATTTTTTGTTATTTGCATTTTCATATTTCTCCTTGTTATTTAACAAATATATAATACAATGGTTTGGTATTTTCAAGATTAAAAAAAAGGATTTATAATGGGTGGATTAAAAAAATACGAACAGGAACGTGCTCAAAAGGTTAGAGAACGTGGACCTCGTGAAGCTCTTTTTGAAAAACAGGAAAAATCAGCAGTTGCTAAACATTTAACTAAACAGTTAGAAGCAGCGATAAAAAAATTAGAATCAACCAAAGACCCCAAAAAAGAACAGAAATTAAATACCATTATTGCTGATATTCAAAAGACATTGGCATCACTGGAACGTTAATCAAAGGAATTTATATTATGACATCAACTGCAACAAGATTTGCATCACGTTCACGCGGCATTGTCAAGGAATTAAAACAAGAAGACGAATGCAGGGTCAGCCACAATAATCGCAACGGTGTTATTTGTGCAATAAATGCTCGGCACGCACAATATACACGTGAAATTGAAATGCTGCGTTCTTTGCCGAATTTAACGCCGGCACAGACAAAACGATTGACCATATTGGAACGTATTGTTCGTGATATGAGTGGCACCATCCAACGCACACGATAACAGAAACTGGGGCAGGGGGATTTATGTCGATAACGATTAGCCCAATCTCACCGGTTGCATTTTCTGTGCTGGGGTTGGATATTCGCTGGTATGCGCTGGCATATATTGCGGCATTTGTTATTGGATATTGGTTGGTTAAATGTTTGACATCAAAACCAACCAGCACCGTCCACCTGACCAAGAAAGAACTGGACGACCTGTTGACTGCGATAATAATTGGCGTTATTGCAGGCGGTCGTTTGGGGTATGTGCTGTTTTATGATTTTGGATATTTTATTACACATCCACTTCAAATCCTGGCTGTTTGGCAGGGGGGTATGAGTTTTCATGGTGGTCTGATTGGTGTGATTGCATCTGTCTTGTTCTTCGCACGCAAAAACCACAAAAATGCAATGTCAATCCTTGATGTATTGGCGGTTGCAGCACCGATTGGCCTGTTTTTTGGTCGAATTGCAAACTTTATAAATCAAGAGGTTATGGGCCGTCCAACCGACGTTCCTTGGGCGGTTGTTTTTAATGGAGGCACGACAATTCCACGTCACCCCAGCCCACTATACGAGGCTGCGACCGAAGGCATCTTGCTATTTATCATAATGTATGGTCTGTATCGCTGGACAAATTTGCGTCGTTATCCGGGTGCCTTGGGCGGAATAATGGGGATGGGGTATGCGGTATTTCGCATGTTCTGTGAAATGTTTCGTGCCCCTGATGCACACATTGGATTTTTAACGACATGGGGGCTAACAATGGGACAGTTGTTGTCCTTTATAATGTTTTTTGCAGGATTTATAATTTTTATGTTTGCAATTCGCAAAAAATAATGTAAAATGGTCGCCGTTGACCGGAATAAAATCGGTTGGCGAAAAAAAAGTTTAGGATGGTTGGCAGAGCGGTCGAATGCGGCGGTCTTGCATACGAGTAAGCAAGGCAAACGAAGTGAAGCCGAGTGCTAACGAGTGGTGAGCAGCACCGCCAGGTGCGGTCAGCGAACAAAACCGTAGGTTGAAAGACCGACGGAAAAAGAAGAAAGTTTAGGATGGTTGGCAGAGCGGTCGAATGCGGCGGTCTTGAAAACCGTTGTGGGGGCAACTCCACCGGGGGTTCGAATCCCTCACCATCCGCCATAAATAAAAAAATGTCCCTTTGGGGCATTTTTTTATTTATGTGTCAGTTGAATTTGAAATCTTTGCACCTACATTATTAAAAGAACAAGGAGTCCGCAATGGTTTTAATAAGAGATATGTTAGAAATCGACAAGGAAAGAACAAAAATTCATGAACCCGTCAAGGCAACTTATACCATTTTTCACGATTGTTCTGGAACAGTCTTTCAAATAGACACATATGGTTCAGCAGACAGGGAATGCACAGGCAAGGTCAGTCAAACCATACAATTCGACAAAAAGTCCGCTATTATGCTTATCGAGAAATTAAAGAAGACCTTTAATCTGGACGAAGACTAAAAACAATGAAATTATCAAAAAGCGATTTTTATAATTGGGCATATTCTGATTTGCTGGTAAACGTAAATCGTGGTCGTTTTGCAGAATATATTGTTGCAACCGCATTAGGTATTGCTGACACTGCACGCCAGGAATGGGACGCATACGATTTGCAATTTCAAGATATTCGCATAGAAGTAAAAAGTTCAGCGTATATCCAGGGCTGGAATCAGCATGGAAAAATATCCAAGTTAGTTTTTGGTATTCGGCCAACGTTTGCATATGATGACAATATCGCAAGGCGTCAGGACGCATCAATGCGTCAATCTGACGTTTATGTATTTTGTGTGTTAAAGCATATTGACCACAAAACAATTGCTCCCGAAGATATGAGCCAGTGGGAATTTTATATTGTTCCAACCCGTCTGCTGAATGAAAAATGTCCAACGCAAAAGACGATAACATTATCAGCACTAAAGCGTCTGTTCAATGTTTCGCCTGTTGCATATCAAGATATTAAAAGCGAGATTGTAAAGTCTATGAAGCCCGCATAAAACCGGGCTTTTTTAATACGGCCAAAATTGTCCGTTGTGTTTTATATACTGTATTGTGAAATAACAAAACAGGATAAAAAATGACAACACAGAAATTAAACAAGATTACAAAAAGAATACATAACCTGGTTGCGTTTGGATTTTGTAAAAACAAGCGTTCTGGTGCATTGTTATCATACCTGGACAACGTATTGTCAAATGGGGCAGGGGCAACCATTGCAATTCGCACAAAGCAGTTATGTCTGAACTTCGAAGAATTTTGCACAGACCCAGAAACAGGCGAATATTATTTGAATCTAGATTCTGAAAATTTATCATTGATAGGGAAATAAAAATCTGGACAATTATAACTGTTTTGATATACTAGTAAACGTGCAAAGACATGGTGTTTTTGTGCTGCGGATTTAATCCTAACTTGTCCTGCATTAACGGACTAAACAAGGGGTATCTTATGTTAAAAGTTACGGTCACGCCACCGACCACTGATACAGGGGCGATTCAATGTTTGTTTAATAATCTGGAATTTTTGATGGCACGTCGTTCAGATGTCCTGTCAGTCCCAGAATATTATAATATTTTAATTCCAGGCTGTTATATTGCAGGGCTGTATATTGGCACGCAACAACTTTGTCTGGGGGATTTGTTGTCGCTGTGGCAGGATATTCCCTGGCACACTGACAACAGATATTATTTTAGTATAATTGGTTCGCCACTAAGCGGTAATAACCAAGCACGATATTGGGACACGACAACCAGAACAATCAATAATACCCATTATCACGATGGTTCACGTGGATTTGCGGGGTTGTGGGTTCCGGCAAATAAACATATTCAGGAAAACACCGCACCAAAGGGGCTGCGAACATGCCCGTCTGGTATTGATATCAAAACCTTGCTAGACAAGTTAAAACAGTATTCCAGATAACTATTCTAGGCTTCTTCGGCCGTTGTGCACATTTTTGCAAAATCAACAATAGAAGTTTCTGTTGCGTTTATAATTTTTGCGATTGTGCTGCATGATGGCCAACGTGGTGTTCCGTCTGGGGAAAATTGTTTACTTTTATTAAATGTGGTCGCATCTAATCCGCTAAACCTGGCCAGCCCAGAACAGGTCAAACCCTGCTTTTTTGCTAATCTTTCAATCGCATTCCATAACGCTTTGTGGGTCATAACCGTTCTCTCCTTTTGAGTGTTTTGTGTTGTGTGCGGACTAAAATAAGTTTGCGACAAATTATTCCTAAAAACACGCAAAAAATCAAGATAAAAAGAATTTTGTTTACAAAAATCAACCTGTGATTGAATTGGGCTTTGGTTGTGCAAGCGGTTGCTAAAAAAATGTATTTGCTGATTCCAGTATGGTGTCTGCCTGGAATTGCGTTCTGAACCAGGTTCTTTGTCGTTTTGCATACTGATTTGTTTTTACAATCCAGTTTTCAATACACTGATTTTCATCAATTTCGCCACGAATAAATCTGCACAGTTGCGATGCCCCAATTGCACGATTTTCATCCCAGCCAGAATCAATGACGGCCTGTGCCTCTGCCATTGCACCGCCCGATAACATTTGTGGGATTCTGGCGGCAATTCGTTCATGTAGTATTTCGGTAGGTGGACAGATTAGGATTTTTTTTGCGTCTGGGATAATTGCCCCACTTCGTGGGACGTTTTGAAATTCTGTTAAATGTTTGCCTGTTTCTAAAAAGACCTCTAATGCACGTGCAACACGCTGTGGGTCAGTGGCAGTGAATTCATCGGGCAGCATTTTTCGTACGGCATCAATATCATCTGCAACCATTTGTCGTGCCTGATTGCGATTATGCTGTGATATATCCGGCATCGGTGAAATACCGTTTATCAGTGCATTTATATAGTATCCTGTGCCACCGACAAAAATAGGTGTTTTATTGTTCTGTATCGCCCAGTCGTATTCACGTCTGGCCAGATTCAGATAGTCTGCAACTGAAATCTGTTCTGTCAATGGCAGTATAGAAAACAGCCGATATGGCACACCGTCGATTTCATCTGTGACATCACGGCCTGCAAATGGGCTGGCTGAAATATTTTCGATTCCACGATAAATCTGAACGCTGTCGCAGTTTATAATTGCACCATCAATTTGCTGTGCCAAACGATGGGCAAAATCTGATTTGCCAGATGCTGTTGGACCGGTAATGATGTATGCACTGTGTTTCATATCCTGTTGATTATAGTAAACATATCCTAAAAGTAAATAAAATATTGTATTTTTGTAAAATCTGGTGCTAGTATTCACAATGTCCAATAAAAACGAAAGGAAATATATTATGTCAAAATTAAGAGTTGCAATAAACGGTTTTGGTCGCATTGGTCGTTTGGTATTGCGTGCGGCATTGGAATCCGGTCGTGATGATATCGAATTTGTTGCTGTAAATGATTTGGCACCTGCGGAACAAAATGCGTATTTGTTAAAGTATGATTCTGTCCACGGTAATTTACCAATGGATGTAAAACTGGAAGGCGATTTTATTATTGTCGGTAATCAGCGGATTAAGTGCCTGGCGGAACGCAATCCTGCGGACCTGCCGTGGGGTGAAATGGGCATTGACGTTGTTATGGAATGCACTGGAATCTTTACCGCTGCGGACAAGGCACGTGTTCATCTGGACGCCGGTGCAAAGCGTGTATTGGTATCCGCACCATCAGCGGGTGCTGATAAAACGATTGTTTTTGGTGTTAACCAAGACACATTAACATCTGATGATTTGATTGTTTCAAATGCATCTTGCACAACGAACTGCCTGGCCCCGGTGGTTCAGGTTTTGAATGAAAAATTCGGTATTGTTTCAGGTTGGATGACAACAGTTCATGCATACACTGGCGACCAACAGTTGTTGGATAAAAATCACAAAGATTTTCGTCGTGCCCGTGCTGCGAACCTGTCTATGATTCCAACCAGCACCGGTGCAGCCAAGGCAATTGGCTTGGTTTTGCCAGAATTGGCCGGCAAACTAGACGGTATGGCAATCCGTGTTCCAACACCCGATGTTTCTGTGGTTGAATTGGTTGTAAATTTGGAACGCAACGCCACTGTCGAAGAAATCAACAAGGCAATGTGCGATGCCCAATCTAAAACATTTGGCTATAATGATTTGCCATTGGTATCGATTGATTTTACACACGATGCACACAGTTCTATCTTTGACGCCGCCCAGACCAAGGTCTTGGGGGATAAATTGGCACATGTAACCGCCTGGTATGACAACGAATGGGGCTTTTCAAACCGTATGTGTGATACCGCCGTTGCAATGGGGCGTTTGATTAAATAAAAAACAAATAAAAAAAGTCCCCCAAATGGGGGCTTTTTTAACGTGCTTTTTGTTGAAGTTGTGCAAATAACAACTGTGGTTGATTTGCCTTTGTCTGGTTTTTTACAAAACTTGGTGCATCCCACCAATTGTTCATTTCGGTTGCGTCTTTGTTAAAATATTTTGCAATTGCCAAACTAAGTAATTTTTCACGTGGATACAAACAATACAATGCCGGTTCGCCCAAAAATTGAATCAATTGTTGGCTGTTCATAGATTTGATTTTTTTCAATTCTTTGGCGTATTCAAAGCGTGCGATTTCTTTAATGTCTGCTGCAAAAACGTTTGACATATCGTATGAATTAAACAGGTCTCCAATTGTTTCACGGTTATGACCAGCATATATATGTCGTCCATTATTGCTTGGCACAAACTTGCCATTTTGGATACTGCCACGTCCCAGATACATTATTGCATGAAAAGTATTGCGACTGCCGTGATATCTGGGAACAATCAAAATAGTTCCAGAATTCAAATTGTCTGCATTAAAATTCTTTTTTTCAAAACGTGTAATCAGCTGTTTTTTTACAGAATCTGGGGTGTTTGCACCGACCTTGTTTCGGGTCAAGAATTTGTTTTTTGCCGCTTGATACACAGAGTCGGACGGATAAACTGTTCCCTCAAAAATACAGTCCGTATAATCCTTGCCTGTATATTTATCACGCATTTTTTGTTTGAATTGCAAACAGGCTGTTCTTGCTCCTTCGGGAATAATGGTCAATGTGTCGCCAGTCTCTGCCAACGCACGTGCCAGTTGTGTATGTTGACCCCAAACGCAGTGATATCCAACGGGGGCCCCTGGTAATTCACGACGCACAGCGGCACTGTATCCACGCGTGCCTAGCAAAGGGTTTAATTTTGCATGTGAACGCAACATATTTTTTACATAAATATCGCACAGTTTTTTTGCTTTGTTATCCAGGCAAGAATCAGTGTCTTGAATTTTCAAATCAAAGTTTCTCCAAACAACTGTCGGAATCATTGCATCGAATTGATGGAAACTGGTGATATTTTTTTCATCGATTGTATCTGGCTGTGCATTCACAGATGTTATCCCAGTCATAGTTCCAACCAGCAAATACGGAACAATACTTTTGAATTTCATTTTTTTCCTCTTTGCAATCAATTAAACGGCCACACAACACCAGGCACTACAAAGTTCCTGTGTAATATGAGTTTTATTTTTTTGTTTTGATTGGTTCACCGCAATAAAAATCAATTTGCGATGTACATTCAGACGTTTAAAAAGAACAAACGCCCCGACTTGCTGTAATTACCCTTACTCGCAGCCCGCCCTGTTTCCAGGGAACCAAAGTTTGTATATACATATATATAATAATCGTCATCTTTTGTCAAGGGGTGGTCCAAAAAATATTCGATTTTTTGCGTAAATTTTTTGTGTTGTTATTTTTTTTCAAATGTTTTAAATTTTGATTACTATGGCAAAGGAAATTATTGAAAATATTGATTATCAGCAGTTGTCGGATGCACTATCCGAACGCTATTTGTCTTATGCGGTCAGCACGATTGTATCCCGTGCGTTGCCTGATGTTCGTGACGGGTTAAAACCGGTGCATCGTCGTATTTTGTATTCTATGTTGCGTCAAAAACTGGCCCCGAATGCTGCATTTCGTAAATGTGCAACGGTGGTTGGTGACGTGTTGGGGCATTACCATCCGCATGGCGACTCGTCTGTGTATGATGCTATGGTTCGTCTGGCCCAGGATTTTTCTGTTCGTTATCCCTTGATAAACGGGCAGGGGAATTTTGGTAATATTGACGGCGACCCCCAGGCGGCATATCGATACACAGAATCCAAGATGACCGATGCCGCAATGTTGATTATGGATGGTCTGGACGAAGACAGTGTTGATATGATGCCAAATTTTGACGGCACAACGGTTGAACCTGTTGTAATGCCCGGGGCGTTTCCAAATTTGCTGGCCAACGGTGGTATGGGTATTGCTGTTGGTATGGCGACAAATATTCCGACCCACAACGTGGCTGAGGTTTGCGATGCCTTAAACCTGGTGGTGGACAAGCCTGATGCAACAACCGCCCAGATTATGAAGAAGATGGTCGGTCCTGATTTTCCAACTGGCGGTGTGCTGATTGACAGTTTTGATACTATTGTAAAAAATTATGACACTGGCAAGGGGGCGTTTCGTATTCGGGCCCGCTGGGAAATCGAGAATTTGGAACGTGGTGGCTGGCAGGTTGTTATAACTGAAATCCCATATGGAATTGTAAAGTCCAAGTTGGTTGAACAAATTGCCACATTGGTTGACGCCAAGAAATTACCATTGGTTGACGATATTGTTGATGAATCAACGACCGATATCCGGATTGTCATTGCACCGAAAAGCCGCAATATCCCTGCGGAAAAAATGATGGCACATTTGTTTGCGATGACAGATTTGGAATATCGTTTTAATATGAATTTCAATGTCATTGATTCCAAGGGTGCACCACGTGTAATGCCGATTGGCGATGTTTTGCGTGAATTTGTGGCACACCAAAAGAATGTTCTGCAACGTCGCACAAAATGGCGTTTGAATAATATTGCCCGTCGTCTGGAAATCTTGGGTGGGTTATTGGTTGTATATCTGAATCTGGACCGTGTGATTGAAATTATCCGCAACGAAGACGATGCAAAATCTGTCTTGATGGCTGAATTTGAATTGTCTGAAATTCAGGTAGAAGCAATCTTGAACACACGCTTGCGTTCTTTGCGTAAACTAGAAGAGATGGAAATAAAACGTGAAGATGCCGCCCTGCGTGCCGAGCAAGAAAAATTACAAGCATTATTGGCCAGCGAAGAAATACAAAACGAACAGTTAAAGGCCTGGTTTAGTGATGTAAAAAAACAATACGATAAAAAAACTGCATTGGGGCGTCGTCGCACAACATGGGCAGAACAAACCGAAGAAGTGGTTGTCAACGCAGACGAATTTATCGAAAAAGAACCTTTGACAATCATCTTGTCAACAATGGGCTGGATTCGTGCCGCCAAGGGACATTTGGACCTGAATTCACTTGATTTGAAATTCAAAGAAGGCGACGAACTGCAAACTGCACTCCACGCCCAATCAACCGATAAAATCAATCTGTTTGTTTCGTCGGGTAAAATGTTTACATTGTCCGCAAATGAATTGCCGTCTGCCCGTGGATTTGGAGAATCTGTCCGAATGATGGCAGATATCGGTGCTGACGAAGAAATTGTTCATACATTTGTCCTGGATACTAATGCAAAATATTTGTTGGTTTCACGCCACGGCAATGGATTTATTATATCTGGTGAAAATTGCCTGGCCCAGACCAAGAACGGCAAACAGGTAATGAACACAGAACCGAAAAATCCCGCACACATGTGCATTTTGGTTTCGGGGGACAGTGTTGCAATGTCTGGTTCTAACGACAAATTGCTGATATTTGCGACTGACGAAATTCCAGAAATGACCCGTGGCAAGGGTGTAATACTACAAAAATATAATGCCGAACGAACATTTGTTCTGGATGTGATGTTCTTTGATGCGGCGAACGGCTTTGGCTGGACAACGGGTCGTGGCACAACCAAGATGGAAGATTGGACCCCGTGGCGTGCCAAGCGTGCGTCCCAGGGGCGAACAGTTCCCGTTGGTTTTCCACGCAGTGGTAAATTCAGTAAATAAAAATCCCCCGACATGGGGGATAAATTTTTTGGTGCGGGTAAGGAGACTCGAACTCCTATGGGTTGCCCCGCTGGAACCTAAATCCAGTGCGTCTACCAATTTCGCCATACCCGCAGCGACCACTAAAAATGATTGTTTTTATATTCTATGATAAATTTTACTTGATTTCCAGTAAAATTTAACCTAAAATCGGTCGCAGAATAATATAAAGGCGAATAAAATGGCATCTAAAAAAGGTAGCAAAGAAGTAGTTCAGTTGAAAAATGCAGAAACTGGGGTCTTCTACATCACAACCAAGAATACAAAGTCTGAAAATACTCAGGGCAAAATGAAATTCCGCAAGTATGACAAAAAATTGCGTAAACACGTAATTTTCACAGAAGCGAAAATGCCTCACTAATATTTTTACAGGCTTAATGGTGATAAAAAATCCTCCGGTTGGGGGATTTTTATTTTTTTAGAACCAGATAAAAAATTATTTGAATAAAATGTAAAAAAATTGAAAAAAACGCTTGCATTTATTCCGACAACAGTATAATATATACAACGCCCAAGGGGTTGTAGCTCAGCTGGTTAGAGCGTCTGCCTGTCACGCAGAAGGTCGCGGGTTCGAGCCCCGTCACTCCCGCCATTAAAACAAAAATGCGCCAATAAAGGCGCTTTTTTTGTTTTAAAGTCTTGGAAAGCAGGCTCGAACCGCGACCGTATGTC
>JAZTYU010000006.1:0-8117 GCA_045637165.1 Candidatus Enterousia sp. | reverse complement strand
CCGGTGTTGCCACCGGTGTTGCCAGCACCAGTGTTACCTGTCCCGATGTTCCCACCACCAGTGTTGCGGCCCGCAGCCGCTGCGGCGGCACCAGTTGCTGCACGTGGTGCAATTGCATAGTCGGTGACACTGCGTGTTGTGCCGGGTGTTGCCGGCGTGTTTAGCGTAATTGGCAGTTTTTGTCTGTTGTGATATAGTGATACACCATCGGCACCAACAGTGTATTTATAGGAGCGGGTTGGTTGCACCCAACCAGTTGGGTTGTTTATTCCGCCCTGGAAAATGTCAATGCCACCCAGTGCAGATACGGCATAACAGGGAATTTGATATAATAGACCTAAAAATAAAAATATAGTAAATTTTTTCATTATTTGTATGTTCCCTTTAATTTACAATCTACAAACCTTAATCCGGCGGTACGGCATTTTTCAAGGGTGTTAAGGTCGGAAACCATTGTTTGATAGCGTGAACGTTGTTGTTCACAATAACTGTTCTGACGTTGTTGGTGCTGTTGTGCACGGGCGGCGGCGGCTTCGGCAGATTCTATTTTTAGTGTGTTGTATGCCTTGGCGTCCTTGAAAGGGGTGTATCCTGCCGCCGTGTTTTCCAAGCGTTCATTGTGGCTTAAATCAGATGATGTCATAGGAAAAGCAGAACGGGCAATTGTTATGTCCCCTGCCCCGTTTGCGGCCTGTAAATCGTGAAGTTCGGATTTGCGTTCTTGCATTTCCTGCCCCCAGTCGGTTGTTTTGGGGGTAAAAGGATTTTTTAGTTGCTGTTCTTGTTCTGTTTTTGTTGTGTTGGATGTTGTTGTATCAGGGAAAGCAACGGCCCCAGTTGTTGGAACAGCGATGGCATAGGTTTTTAAGTATTCTTCAAATGCAGTATCAATGTATCCTGCACATGATGATGCATAGTTGCCGTTTGGTATGCGTGATAGTTGCAATATAATTGTTGGACGAATGTCTGATAGTTCAGTTGATGCACAATCGTTTAGCGTGGCACATTCGGTGTATATCAGTGTTCTGACAATTTGCTGACACTGGGCGGTTTCAATGTCAGGCCCAGTGGCATAGACCGCCGTTGGTAAACGCAAATTGTATGGTGAATCGGGTGTCCAGTATGGATTTGATGAGTAATTGTGAACGCTTTGAATGTTGCCATATTTTGAAAACGGGTTGATTGTTTCGGCGTGTAGTGTGCCGATAAATAATGCACAAAGTGCAAAAATGGTTGAAGTTTTCATTCTCATATCCAGGTCCCTGATGCGTCTTATTATAGCAAAAACAGGTTTGTGATTAAAGATAAAAATCCACCCAGCAAAAAGAACGGTGCAAATGGAATGAATTTTTGTTTTTTGTGGTGCCCCCAGATTGCACCTGTTATGCAGGCAATGATTAGTGCGTATGCCAGGCCGTTTATCCCAAGCCATAATCCGCCAACTGCGATTAGTTTTATGTCGCCCAGGCCAATTGGTGCAACCGCATCAGGGGAATGGCGGCGGATGGCGTAATCAAATGTAAATCCGACGACTGCGGATAATGTATAACCAAAAATTGCCCCAAATGTCGCAGATGATATGCTGATAGGGAAATTGTAAAATGTGATTAGGGTCAGTCCTGATAATAACAGCGGAAACAGGTATGCGTCGGGGATAATTCGGTTGCGAAAATCAGAAATAGAGATTTTTATCCCGCATACTAGTGCAACAGCCAATAAAATAATGAAAAAGATATAAGAAATCATATTTTTCCCCCTTGCGTTTCGAATCGGATGTGTGCTACACTAAGATTATAATGTATAACAGGGGTTTTGTAAAATGAGCAAGGGTTGGGATAACGCAACGTTAAAAAAGTTAAAAGCATTGACTGGCAAGGGTTTGTCAACTTCTGAAATTGGCAAGCGTTTGGGTATGTCCAAGAACGCAATTGTTGGTAAATTAAATCGTATGGGGTGGAATGCCAAGGCTGGTGGTGCGACAGTGGCATCGGCGACAGTGACAGAAAAAAATTCAAAGACAGAAGAAAAAACACCTGTTAAGGCCACGGCAAAGAAAGCAACTGTGACCAAGACAACAACTAAAAAAGTAGCGGATTCAACGCCTAAGAAGACAGCGACAGTTAAAAAGCCTGCGGAAAAAGTTGCAGAGAAAAAGTCGGCTGAGACCGCAGAAAAGAAAAAGACGGTCAAAGAAGTTGTTGAAAAATCAGCGAAAAAGGAAAGTAAGACAACTTCTAAAACGTCGGCCAAGGATTTGGCAATGCATCAGCGTATTATTCAACATTCGTTAGAAATGGCAAACCTGAAACCTAATCAGTGTAGATGGCCAATTGGTGATCCGGATTCAGAACATTTTCATTTCTGTGGTGAAACGGTATTTGTTGGAAAACCTTATTGCTATGAACATTGCAAGCAGGCGTATCAATTTACACCGCCAAAGAAAAAATAAAATTAAAACTGGGGAATAAAGCAAATGCCAAACGAGAGAGAAGAAATTTTTCAGCCTTTGACATATATCGACTATGATATTGCCGGAAATGAATTTCGGGCTTATTTTGATGCTGATAAAAAATTGGTCTTTGTGTTAGATTTTGTTGTTAGTGATATAAAGCCAAATGTCTTGTTGGTAATCAATCCTGTGGGTGGGCGTAAATGGGATGATATTTTAATGAATGATTATGGTGTGGATTTAGAAACAATCCGACCAAAGAAGGATAATAAGTATCAAAAACTGGATATCGAATATTCGGGATTGGCACAATATGATGACTTGATTGCGGCCAGTGAGAATGATGGTGATGTTGATGCTGCGGCTGTTAGGTTGGATTTGTTCCGTATGGAAGCAGCACGTCGGGCGGCATTTGAACGTCTGGGGGCGGCGGAAATGACCGCAGAACGCACACGGGAAACAATTGAAAAGACCAATGATGCAATCGCAGAACATCAGGCAAAAGTAAAAGAATTAAAAGCCAAGTTGGCTGAACAACGTAGTAATGTTGGGCGTGAGCCTACCAAGCAGTCGGCGGCTAAGATTTTGCGGACTGAATCAAAAATTGATGCGATGAATGATAAGTTGGGACGTGCAAAAAAGCGTCTGGGAAATGCACAACACAGATTGGTGGTTGCAGAAGAAGATGCAGAAATTGCACGTGAAATTTTGTATAAAATTGATGATATGATTGGTGATATGGGGGAATATCCTGAAAGTTCGGATTTCGATGTAAAATTGCCAGCAAAACCAATTGTTGCGGATATGGTTGTGCCGGAACCTGTTCCTGTGCCAATGAAAAGCGAACCAAAATCGACAGAAATTACAACATATGAAGAACCAAAGGCAGATGATATGGCAGATGATGAAGTAAAACCTTTGTTTGATGAAGATCCAGATATCTTGGATGAAGAAATCGCTTTTAAGCCGATTGATTTTGGTAATATAGGTTCTTTGCCAGTAGAAGAAACACCACTCATTGTCAGTGAACCAATCGCAGAACAGCCGTTGTCATTTGAACCACCAGTTTTGCCAAGTGAAACATTGCCTGTGGTCGAAGAAGAGGAAGAAGATGTTTATGTGCCACAGCCGGTGCCGATGTTGGATTCTTTGACACCTGTTGCGTTGCCGTCTGAAAAAATAGATTCTGAATTGATGGGTGGGATAGATGTCGGACAAACTGCCCTGCCACAGTCGCCTGTTCAACCGTTGTCAGAATTGTCATCAAATGATGTTGTGTCGATGCCATCTGCGTATCCGGTGGAAGCTCCTGTGTTGCCGTCTGAAATGCAGGCAGCAGCATATACGTCTGTGCCAAGTTCGATGCCTGAAATTTCGCCAGCACCAGTTGGTGATGTTCAACGCCCTGTGTCGCCGATTACGGGTGCGGGTATCGTGGGGACGCTTGACAGCACGGATGTTGCGACAGCACGTCGCAA
Organism: Candidatus Enterousia sp.; assembly: GCA_045637165.1. Lineage (GTDB taxonomy): Bacteria > Pseudomonadota > Alphaproteobacteria > Rs-D84 > Rs-D84 > Enterousia. Next base: position 4,190 of record JAZTYU010000006.1, on the reverse strand, counting down.
ACCAAACGTGTTGTATTATGTTTTGTTGGTAGTGTTGATAGCGTTATCTATATTCACATTGTGGATTTATCAGAAGTCGGCCAATGATGTGTTGCCAGAACTGGGGGCAAATACAGCAGCTGTGGTTGAGGCAGTAGAAGAAAATGTTCAAGTTGTTGAACCGGCCAAGGTTGAAGTTCAGGATGTTATAGAAGAAGTTCAACCAGAACCCGACTTGTTGCAAGTGGTAGAGCCAGAACCTGTGCCAGTAGAGCCTGCACAGCCAATCGAAATGCCGTCAGAATCAGAGGCGGTTGATGTGCCTGTTAGTCCAGAGCCGGATTTGATTGAAACGCCTTATTTTGTTCAAGAAGAAGAGCCAAAGCCGGTTATCCCAACAGAAGAAGAGATTTTGGCAAAAAAACCGTCTTATAATGTGTCGCAAAACGAAAAAATGTTTGTCGCAGACCCAAAATATGAAACGGATGAAGTCGCCGAGGATGTTGTGGAAGAAGTTATAGAAGAAATAGATAGATATGTTGAACCTGTTTCTTATACTGAACCACAGATTGTGCAAACAAGCGTTTTGGAACCAGAGTATGTTGACACGCAATTGGTTGTTTCGGAAGATGTTGAAGCCTGTGCAGATGGTGCAATGCCAGATTCATATGGTTGTTGTGCCGGTGAAGAATACGTTGAGTTTGGTGGTGGCGAAGTTGCCTGTTGTATTGTTGGAACGGACGAGTGTTTTCCGCCAATGTTATAAAATGTAAAGGAGATAAATTATGGCGGTTATATTAGGACCAATTTGGGGTGCAAAGGCAGGAGCAGTTGCAGGTGCAAAAGCGGCTGGTGCGTGGGCAACAGCAGCCCGGGCAGCCAGAATTGCTATTTTAGGAACCAAGGTGGCAGTGCCGTCGATTGCATTGGCGTGGGCAACACTAAAATTACGTGCAAAATTGATGAAGAAAAAACGTGAGGTTGCACAAAAAGAGATGGCACAGCGTGTTGAAAATATGTCGATGCAATTAGAATCAATGAAACAACAGCAGCGATAAAAAATCCCCACTTTTGTGGGGTGTTTTTTTGATTTTTTTGATGCTGTAAGCTTGGACTTTTTTATTTACAACGAAGCAGTCGTTCATTTAGTTTGTTTTTTTGTATGTATGTTTTTGGGGCGGTATATTTTTCAAATTCATGATATAGTTTGAAATGTAAGTCATATTTGGTGTTCAGGATAGAATCCAAGCCCCAGATTGTGTATTCAGTGCATGGAAAATGTGTCGGGGCCCATAGGGGGGTGTTTATTATGCGTGGGTGACCGCCGATGCGTAGTGTGCCGCCGGGTTTTAGGGCAATAATTGCAGCAAGGTAAAATTTAATGGCGTGTTCAATATTTGGTGAATATAGTGGCAGTGAATACAGTGCCCAGATTTCGTCGAATTCGTTTGTAAATTTTGTTTCTGTAAAGTCAATTTTGAGATTGGTATGGGCAGTTTCAGGATTGATTATATATGGGTCAATATTTGTTATGTTGTAATTGATTTTTAGTCTGTTGAATGTTTTTTTTGATTGGTGAATTGCCGCCGCCGACTAATAGTATTTTTTTTTTACCGTGTAATTTGTATATTTTTTTCTGGGGATTTCAAATATTCTTAGGTAGGTTGATAAGGGGCGTTTGGTTTGAACGAAAGGTGATTTATTAAAAAATGCTTCTTGTGTTATGTTTTTGTAGTCAGTCATAGTGTGGTTATACTGACCCAAAAAAAGAAGGTTGTCAAATCTGTGGGTGTAAAAAAAGGTGCACCGTTTGGTGCACCTGGGATTTTAGCGAGCAGATGCTTGTTTGAACAAGTCTTCTGCTTTAACTTTCTTTTCCTTGGTTTTAACCTGGGCTAGCATTGCGTCCAAAGCCTTGCGTTCGAACAGCATGCCACGCAACATTGCCAAGGCATTTTGATTCTTGTTATAGAATTCAAATACCTGTTTTGGGTCTGGATAGCGTGCTGCTTCGGCCCAGATTGCTTGTTGCAAGTCATCACGTGAAACTTCGACTTTGTTTTGTGTGCCCCACTCTGCCAAAATCAGGCCCAATTTTACACGGCGTTCTGCGTCCTTGCGTTCGGATTTTTCGTCCCATTTGTGTTCGCATTTTGCATCACCACAGTGGGCGTGTGAACGGTCAAATTCAGATTTTGCCATTTCATATTCTTGGTTAACCAATGTTTCTGGCAGTTCTAATTTTACTTTGTCGGCCAAAACGTCCAACAATTCATTACGCATTTCACGTTGTGCAGCATCTGCGTATTGTTCGTTCAGGATGTTGCGGATATGTTCTTTTAATGCGTCAACAGATTCTTGACCAACCTGCTTTGCCAATTCGTCGTTCAGTTCTGGCAAAATATGTTTGCGAATTTCGTGGATTTCAACTTCGAAACGTGCATCCTGACCAGCCAAGTTTTCGGCGTGGTATGTGTCAGGGAACTTTACATTGACATCAAATTTGTCGCCAATTTTGTGACCGATGATTTGGTCTTCAAATCCTGGGATAAATGCACCAGAACCCAAAATCAGATGATGTTTTTTTGCTTCGCCACCTTCGAATGCTGTATCGCCAACAAAACCCTTGAAATCGATAACAGCAACGTCGCCGTTTGCGGCAGCATACGTTTCATCTTGTTTTTCTGCAATGCTGCGTGATTTGCGGATGTTTTCTAGGGCTGTTTCAACCTCAGCTTCGTCCAGGTCCGCAACTTTCTTGGTTACTGTGATTTTTTCCAAATCAATTGCAGGTAATGTTGGCAAAATATCAAATTCCATTGAGTATTCTGCATCTTTACCAATTTCCCAGCCAGCCAAGTCAACTTTTGGTGTGCCTGCCAAGCGGATTTTTTTATCAGCGATATAGTTATTTAAGTCTTTGTTCATCAAGTTGTCAATTGCTTCGCCGTATGCAGATGCATTGTATTTCTGACGCAAAATTGATAAAGGAACTTTGCCCTGGCGGAATCCAGCCATTTTAACTTTCTTGCCGTATTCCAGCAAAACTTCGTCGGCAGCAGCCTGCAAATCAGCGGCAGGAATTGTGCCGTTTACAGAATAATGTAATTCTTTGATTTTTTCTTTTGTAAACATTAGTCTTCCCCTGTTATATAGTAGAATTGCCCGGTGATTATACACTGTTTTTATATGAAAGCAATAATAAAAAATCCCGCATTGGCGGGATTTTTTTGTTTTGTTCCAAACGATTAACGTTTTGAGAACTGTGTAGAACGACGTGCCTTGCGGAAACCGTAGTGTTTACGTTCAACAACACGGCTGTCACGGGTCAAGAAGCCAGCAGACTTCAATGCCGCACGCAATTCTGGTTCAACTTTTTCCAATGCTTTGGAAATACCGTGTTTAACTGCACCGGCCTGGCCAGATAAGCCACCGCCTTCGACCATGGCAACGATGTCATATGATGTTTCACGGTTTGTAACACCAAATGGTTGTGCAATAATCATCTGCAATACTGCACGACGGAAATATTCAGCCGCTGGTTTGCCGTTGACGATGATGTTGCCCTTGCCTGGCATCAAATATACACGTGCAACAGAATCTTTACGTTTGCCGGTTGCATATGTTGCGTCGTTTAATTTTGGTGCAACAACTGGTGCCTTTTTGGCAGCAGTTTTTTTCACTGTCGCAGTCTTTTTAACTGTCTTTGCTGCAGTTTTCTTTGCTTCTGCCATTATTCGCCCCTTTTGTTCTTGCGGTTCAAGCTTGCGAAATCAATTGTTTCTGGTTTCTGAGCTTCGTGTTTGTGTTCTGAGCCTGCATAAACGTGCAGTTTTGTCAAACGCTGGTTCGCCAATGCAACAGCTGTGCGACGACCCATCATACGTTTTACAGCGTTGAAAACCAATTTTTCTGGTTTTTCAGAACGCATCTGACCCAATGTGCGAGATTTCAATGAACCTGTCCACAATGAGTGCCAGAAGAAACGATCTTTGTCAGCCTTATGGCCAGACAATGCAACCTTGTCGGCGTTGATAATGATAACGTGGTCACCACAATCCATGTTTGGTGTCCATGTTGGCTTGTGCTTGCCACGCAGGATGTTTGCGGTATATGCCGCCAAACGACCCAATGTGCAATCAGTTGCGTCAATCAGATACCATTTGGCTTCTAATTCGCACTTTTTTAACGATTTTGTCGCTGCCATTTTT
>JAZTYU010000005.1:0-90031 GCA_045637165.1 Candidatus Enterousia sp. | reverse complement strand
CCCATCATAAACAGGCCATTTAATACGCACACTGTTGATGGAACACCACCAATGGTGCCGTCTGCGGTTGAAACAGCATCATAACAACCTGTTTCAGAGCGTGCTTCGGTCAGGCGGTCTTGGTATGCGACACGATCGTTGAATTTTAACGGATCATCAGAAACATTTGGTGCAGACAAACGAACCCAAGAATTGTCATCGAACAGTAAATCAAAACGCTGTTTTGGGGTCATAATAAACGCACGACCACAGCGTGGGCAGATGTATTTATTATCCTTGTAATCTTTATAATAAACCAGCTTTCCGCATGATTCACATTTTATCCACATCAGACGACGGACACGTTCATAACGTTCACGATTACGATTTTTGATGCCAGACTTTTTTCCAAATAACATAATTATTGTCCATTCATCTTTTTGGTTAATTCACGGCTGGGCTTGAACAAAATTGTTGTGCTGGCCGGCAATGGCATTGGCTGACCAGTGCAAGGATTATATCCAACCTTGGTCGCACGTGCACGTGGTTGAAAAGTTCCAAAACCACGAATTTCAATCCTGTCACCATTTGCCACAGATTCAATCATGTGGTCCGAAACAGTATCTAAAATAGCAGCAGCGTCCGTTGAACGCATGTGTTTGAATTTTACTTGAATAGAACGAACTATGTCCGAGCGTTTCATTTTAACATCCTTTTTATTGCCCTTTATTATTTATATCTTAGCACATTTTATCAAGAATAAAGTTTATTTATACAAAGAATACGTTCCTGTGCAATAAAAAACGCCTTTTTGTTAGACTTTTTATCAACAAAGGGGGATTTTATGAACGATTTGATGGATTTGTATGATTGTGATGACCTGGCAGAAATTGAAGAACGACAAAATTCTGAATTTCAAAAAATACCACTTATTGGCGATATTGCACCGGATTTTAGTGCAAATACAACAAATGGACCGATTGATTTTCCAAAAGACTACATTGGCAGTTGGACAATTTTCTTTTCGCACCCGTCAGATTTTACACCTGTTTGCACAACAGAATTTATCGCATTTCAGCGTAAAATGGACGCTTTTGTTAAACTGAACGCAAAATTACTGGGGCTGTCTGTTGGGGCATTAAGTTCACATCTGGGCTGGTTCGATACGATTGAAAAAATGCCCAACGGTGCAACCATTCAATTCCCTGTTGTCGATGACCTGAATATGCAGGTTGCAAAGAAATACGGAATGATTCAACCACATTCGTCAAACACAAACGCTGTTCGGGCGGTATTTATCATCGATCCAAACAGTGTTATTCGCACAATTTTATACTATCCAGCAACATTGGGAAGAAACCTGGATGAAATCGAAAGAATCTTGGTCGGATTACAGACCGCAGATGCATTTGGTGTGGCAACACCTGTGAATTGGAGGCCAGGCGATGATGTGTTGACCCCTGCCCCAAGAACAGCCGACGCAATGCGTAAGCACAGTGGCGTCACCCCATGGTTTATAACATATAAAAGGCTGAGCAAAGATGATATTTATAGCAAAATCACAAAATAAAAATCTGGTAAAAAATAACCCAGGTGCTGACCGTCCTGTTTATTTCTGGATTAAAATACCAGCGGAAAATCGTGTAAATCGACAGGTGCAGAATCACGCTCTGGATTCCACTGAAACTCTGACATAACGACTGTTTTTTCGGGGGTAAATTTTACCCCTTCGGATATCAGTGCCTTGTATTGTTCGTCGGGCATATTCGGATTCAAGATGCCATTTTTGAATACAACACGATGCCAAGGCAAATGCCAGTAATCACGATTGTTCGATGCATAGCCAACGAATCGTGCACAGCGTGGTCGGCCAATCATTTGTGCGATTTGACCAAATGTTGCAACCCGTCCGTATGGAATACGGGCAACAGTATCATAAACCATTTCATTAAATGTCTTTGCCATGATTTTCAGTTTATCAGTTGGGGCAAAAAAGTCAAATATTTGGTCTTGCAAAATAATCCGTGGGTGGTTATAATAGCCGCCGTGGAGACGTGGCAGAGCGGTTGAATGCGCGCGACTCGAAATCGTGTATACGGCAACCCCGTATCAAGGGTTCAAATCCCTTCGTCTCCGCCATCCGTATTTGCTAATGCTACAGCGAGATAAATCCGCTTTTGCTGACGATGTTGCAAGATGGTCAAGAATTAAACCCGCCAATCGGCGGGTGTTTTTTATTTTCGGAAAATTTCAAAATAATTAGGGTTTGTTTTAAACACCCGTATATCAAATACGCCTGTTTGCATTAGTATTTTGGCGACATCTTTATAGCCTTCTTTTTCTGTATCCAGCAAAATACTTACCGATTTATTTTGATCAAGCAAATCTGCAGCCAGGCTATTCACATTGGCATGGGAAGAAATTTTCCCAGTTACTCTGTCATATGGCACTGCACCCTGTTTTTGGACAGCAACCATTAAAGCCTCTCCAACGTCATTATAGTCTTCATAAGAATTAACCACAGATGCAACGTCCCCTATCCTAAACGCAGTCTGTTCCGTTGGCGTTGCACGATACGCATCATCTGATGCACCATACAAGTCTTTGGTGGCATCATATAACTGTGCCCCTAATGCATTTGCATTTGGATTCAGTTCATCAATTGCATGTCCGCCATTTTCATGTGCTAAGGTATTTATAAATTCTTCATAATTTTGAGCCTTATCAAAATCTATGCGGGTTTTGTTTGTTTTGGGGTTATATGTTCCTGCTGTATTATCTGTGAATTTGTGAGCTTCTATAAACGGTGCACGGTGGCGTGGAATTCCGTTCATTTCAAGCAATTTATCAGAAATTCCTTGGGCAAATATCGTTTTTTGATCTGTTGTTAGGCTGTACCAATTTTGCTTCATTGATTTTAGCCATTCGTCAGATTCAATTATATCGTGTATTTGGTCCGCACGTAATAATGCAATTTCATCTAGTCGTTCTATTTGAACAGTATTTCCCACATCAAGTAAAACTTTGTCTGTGGTAAGTTCGACAATGTTACGACTTACTTCATCGTATTCCTGCTGAACGTCCTTAAGGGTTCTTGTGCCCGTAGACAATTCTTTATTTAAAGCATCTTTTATGGGTTCTCTCATTTGTTTGCTAACCTCTATTTGCTCTTGTGCGGTTCTTTTTATTTGTCGCACATCAGAATTGGCTACAGAATAATTACCATAAAAACCATCATTAAGAATATCGTTCATCTGCCTACTTTCTTCCTGTAATCTATATATTTCGGGATATTGTCTAGCAAACTCTGTTGGTTTGTCTAGATATAAATCCATTACTTCATCGGGGGCAGTCCGCCAAAACTCATTCAGCTGTTTTTCTGCCGATTGTAGCCTTGTCCGTGCCTGTGTCAGGGGATTATCCCAACTAATCCAGTTTTTTGACATTTGTTGCATCTTTGACAAATCATTGTCTGCCATTGCTTTGAAATTATCCAGTGATTGGTCGCGTGGGGCGTATTTTCTGTGAAGTTCACGCCAAGCCGCTTCAACATCATCCAAATTGTTGGTTGCACGCATTTGTGAAATTTCATGTTTTAATACCAGTCTGTTACCAGTAAGAGCATCTTTTTGAGCCCGTTCTACACTATCAACTGCTGCGGCCAATTTGTTTTTTATTGCGGTGGTGCTTTTGGCTATGCGACTGGATTTTGAGATTGCCCATTTGGTAATACCAGTTATCAACGATGCCAATTGCAGGCCAATACCTACCGCACGCCAGACCTGTTCCGGTTCCCAAGATTCCCAGAACCCTGCTTTATTATCCGCCATATCTGTACCATTTACCAACATTGTTGCCCAGATTTCGTCATCGTCTGGGATAAGGTTTGCCAAACGTGCCAGTTCACTGTCAACAGCGTCCACTTCGGCATCGGTCATATTGTTTTGCACGTTTGCCATGCGTTGCAGGTTTTCAGCCAGCATTTTCTTGGCACATGTTGCATCTTTACATTTATTACTTTCAACCAAGAAATCGTCTGCAATTGCATCTATCTTTAACTGGGCGGCAACCTCGATACCGGCACCAACGGTTTCAATGGCGGTAAATGCAATTGCAGACTTGGTCGCTGCGGCTGTGCCAGCAACAGCGGCGGTGGCGCTCCCGACGGTCGCAACAGTGATAACAATCCCAACAATCGCACCACCAACAATCATTGTAATGTTTATCCCTCGTTGCAGGTTTTGTGCAGATGCAGATGATGGCAATACGCAGGTTTGTGTTTCAGAATCCCATTTTGCAGCCTTGCATTCGGGGCATTCGGTCAGGTTTGATTTACGCAAGACTTCGCATTGCTGTTCGCCCAGCCCAATACAACGTTTGCCACTGTATGTGCCACCAGACACAATACAACTCATTCCCTGAACGCCACCGGCAACGGTTTTACGCCATTTTTCGTTTATATCATCAAAGACAAAGTCTATTTGATTGTCGCCAACACGACATGTTTTTATGTCGTCTTTGAAATCAGTTATGCCATTTGCCTTGCACCCGTCGCCGGTGTATGTTCGAAAGCCCGAATCACACACAACAGATGTTGATGACGTGCCTGCAATTTCAGAAACATATTGTTTCAGATATGCTTCAACATTTGGGGCATTGTCAACCTGAATCCCGTGACAAAATACAAAGTTATCAATCCCATATGCTGTTTTTAGGTCGCCACTGTTGCGAACAGATTCAAAACTTATTTCACACGTATTGTTTTTATATGTTGCAGAATATCCAAATCGCCCCATTGACTGATTTATTTTTGCACACGTTGTGGCATCTGATTTGCACGACGCAGACCAGCAATTTACATTACCACCAACAGTTGTGCCTGTGCCACTGCAACCGGCGGTTATTGGGGCGGAATTATACATTTTGCAAACCGAACTTTGTATGCTGTCTTGAATCTTTTTATCCGTTGATTCATAAACATCATCAAAAACAAATTCATAATATATATTCTTGTCATACGATGTGCATTGAATACCGTAATCCATCGCCCCCATAACAACGGTTATTTCACGTGGTGTTTTATCGCATAGCACATTGGTGTCATTATGCTTTAATCTAATATATTCTTGGGCCAGTGATAGTGCCGGCGTTAAATTTACCTGGGTTCCGCCATAAAGCTTGTTCGTAAAAAAATCTTCAACGCAAACATAGCCAGATTTACCCTTGTTTTCCTTGGCACAGGCTGGGTAAAATTTAATATTAGCCCTGTCTACCAGTTCGTGAACAAATTCTTGGCAATGTTGTTTGTCGCCTGGGCTTTTAATATCCCAGCCTGCAATCGTGCAAAGGTCCCACAAATCCTGACCAGAAACACCAGCACCATTTGATGCCTTGATACGATTGTTATATTCACTGACCACCGACGTTATCAATTCGGGTGCAACATGTTCCTGAACAACCGCTGCAACAGCGTTCGGATTTATGTGAATATTCGCAAAACACGGTGCAATGAATAACAATGATAATAATGCAAAGAATATTTTTTTCATTTCAATACCCCCGTGCATTTTTCGGCAACCGTTGCTACTTTCTTAATCGCTGATATCTGGGTTGCATTGAAAACAGTTGCGGTAGCCGAAGCCACAGTGGTCGTGCCCGCCAACGCATTTGATGCAGTGTTCAGATTTTTTTCTTTCTGTTGTGCAACATCACCCTGGGCATCGCGTATTTTGTTTGAATTGGCTGTGGCGGATATCACAGTGCCGGTCAGACCTGTGATCGCACCAATCGCCGATGAAATCATTGCACCTTTGGCCTTAGCATTGATTTTAGATATGTCAACATATTCATATTCACCACATACGGATGCGATTGTTTCAGCCTCGGACACGTCTTCGCCATTTATTCGTGCCTGTGCCATAGAATTTCGCAGGGTCGCAACAGATGAAATACAATTGTTTATTTGGGTTTGCAGCTCATCATCTACTTTGTTCGTGCCGGCAATAATTGTCCCTGCGACATTGGTGGCGGTCGCACCAGCCATAAGACTTGTTCGCCAATTACCTAGTTTTTTAGATTGCTTGGTCAGTTTATCAATTTCAGATTGGGTTTGCCCCTGATTTTTTACAGCCGTTTCATACCCCTGCTCAAATTCTGCCAAGAATGCTTTTTGTTCGGTTTCGGTTGGATATGTTGCGTTTTTTTCAAGTTCTTGCAGTTCTTTTATTAGTTTTTCTAGTTCTTCGATACGTTTGTCTTTGTTTGCCTTGACCAGACCAGTAATGGTCGCACCAGCCCCGGCAGCCGTTCCAACAGCGGTTATTGCGGTGTTTATGCCCGCCATTTTCTTTAAATCAGATAATTCATCATCAATGCCCACACATGCGATGTATGTGGCACGCAGTGCGTCATCTAGTGGTAATGTGTTTGCAATTACGCCCGTAAGGGGGGGGGGGGTAGAAAACACCCTAAAAACAACAAGATAGACAAAACGACCCGCATAAAAAATCCTCTTACACCGTATAGTATAGAAAATTTATAGGAATTTGGTCAATACTAAAAACAATTTTTGTGGGGCGACACAGTGCTGATGATTTTATCCCATTCCTGGCCCCCACAGGAACGACAAGGTGGTATAGGCTAAACTTCAAAATTGTAGTTCTTGACCGATTTTACAATCGCAGCAACAAGTTTATCCTGATGTTTGGATGTTTTTAATAACTTCTCTTCGGCGGAATTTGATAAATGCCCTAATTCTAGCAATGCACCCGGCACCGTTGAACGCAAAACCGCAAATGGGGCATGACGAACATCAGGTCCAGGCTGTTGTTCAATATCTGCACGCTTGAACGATTTGGCACAGCCGTTGGCGTATTCTTCACTCATTTCCGCAACAGCGTGTTGCTGCAATGACGATAATGCAATGCGAATATTTTCTTCGAATTGGGTAAAGCCCTCTACCCCGATTTTGTCGGCAGCATTTTCAGCCTCGGCCAGTTTTTTTGCCTCTTCGTCAGATGCCTTTTCAGATAATGTATATATTGAAAATCCCTTCATCTTGCGTGATGGATTAGCGTTTGCGTGCAAAGATATGAATAAGTCTGCTTTACGCTTTTCTGCAATAGAGGCACGTTCCGCCAATTTCAAATAGCGGTCATCACTGCGTGTTAAATATGTTTTGAATCCAGCAGAATCCAATTTTGCCTTTAACTTTTTAGCAACCGATAAAACGATATCTTTTTCCTGGGTTCCGCCCTTGCCAATGCAACCGGGGTCCTTGCCACCGTGCCCAGCGTCAATAACAACAATATATTTGCGTGCCGCCGTTATCGCAGTGGTTGCGGTTGCAGACGATGTCGTGTATTCATCTTTTGCAGGTGTATTCGTTGCACCTGCAACAAAATCCAACACCAAACGATAATCATTATCGCCGTTTGGTTCCAGAATCATTATCGACGATTTTGGAATCTGGGCAATCGACTGTTTAAGGGTTGCAATAATCTGTAAACTGTCGCCATTTTGTGCCTGGGCAATACTCTTGACCAAGCCGTCCGAGGCAAGGGATGCAGACACCCCAGTATTTGCAGACGTATTAGCAATATTTACAACCAGTTGCCCCGCAGGGTATGACAATGAATATGATGGACGGTTTGCCGTTTCAATTACCAGACGTGTTTTATTACCAGGTTGAACACCCGTGCGAAGAGAACGCAATGAATTACGTGCCGCTAACGCTGTTCGTGGCAACATTGCTGCCACACAAACGGAAAAACCTGTGATTTTCAAAAGATTACGTCTGCTGATTTTCATAGTCCAAATTATATCAAAAAACGCCCTTGTATTCAAGGGCATTTCAGGAAACGTATCCGTTTTGTTTTAGAATACAAAAAAATCCCCAAATCTGGGGATTTTTTTATTAGTCGTCGATTGCACTGTATTCACAGAAACCTTCGTTAGTGTCGCAACGTGAAATTGTACCTTCGCTGATAAAATAACCCTGTTCATGCAAGCAGGCTGGGCATACCTTTGGTGCTTCGTTGCTAATCTGCCACATACCGCAGTTCGTGCAACGCCACATAACAATTTTGTCCTGTTTGAACAAAGAACCATCTTCGATTGCTTCGGCCAAAGCACGGAAACGAGATTCATGATAACGTTCCGCCAAACCGATATTCTTTAAAATTTCTGCAATTGCAGGAAAACCTTCTTGGGCGGCAATCTGGGCGAACTTTGGATACATTTCTGTATTTTCTTCATGTTCACCGTATGCAGCGGCCTGCAAATTTTCCAATGTTGTGCCGATTTTTCCTGCTGGGAAAGATGCAGTAATTTCTAATTCACCGCCTTCTAGGAATTTGAACAAACGTGATGCATGTTCTTTTTCCTGGTCAGCTGTTTCCAGGAAGATTTTTGAAATTGCCTGATAACCTTCTTTCTTGGCGGCAGATGCATACATTGTGTAGCGATTACGTGCCTGGGATTCACCAGCAAATGCAATCAACAGATTCTTTTCTGTCTGTGTTCCTTTTAATGATACCATTGTATCCGTCTCCTTTTGCTTTTTTGTTTTGTTCGTGCAAAAATCATAACAGAGAAAATGGCAAATTGCAAAAATTTATTTTTGTTTTTCTTTTGCTTGATTCTTGCACACAACAGAGTGAATTAGCCTGCTGTATTCATCATATAATTTTATACCAAGGAACGCCCTGGCCTGTTCAATAGTCGCACCATAAGACCAATATGTTCCTTTGTCCGTTGTGTATTTTGCAACAATTTGAAAAGGTCCACCGACCATATAATAGCCATAACAATTCTGAGAAACACGCCTTGCACGATAAAATTCAAACAAATTGCGTTCCTGGCGTGGCAACCGTTCGATTAGAACAAATAAATCATCACGAACTTCTTGGATTTTATGGGGAAACGCATCTTGGACACGCCAAAGCCCACCAATGAGCTCAACCGTTTCTGGTGGACATTTTGACAGCGGCACAGTTGTCATATTTGACCGATATGCAACCATATTGTTGGCAATGTCAGTATGATATTGTGATAATTTTTCATCAGTTGTCTTGTGCGACGTCAGTTTGTTTTTCATCATGTTCAAGCCCAATGAATTTCTTTTCAATTGATGCTATCAATGCTTCTATCCCCAATCTCCCTGCGGCACTGATGGTTAAAATTTCAGGTTTCTTTTTGCGACCGAACGATTTCTTGAACGTAGTCATACGTTCAGATAAATCTTCTTCGGAAATCGCATCTGTTTTATTTATTACTACTATTTCTGGTTTGTCGGTCAAATCGCCACCATACGAATCCATTTCATAACGAATTGAACGATAACGTTGTGCCCAGTCTTCTTCTGTCCCGTCAATAACGTGCAAAATCATCTTTGTTCGTTCGGCATGCCCCAGGAACTGGTCCCCAAGTCCAACACCGGTGTGTGCACCTTCGATTAAACCAGGCAAGTCAACCAAAACAAATTCACGGTCGTGTGCATACATAACACCCAACTGTGGATTCAAGGTCGTAAATGGATAGTTCGCAATCTTTGGACGGGCAGCCGTTACCGCAGACAACAATGTTGATTTGCCTGCATTTGGAAATCCGACCAAGCCAATATCTGCAATCAATTTCAAACGCAAGACAACCGTGCGTTCTTCGCCAGGCAGACCATCGTTTGCCTGCTTTGGTGCACGATTTGTGGGACTTTTGAAATGCAAATTGCCCCAACCGCCATTACCGCCACGGGCAGCACGATATTCCATACCGTCAACATTCAGGTCGGCGTATTCAATTTCTTCGTTTTCCGACAAAATAACCGTTCCTGTTGGCACAGGCAAAACCAATGTTTCACCAGACGCACCCGTCCGCATCTTGCCCATACCATTTTGACCACGTTGGGCAACGAATTTCGTTTTATAACGATAATCAATCAACGTATTTACGTTTGGAACAGCAACAAAAACAACGTCGCCGCCACGACCGCCATCACCACCGTTCGGGCCGCCGAACTCGATATATTTTTCACGACGAAAACTGGCGGAACCATTGCCACCATCGCCTGCTTTGACGTAAATTTTTGCACGATCTAGGAACTTCATTATTTGCCTCTTTGATTGTATTATAACTTAAAAACTTGCAATTTCCAGTCCAAAAGACTATAATGTTTATTGCTGCGTTGCAGCGATGATTCTGAAACCGTTGTGAAATAGTCATTTTGGACTGGGGGGCGGTACCCCACAGCTCCACCATTTATTGATATGATTTTGGTCGTATTTGTAAATGGGGCTGACATAGATTCGACAGATGATGAAAGACAAATTGGTTGAATCCGACGTGGTGTCGTTAAAAGCCAAATAAAAACTGAATGGCGATAGAATCGCTGCGAACGACAATGTTCGCCTTGCAATGGCTGCCTAATGATGGCTTGAATACGATTGGCGATTGTTGATTGTATTCGTTTTGGTTATTGCGGGGTCCGCCGGGAACCTGGCACCAGAATCCCCGGCATCTGAGTTATGTTTTTATAACGTTAACAGTGAAAGGACATTAGAAATGTTTGGAAAAGTAAAAAAAGTATTCTTTACAGGCGTATTCGGTATTTTATATGTGTCTTTCTTGGCACAGTTGATTTATGCATTGGTTATGATTCCAGGATTTGAAAACAAATTAGCAACTGTTGGTTTGTTGTCTTTGGAATGGCTGATTTTGATTGCTGCACGCTATTTGTCAAAACGTTCAAGCAACAGTGCACAGCACAGCAATGGATATCGTCGCCGCTAATAGAACATGAAAAAAATCCTGCAATCGCAGGATTTTTTATTTGTTGTTTTTTTGGATTTTATATTCCTTGAAAAATTATAAAAAAGACTTATATTTGTTGGGCTATGAAAAACTATATTTTACCATTTCGTGATTTGGTCGTATCACCGGGCCTGACGGTGCCGGTTTTGGTCGATAACACTATGTCTGTCAATTGTATAAAAAACGCTGCCAAGGCAGGTCATCAGACCTTGATTTTAGTGCCACAGCATACTTGGGCATACCCAACAACGGTTGATGATATTTATACGGTCGGAACAATAGGCGAAGTTGCACAGATTTTAAGCATGCCAGACGGGGCAATTCATTTATTGATGCGGACCACAGGTGTTGTTTCACTGAAAGATATAGAGGTAAACGACGGATTCTTTACCGCAAATGCAGAACCGGTTCAAATTGCGGACGATATGGATTCAGAACAGACCTTGCTGTTGCGTGATATTTTGGCAGATAATATGCAGGCCTTGGCCGCATCAACCAGAAAATTCAAACTGGATAAATTACGCAGTGTTGTTGCAAATTATCCATTGCCTGCCTTTGT
This sequence comes from Candidatus Enterousia sp., assembly GCA_045637165.1. Lineage (GTDB taxonomy): Bacteria > Pseudomonadota > Alphaproteobacteria > Rs-D84 > Rs-D84 > Enterousia. The sequence goes on along the minus strand of JAZTYU010000005.1, from coordinate 78,687 downwards.
TGATTCGGTAATTCAAACCGCTGATTTAGATACAGATGTCGCAGTCAAAGTTTTGTGTGCAAAAAGCTGGACAGAAAAACTGACAATCTTGCTGGAAGAAATCAAGTTGATGGCCGAAACCGCAAAAATAGAAGAGTCTATCAACAAACGGATTCATCAACAAATGGAAAACGGTCGTCGTGAAGCAATCTTGCAAGAAAAAATGCGTGCCCTGCAAAAAGAAATGGGCGAAGATGACGACGAAGTTGATACCGCAAACTTACGTAAAAAAATTATGCGTTCGTCTATGCCAAGTGAAGCAAAAGAAAAAGCACTTAGCGAGTGGAAACGCATGCGTTCAATGTCGCCAATGTCAAATGAAGGCGGATTGTTAAAAACATATCTGGACGAGTTATTGGCAATGCCTTGGGGAAAAACACCAAACCCAGCAATCGACCTGGTTAAGGCACGTGAAATTTTGAACAGCGAACATTCTGGGATGGACGCAGTCAAAGAACGAATTTTGGAACACATTGCCGTTATGAAAAAGACAAAGTCTAATCGTGGCAGTATTTTATGTTTTGTTGGTGAACCAGGCGTTGGCAAAACATCACTGGGCAAATCAATCGCAAATGCACTAGGACGAAAATATCAACGTATTTCGTTGGGCGGAATTTCGGACGAGGCACATTTTCGTGGACATCGCAAAACCTATATCGGGGCCCAAGCAGGCCGCATTATGGACGCACTAAAACGTTGCAAGACAAACAACCCTGTTATTGTTCTGGACGAAATCGACAAGATGGGGCGAGATTGGCGTGGCGACCCAGAAGCGGCGTTGTTGGAAATCTTGGACCCTGAACAAAACAAGAGTTTCCGGGACCATTATTTGGAAGTTGACTTTGACCTGTCTAATGTTATGTTCATCGCAACAGCGAACAGTTTGAATATGTCAAACGCATTGAAAGACCGTATGGAAATTGTTGAAATACCAGGCTATTCAATGGACGAAAAAATCAGAATCGTTCGTGAACATCTGATTGAACGTGCAGCACATGATACAGGCTGGAAAATGGATAATATTTTAATTTCAGACAACGCAATACGACACCTGATTCAGAACTATACATCAGAACAAGGTGTTCGCCAGATTCAGCGTGAATTGACAGCGGTATTGCGTCGTGCATTATTGGAAAACAACTGTGAAGATGTGCAGACAGAATTTACACCAGAAAAGATTGATTCTTTGCTGGCACTTCGCAAGTCGGCAGGATTTGCCAAGAAAATTGGATTTGGGGTGCGGATATGATTTTGATAATAAACACATCTGGAAAAAATCTGGAATTTGCGTTAGACAACAACTATAAATCTGTTGAAGTTGAAAAACAGTCCGTTGCATTGGCAATAGAATGTGAAAATTTTATCACAGAATGCGGTGCAAAGTGGTCTGATTTAAGTGCTATCGGGGTCATAGTTGGCCCAGGCAGTTTCACAGGTATCAGACTGGGGATTGCATATGCCAAGGGCATTGCAATGGGATTGAAGATTCCAGTTTTTGGGGTTAGTTTGTTTGACCTGTATTTAGCAGCAACCCCAGATGCATTTGTTGCAATTGATTCAGGACGTGGCGACTTCTTTGTAGCGGCAAATGGCCTTGAACCACAAGTTATGGATATCGACACGTTGGAAACAAAACAGATGGCGTGGCCACGAACAGTTGGGCACAAGCCTTTTGATTTGAAACTGGCGGTCGGTGTTGTGGCGGATAAAATCCAGCAAAACAACATCACACCGGTTGTGCCAATGTATTTACGCCCCAGTTATGCTGAAGAGAACAAAAAATGCTAAACACACTGGCCGAATTGCATGCAAAATGTTTTCCGCACAAGCCGTGGGGTGCGGACGACTTTGCAGACCTAAAAAAATCGGGATGCGAAATTATTGCCAGCCAAAACGGGTTTATTGTTTATCGACAGACCTTGGACGAGGCGGAAATTATCACAATCGGTGTCGCACCAGAGGCACGTCGCACAGGAATCGCAGCAGCTATGTTAGGAATTATCGAAGCCGAATTAAAAAAGAACAATGTCAAAACTATATTTCTTGAAGTTGCTGAAAACAATCACCCTGCCCGTGAATTATATTCAAGCAATGGATATACAGAAATTGGTGTGCGTCCCAAATACTATGACGGCGTTGACGCAATAATGATGAAAAAAGATTTATAAATCACCTACAAATTCCAAAACACGTTCATCAAAGATGACATCACGTGGACGCAAAGGTGATGCGATGTGCATATCATTACTGTGCCGGGTGCGTGATAGTGCAACATAAACCTGGCCGTGGGCAAATGCACCACGTGAAATATCAACAACCACTGCATCCAAGGTTTTTCCCTGGGCCTTGTGGATGGTCATTGCATACCCTAGATTCAATGGAAATTGTTTGTATGAGCCAACCTCTGTTTCAATCAAACGGTCATTTTCATCACGTGAATATTCAATCTTTTGCCATTTTTCAGGTCGAACAGAAACAACATCACGAGAATCCGATAGCAATTGAACAGTTATATCACGAGACGACATCGCACGAACAATTCCCATCGAGCCATTGTGCCATTTGTCGCCATTTTTTACAAAAACAACCAAGGCACCAACCTTTAACACCAATGACAATGGTGCGGGAACATCACGGTCAGAAAACGTTCCAGACAAAACACCATTATAAGCATATTCTGTATCGTTTATCTGTGCCAGACGGGTTGCGTTTATGCGTTCTGCGACGGCACGAAACGGCGTTATGATAACGGCATTAGAACGACGTTCAGAATCATCTATTCTTAATGAATTAAAAAATTCCAACGCCCCAGAATCATTATTACGCAACCGGACTAAATTTTCTAGCAATGCGACATCGTTTTGACGATAAACAAAATCAAAACTAAACCGCTTGAAATCGGCACGGCGATATACATTACTGTCAAAGAAATATGCATTTGGACAACCGTATTCAGCAGTATAATACTGAACTGCTTGGGTTGTTATCACAGGAGGCAACTGAAATAAATCACCGATTGCAACAACCTGAATTCCACCAAACGGTTCATTATTACGACGGGCATAGCGTGCCAGAATATCAATCGCATCTAGCAAGTCAGGGGCCACCATTGATATTTCATCAATTATCAAAACATCTGTTGCGGTCAGAATATTTCGGGGCTTGGACTTTAACTTTAACAATTCAGGCATAATAAAATCACGTGGCTGAATCTGAAACAGTGAATGTATTGTTTGTCCACCGATATTTAATGCAGAAACCGCCGTGGGACATGCACAAACAATGCGTTTTTTTGATGCACTTTTTAGGTAGTTTACAAATGTTGACTTGCCCGTGCCGGCAGGCCCCAGAATCAACAGATTGGAATTTGTGCGTTCAATAGCATCGAACGCCGCCATTTGTGTTGCATTTAAAATCGGAACAAGTTCACCCATAGCCAGAATCATTGCACAAAGATAAATAAATTAGAATAAAATAATTTTTATCTTGCACGATTTTTTATTTTATATATAATGGGCGACGTGGGTTAGTAGCTCAGTGGTTAGAGCGGAGCGCTCATAACGCTTTGGTCGTGGGTTCAAGTCCTACCTAACCCACCAAGATTAAAAATCCGTCCGTTTGGATGGATTTTTTTCTGTCTTGTGATAGAATTATATTTATGAAGATTTATGACGTTATTATTATCGGTGCAGGTGCAGCAGGATTAGCTGCCGCCGCACAAGTTGTTGGACGGGGAAAATCTGCCCTGGTGCTTGATATGGGAAAACGCCCTGCCCGCAAGGTTTCGGTATCAGGGGGCGGACGCTGCAATATCACGAACACAGCAGCAAATCACACACGATATTTTAGCAAAAATCCAAACTTTGTTCGTGGTGCACTTAGTCGTGTGTCGCCATATGATATTTTGGACTGGGCAACACAGCATAACTTGAATTTAAGCCAAAAGACACCTGGACGATATTTCTGTGATGACGGGGCGATGGCGGTTGTCAAAGCCTTGATGCAAGATGCCGCAACAGCAGATTTTAAGTTTAATGAAAAAATTTACGACGTTCATAAATCAGACGATTTATTTAACGTCAACGGTTATTCAGGACGTTCGCTGATTGTTGCAAGCGGCGGAACATCTTTTGATTCACTGGGCGTATCGGATATAGGATATAAAATTGCCCGAAAATTTGGACATAAAATTGTTCAAGTCAAACCGGGGCTGTGTCCGTTGGATTTTCAGCTGCTCCCAACAGAATTTGCGGGAATTTCATTAGACGCAGAAATTACAGTTGGGAAAAATTCTGTTATGGATTCTTTGCTGTTTACGCATGTTGGAATTGGTGGTCCGGCAGCATACCGTGCAAGTTTATTTGACTTTGCAGATAATAATTTAACTATAAACCTGGTTCCGAATATTGATTTGCTGAAAAAATTAAAGCATGCCAAACGAACAATCGGGAAAAAATCAATCGCAAGTATTCTGGGTGAATATTTACCAAGCAAGATTGTTAAATGGGCAGTTGGCAACAACAATAAAAATATTGCCGACATGAAAGATTCAGAAATCACACAAATTATTCAAAAAATATGCAACATCAAAATTGATGGTAAGTCGATTAAATACCATTCACTGGCCAGTGCTGAAATCGTTCAAGGCGGCGTTAGCACAGACGAAATATCGTCTAAAACAATGGAATCAAAATTATGTCCTGGATTATTCTGGGCAGGGGAAGTGTTGGATATCGCAGGTGATTTAGGCGGATTTAATCTGCAATGGGCATGGGCCAGTGGTCGTGTTGCAGGACAAAACGCATAATTTTTGTCTGCTGTTTTTTGAAGAACAGTAAAATTATTAGCCTTTTAACAAACGTGCCTTGTTTTTATCCCATTCACGTCGCTTGATTGTTTCACGCTTATCGACCTTGTTTTTACCATAGCCAACACCAAGTAAAACCTTTAACTTGCCACGATTGTTGAAATACAATTTTAACGGAACAATTGTCGCACCCTTTTCTTGCAACTTTCCAATCAAGCGGTTTATTTGATTGCGATGTAGTAATAACTGGCGGGAACGACGCTCGTCAAAATTTACAATACGGGCCGCCGTTGGTAGTTTCTGAATTTCAACCCCAGCCAAAAATAAATTATCACCACGACGCTGAACAAAACCATCAACAATAGTTACCAATCCATAACGAATTGATTTAATTTCCGCACCAGTTAGTGAAATGCCTGCTTCGATAGTATCTTCTATACTGTAATTAAAGCGGGCTTTGCGGTTTTCGGAAACCTGTCCTGATTTTATTATCTGTCGTGCCATTTTATAATTCTATCTTTGGGTATAATCTTTTTACATTGTCCATCAGTATAGTTTCCAATTCAGACAAAGGCAAGCCCTTTATATCGGCCAGACAACGTGCTGTTTCAACAACCATAGATGGCTCGCACACCCTGCCCCGATATGGAACAGGTGCACAATATGGGGCGTCTGTTTCAATCACAAGTCTATCAAGTGGAATCTTGGCAAATATTTCACGAATGTCAGATGCGTTCTTGAAGGTCAAAATCCCACTGGCCGAAAAATAAAAACCACGGTCTAGCATTTTTTTTGCCAGGTCATAGGAACTGGTATAACAATGCATAACACCAGTAATGTCGCCCTTTAATATTGCAGACGTGTCCGATTCTGCATCACGTGTATGAATTGCAACAGGTAATTTAAAACGTCGTGCGATTTCAAGTTGCTGTTCAAACAATGCGATTTGCTGCGTTCTTGTTTCTGTGCCACAATGATAATCCAGACCAATTTCACCAACGCCAACAACCCGTGGATTTGTCAAAACACTATCTGTTAAATGCAATGCTGCGTCCACAGGGGCGTATTCTGGATGAATGCCGATTGTGCAAAAGATATTCTTGTGTTCGTTTGCCAAGCGTATCGCAGATGAAATATCCGCAGGGTCGGCCGTTGGGCAAATCATAACACCAACACCCGATGCAACCGCACGTTTTATCACATCAACCGCATCAGAACCATCGTTATAGTTTTCTGTTAAATGGCAGTGGGTATCTATAAACATTTTTTTATTTCCATAATAATCTTGAAAATGCCTGTTTCGGCCTCTAGATTTAGTGTCTTGATATCGGCAAGTGCACGTGTGGCAACAGGATACAAATCTGCCAATCCAAAATATGCCACTGCGTCCAGTAAAATCCCGTACAATTCAGGTGCAGAGGAAATCTTTTTAGCCAACGTCATTACGTCTGCACTGGTCGAACGCTGGTCCGACAAGATTTCTATTAGTTCATTGTGAATCACATCGCCGCCAGAACGTTTCAGGTTTGCAATCTTGCCAAAACTGCCGTTTGCCAGTCGAAGTGTTGCGGTGCTAACTTCGTCTTCGGGGATAAATTTTGCACACAGTTCACGCAACTGGGATATCGATAGTGGTCGCATTTTTTCAACACGGGCCCGTGAACGAACAGTCGGCAAGACATTTGACAACTGATGAACAACCAACAGGAACAGTGTTTTTGCAGGTGGCTCTTCTAGTAATTTTAATATTGCATTTGATGCAGCTGTATTTAGTTGGTCAACAGAATCAATCAAAACAACACGCCAGCCGCCAGACATGGACGACATCTGCATTTTATCAATCATATTACGAACTGTATAAACTGATATAACCTTGCCGTCGGGCTTTGGACGACCGTCTTTGTCCAGATTTCGTTCGATATCAATGATAAAAAAATCACCAACGTTGCCATATACCATCTTGGCAATTTTATATGCCAAGGTCGATTTACCAATACCACTGGGACCCGCCAGCATCCAAACAGGATGTATCGGATGCGTTTCACGTTGCACCCAGGCATTTGTAAAATTACGCAAAGTTTCCACATGTCCAACCAGATAGTCATTATCCATTGGATGTGGAAAATTATATTCATCAACTGTCTTCTTACGTGGTGCCATTTTTAATTCCAACCAAATATTACCTTGATATTTTTAATAACACGTCCAAAAAATTGATTTTTACGAACCTGCTCTTTGGCAATCAATGGTGCACGCACCAAAACCTGACCATTTTGTTCGGCAATCAATTCGCCAATTTCTTGGTCCTGATTCACAGGTGCGTTTAACGGTTCGTTAAAGCGTGCCAAAACACGAACCCCAACCAATCCGTCTTTTTTAGAAACGGTTATCGCAAAAGGCTTTTCAACAGTTGCTGCAACATTTGCATTGCGTCCATACCAAACAGGGATTTCTGCAACAACATCGCCCGGCTGATAAAAAACCTTGTTCATGGTAGTTGAAAAACCGTGCTCTAATAACTTCTTCATTTCTGATGCCAATGCATCGTGTCCCTTGCCGTTAAAGCCGTTTATAACACCAATCAATCGACGACCACCAATTTTTGCACTGGCAACCATTCCATAACCACCGTCGTTGGTATGCCCTGTCTTTAAGCCGTCTGCACCACGCATATTGAACAGCAATTTATTATAGTTTACTGTGTGAGTTCGCCCCCATTCACGGCACCAGTCTGTTTTATGTTCCTTGAATTCAAAACGCTTGGTCGCAAACATTGGATAGATATCTGGATAATCCCCAATTAAATGCTGGGCCAATATTGCCAGTTCACGACTGGTCATCAAATTGTTTGGATTAGGCAGACCACTGGCATTGCCAAACGTTGACTGAGCCATACCAATACTGCGTGCCTTTGCCTCCATCATTGCGGTAAACTGTGCCTCGGACCCGGCAAGCTTTTCGGCGACAACAACAGATGCATCGCCACCAGACAAAACAATCAACCCCAGAATCAAATCACGGACAGTTATTGTTTGTCCTGCAACCAGGCAAATCTTGCTGGCAGGATACCATTCTGGACGATTATAGTCCGCATTTTCACCAACAGGGAATCGTGTATCCATTGTTATATTGCCAGCCGCTAATTCATCAAACAACACCGCCAACGTCATTAGTTTTATCATCGAAGATGGCGGCATAAGCGTATCAGCATTTTTCGCAACAATTTCCGCCCCAGAATCATAATCAATCAAAAAGACAGATTTTGCACGGGTCTTATACTCTGCATTTGCAGCGGAGGACAATAAAATCATAAAGATTGCAAATAATTTCTTTTTCATATCTGGGATATTATCAATTATAAATCACATTGCCAATAAAATAATCGTCCTGAATACCGGTTATTTTCACATCGTATGTTTGACGTGAAACAATATCAGAACCTTGAATTTTTACTGGGATATCATGTGGACAACGGGCAATGTTGTTTTGTTCAGCCAGAACAGAAACAGTCTTGCCAATTTGTGCCTGCATAAATTCAATGCGATTTTTGTTTGCCGCATCATCAATTATATGAACGCGTCCCTTGGATACAGAACGGTCAATCTGATTTGGCATAACTGCCGCAGGCGTGCCAGGACGTGGCGAAAATGGAAATGCATGAATTTTAATCGGCTTGGTTTCGTTGACTAGTTCCAACGTCTCTTGGAACAAACCGTCTGATTCGCCCGGAAAACCACAGATAATATCCCAACTGAATGTAATTTTTCCGTTAGCACGTTTTACCAAATTGCGGACCGTTTCCGCATTATGACGACGCCCCATAGAACGCAAAATCGTATTTGAACCAGACTGCATAGAAAAATGCATATGCGGCATCATTCGTGGTTCTGATAATATTAAATCTATGATAGATTCAACATCCGGAACAGCCGGGTCAACCGAGGACAGACGAAGACGGCGAATCTGGGGAACATCATGCAATAAACAACGACATAAATCTGATAACAAAAGGACTTTATCGCCCTGCCGTTTTACATATGACGCTATATCAATCCCGGTCAAAACAATTTCAGTAAAGCCATTTTGCACAGCGACAACAACATCAGACAAAATATCCTTGTATTCAAACGAAACCGACGGACCACGCAAGGCACGTGTAATACAATACGCACAACTGTGATTACAACCATTTTGTATTTGAACAAACTGTTTGGACAGTCGTGAATCACTGTGATTAAAACGTGAAATTTGGGGGCTTTTTATATCGCACGATGCTGTCGCCAGCCCATCAAGATAGGCCCCCAGGTGCAGTTTTTCAGAATTTGGAACAGTAATTGTGTTGGATATCTGAGAAAACAACCCAGGATTGCGTGTTGCAGCACAGCCCGTCACAAAAATTGGTGCATTTGGATTTTCACGAGCAATCTTGCGAACCGCCTGACCAGATTGACGTTCAGCCTCGGCCGTAACGGCACAAGTATTGACCACAATAGCCGCCGTCAGGTGTGGCGACAGCATTTCTTGAATCTTTTCAGATTCCAGTGCATTCAGCCGACAACCAAAAGATAATGTTTTTATATTGTTTTTTTTATTTTCTGCTTGCATTTTTACCATCCATAGGGCATTATAGCCTGGTTAAAAATGAATTCAACAAAGGAATTAAATTATGGCACGCACAACAATTTCTGACATATTGTCAAAGAAAGAATTGAAAATGGAAAGCCGATATGAGGTTGGCATGCTGGCATCACAGCGTGTTCGTGATCTGAACGGTGGTGCAGAAGCCGTCGTTGAAAAAAACAATGACAAAATGACAGTTGTTGCATTGCGTGAAATCGCCAGCGGCAAATTAAACGTCGATACTATTCGTCACGAATTTGTTCAGTCTTATAAAGATGCACCAAGTGCAGAAGCAGGCGAAGAAACACTGGAAATTGGCAGTGAAAATCCTGAACTGCGTGTAATTGACGCAGAATTGGATGATGTCTTGACAGAAGAAACAAGTGCGGTCGCTGAATCAGATGACGAAATCGATTCTGACAACAGTGACGATGCAGAATAATTTAGAATACGGAGACGTCGCATAGTTGGTCTAGTGCGCCACATTGGAAATGTGGTATGCTCGCAAGGGCATCAAGGGTTCGAATCCCTTCGTCTCCGCCAGGATAATAAAAAAATACCCCAAACGGGGTATTTTTTTATTCACGACCTTCACGCAACTTTTTTAATATGCTGTATATTATAGCACAAAAAAACAAAAAAAAAGGAAGAAACAGTTGCACACCGTAACAACGACAGATAAAATGCCTGTGTATGGAGCGATAAAAAAATGAAAATTGGCAGTAAAATCTTTGTTGGCATGCTGAAATTCTGTGGCATTTTTATCATTGTTTTGTTTGCAATTCCATTTTTTGTCGGTATGTTCATGTTATAAAAAATAAGGAATATATTTATGAACAATATTTGGACGATTGATGAATTAGTGGATACAGTATGGAACACCGAACAAATCGACGATTATTATCTATCAAAAGACGCTGATTGGTCCTGGGCTAGCACTGATGAAACCCAGAACGAAACTTGGTTGCCCTGCCCCGGAATAAAAAACACTTGGGCCAGTAATTTGGGTCGCATTAAAATCGGCAATAAAATTGCACGAATTTGTGAAAAACATGCACCTGACGAACAACTGGGGGCAGAAACGTTGCATAAACTTATTCAAAACAAACAGCCACACGGGTGGCTGATTGTTCCGGAATTGAATAACGAATACTTATACCGCTTGATAGCGGCAGCATGGCTGGGGAACAAACTGTCCGGATATGAAATTCACCACATTTCAAACGATGGATATGATTGTCGCCCACAAAATTTGATATATTTATTCAAATGCGACCACGATAAAATCCCTAGCAATGGCAAAATTAAAGACAAAAAATATAAACGATAAAAAAATCCCCTTGTTGGGGATTTTATATTTTAATTTTATATTCTTTGTATTTAGGGATACTTTTAATATATTCTGAATAGTCTGAATCGACATCGCTCAGTCTTTTATTTGTGCCGTCAGCAGAAATAAATAACGGATCAATTCGACGAACCTTTTGATATTCTGTTATTGCAGATATGTCGCACAAACACGCACACCATTCAGCAGGATTGCGATACATTTTTGAAAAATCAACACCGGCATCTTGCATCTTTTTCAGGATTTGCCAATCTGTCATTTCCCAAAAATCATTGCGTGCAATTATTCCACTTTCAATAGAATCACGACATATCTGGGCCATCATCGCTTCAAAAAAAACATTTTCAAATGACGAATATATTCGTTCGTCTGCAAAATTAAATGTTCGTGCAAAACAGCGAGCAGATTCAACGTCACGCATAATAAAACCTTGTGATGTAGCCACAAAAGAATTTGCTAATTCTACAACGTCTATATCCAACATATGCCCATAGTGTTTCAAGTGCAGTGTCGCACGCAGACAATAGTCAATTCGGTCTGCACACAAATCTGGAAGAGATAGTTCTTTTAGTGGGAAATTTTTATCATCAAGGATAAAGTCTAAATCATAACCGCAATCTGTTATTATTTTTGCAATTTCAGATTTTTTTACAAAACCATCATGAACAGAGTCTTGGTATTGTGCAGCCTGGGCAGATTTTGAATCGCCAAAGATTCGGTCAGACAAATGCGAAAACGCACTGTGCGAAACATCATGAATAAGCCCTGCAATTTGTTCAGGAATACTTGCACCATATTTTCGCAACAATAACCATACGCCAATCGAATGTTCATAACGGTCGTAATCCGTTGTATAGAACGGCATACTAGGCGACCAACAGCCCATGTTTATGCCCGCTAAACGACAAAAAGTTTCTGATTTTATTATACGTTCAAAAACAGGCTCTTCAACGTCAAAGCCACCATAAATCTTGTCATAAATATACACTTTAAATTCTCTCTATTATTGCCGTGTCAGTATAATAAGAGAATACCCCTATTTCAATATGTTTTTGCTTTTTTCTGCACTAAAATTGTGATATAATAAAGAACATGAAAAAGATATATTTGCCATTTTTGGTATTGATGTTAGCACTGGCGGGCTGTCGGTCTTCATCGGATGAAATTGTCGCAGGACAACAAGGTTTTAACTGTGCAGATGAAAATTGCGAAGTAATTCGTGTTGAATCACCAAATGGAAATGACTTGGTTTTGGAAACAAGCAAACATGTTATTGAGATTCAGGCCCAGGGTGGGAACGTGCCATATTCTTACTATGTATGGACCGGAAACAAAAGCACAAGTGAAGACCCAGACCTGGTCGTAGAAGATGGGAACACAATGGTTTTGGTCGAAGAATAAAATAACAAAAAGAGTATTTTTAACAGACGTTCGATTGAACGTCTTTTTTTTATTTTGTTTACACAAAAAAACACCCACATTGTGGGTGCTGTTGTTTATTCTGCTTTATTATTTCCCAATACAGTGAGCAAATGACTGAGAAACCAAAGACTGTTCTGCATCTGTTAGTTGTGCAACAGGCACAAGAAAACAACGTCCACTGTCACGAACAATAAACACCTTGGTTCCACGAATGTATGCACGTTGCATATCGTCAATCTGGGCACTGGTAAAAAATGCATTTGGTGTAGTTGACGGATTAGACAATGCCGCCTGAACCAGTTGGAACGCACGGTCATATGTGTAAATTTCATCACTCAAAGATTCAACCTGCATCCACACAGACCAATTTTCATATGGATTTTCAGCCTGTGATTCCGTTGTTGGAAAAGCCGCACCAACGGCAATTGCCGCCACAGTTTGTAATGCCGAAGGCTGAGAATCATTGGACGAATGCGAAACACTATTTAACTGTAAGTTATCGCCACATGCCAAATTCATACGATTGGTATATCCGGCCAAAACAGCATCAACCGCAGCCTGCCATTCGTCGCCCTTTTTATTCAAATTCAGATTTACAATTTTTTCAGCCCATCCCCAGATATTTGCACCAACGTTTCCAGCATTTGCAAAACGAGTTACCATTTCGGCACTGCCCCCAGGAACACCTGCCCCACAATAATCTGTTAGCTGTGATGTCAACATACTGGTTGTTTCATTTCCATATGTCAAAGCAACTGTATGGCATGCCATCGCCGCTTCTAGTTCTTGGCGGCGTTGGATACACAGGTTAGAATTAGATTTCGACAACTGGTTTGCCATACTGGACATTGACATATATGACATCAATTCCTGTTGGACATAGGACGGGCACAGTTGTGCCGCTGTATTCATACCGCCAGTGTGATTACGTGTGTTTGCCCCATACTGTGGCAGCAAAATTTCAGTATCACGTTGCAAGCACAACATGGTATAATTATACAATTCAGTTTCCGTTGCGTATTGGCATTTGGATTCACGCTGACCGGGAACAACAGTTACATCACCACAATAATCAGTTAAACATTTGAAAATCTTTTCACGACAGGCCGTGTCAACATCAGGCTGGCTAACAATAAAATACGTATTGCGTTGATTGGTTTTATAAGCATTCGCAACCCCTGCATGCCCACGAAGTTGACTGGTCGCTGTGGGGGTCTGTATTATACTGCCACGGTTTTGGTCAGATGCACCAACAGCACCAGCAGAAACCGCATAAGCGGCATTTCCCAACAAATACGCACCAATCAGACCAAAAACACCAATAAAACGCTTCATTAAAATCCCTCTCGTTGTGGTAATTTTAACATAACCAAACAAAAAAGGCAAACATTCATTTGATTTAGGCAAATTTACTGATATGATAATGTTGTTATGATTATTACTAATGAATTTTTGACACAAATTTCCGACGACATCGCTGCCGTCAGGGGGTTTCTTTGACCCAGAAAAGTTAAAACAGCAGATTTCTGAATTAGATGAACAGGTAAACGCCCCCGATTTGTGGGACAGCCCTGATAATGCACGGGCGATTTTACAAAAAAAATCGGGTTTGGAAAAATCACTACATGAAATTAGAGAGTTAGAATCTGATTTTAACAATCTGAGTGAACTGTTTGAAATCGCCCCCGATGACCCAGATGTTATATCGGCAATTGAAAAATTAGCCGACACTGCACACAAGGCAAAGTTTATCACACTGTTCCGTGAACCAGCCGATAATGATGGTGCGTTCTTGTTTATCCAAGCTGGTGCTGGCGGGACCGAGGCACAAGACTGGGCCCAAATGATGTCAAGAATGTATGCACGCTGGGCAGAAAGGCACGGATTTTCAACCGAAGTTATCGAAGAACACGAAGGCGATACCGCAGGAATAAAAAATATCACATACAGAATTAGTGGCGAACGGGCATATGGGTGGCTAAAAAATGAAATCGGGGTGCATCGCCTGGTTAGGATTTCGCCATTTAACGCAAACGGCAAACGTCAGACGAGTTTTGCGTCTGTGGATGTGTGGCCGGATATTGACGACACTATTGAAATTGAAATTAACGACAAGGATTTGCGGATTGACACATATCGTTCATCAGGTGCCGGCGGGCAACACGTTAATAAAACAGACAGTGCCGTGCGAATAACACATATTCCAACAAACACGGTCGTCACCTGTCAGAATGAACGCAGTCAGATTCAAAACCGTGAAATGGCAATGAAAATGTTGCGCAGTAAACTGTATGAACTGGAAATGCAAAAACGGGCCGCAGAAGAAGACGCAGCCAAGGCCGCACAAAAGAAAATTGAGTGGGGCAGCCAAATTAGAAACTATGTTTTATACCCGTATCAACTGGTAAAAGATGTTAGAACCGGGGTTGAAAAAACTGATTCTGATGCCGTATTAGACGGGGATTTGGACGAATATATGTTGGCGTCGTTGCAACAGGGCTAGAATTATTTCTTGACTTTCATATTATTGACAATAAAATAAGTTTGACAACATTTTATTCCGAGGATTTTTATGTCAGAAGACACGTTTATTATTTACAAAGCGGCTATCTTTGACCGCTATCCAAATGCTAAAAAAATATGCCAGCCGTTGGTTCGTGGCAGTCAGCAAAATGTTATTTTTGCAAATGTCGATGGACAACAAATGGTATTCAAATTTGGCAACCCCGATATTATCAAAAAAAATGCACACATCAGTCGGGTCTATGCAGAAAACGGCATCCCCTGCCCTGTTATCACGGCACATCAGTATAAAAACGTTTTCTTTGAAGAATACAAACAGATTCCTGGCAAAACACTGTATGAACGCATTGGGCGTGGGATGGATGCCGAAAAAATAAAGCAGGTGTATCGTGAAACACTGGTTGCGTTTGCAAAAATGGGACAAATTAAGCCAGGTGTCTTGGACGGATTTCCGCATAAGCATATGCATATCGTCGCAGATGAACACATAACAAATGTGAACAACGCCGTCTTGGGCAAGTTATGTATGGCATTGGTCTATCTGATTAACCTAGGCAATGATGATGACAAGGCTGTTTATCATACCGACATAACACCAAAAAATATCGTCGCATCAGAAGATGGACACTTGGTGGGGATTTTGGACATAGACACCGCCGCAGTTAGTGATGTAAATTATGCGTTCGGGGCAATGGCGGCAAGATACATACAACTGGGGCTTGATATAAACGAATTATTTGATACGTATGAAAAAATTAGTGGTAAAAAGTTAAACAGAACCCGGGCATCACTGATTGCAAATGCAAATAATGCGGTCAAAAAAATGCTGTGGCAACATTCAAAGATGAAAAAAGCACGGTAAAAGTCGCCACTTGCTTTTTAATTAAATTTACGTATAATACACTGCAACGCACCCATGGCTTAATTGGATAGAGCATCGCCCTCCGAAGGCGGGGATTACAGGTTCGAATCCTGTTGGGTGCGCCAGTTTTTGTTCATCGAAAACACTTGGATTAGTTATTATGAGAAACTTATCGTTTTTACTGTTTTCTGTGTTGATATTAGCAGGTTGCAACAGCGTCTATGTAAAACCAAACACACTGGATAAGGACCAGGTAGTTTATGCGGACCGTGGTGGATATTCAATGCGACGTAGCATTAAACAAGCAATGGAAGAACGTGGTTATAATGTCGTTGTTGGCAAGGCAAAAGAAAGCAAAGAATGGAACGATGCTGATGGCAATTCTGAAATTGATACCACAACAATTCCAACAAATGCCCGCTATGTAATCAAGGTCAAAGAACGCAGTGAAGTATTTCGCCCCATATGGTGTGCGTTTAACGGGTTTTGGTGGTGGAATTTTAACGTTTCAATCGCCGATAATATAACAGGGAATGAAATTATGACGTGGCGTGGTCGTGGCTGTGCAAACAGTTCTGTCTGCAAACTAAATAAAATACTGGATAAAATTGAAAAATAAAAAATTAGCGTCCAATTTGGACGCTGTTTCTATTTTAGCCCTTGATAAATCCGCCTGACTGCATTTTCCACAGACGAGCATATTCGCCCCCAAGACGTAGCAGTTGTTTATGAGAGCCTTGTTCCAGGACCTTGCCCTGCTTTAAGACAACAATTCTGTCCATATTACGTAAAGTAGATAGACGGTGTGCAATCGCTAATGTGGTGCGACCAAGTGCCAATTCATCAAATGATTTTTGAATACAATTTTCTGTTTCAGAATCAAGTGCAGATGTCGCTTCGTCCAGGACTAAGATTGGTGCATCTTTTAGAAAAGCACGTGCAATCGCAACACGCTGACGTTGACCGCCCGACAATTTTATCCCACGGTCGCCAACCATAGAATCATACTTTTTTTCTGTTCCAACAATAAAGTCATGTGCCATCGCACGACGGGCAGCATTGCGGACATCCGTAGCGGTTGCCCCAGGTTTGCCATACGCAATATTTTCAAATAATGTGCGATTGAACATCGTTGGGTCCTGGGGGATAAATGCGATATTTTCACGCAATGAATCCTGAGATATATTTTTTATATTCTGACCATCTATCAATATTTCTCCATACGTCGGGTCATAAAAACGCATCAGCAAATTTACCAATGTGGTTTTCCCTGCCCCTGATGGTCCAACCAGTCCAACACGTTCACCTGGGGCAATCTTTAAGTTAAAATTACGCAAAACCCATTTCTGTTTATACTTAAATGACACATTGCGAAATTCTATTTCGCCCTTTGACACCACCAATGCAGGGGCGTTTGGAACATCAACAACATCAACAGGAACAACCAATTCGTTATATGCCTTGGACGCTGCCCCCAATTTGTCGGTGATACTGGGAATCTGATTTACAATCTGGCCAATCGTTCCCATAACTGTAAAGAAAACAGAATTTGTAAATACGATTTCTGCAACTGTGATTTTTCCTTGCATATATAGCCATACACACAGCAACAGTGTTGCACCATAACAAATATCCCAGATTATCATTGGAACACCCCAGAAAAACCGTTGAACAAAGAACGAATGTATTCTGGCGGCAATGTTTTTCTGACGGCTGGGTTCAAGATAGGCACGTTCACGTGATGCACCAGCAAATAATTTCACAACAGAAAAATTCGAAATACTGTCCACATTGCGACCTGATAATTCACTGGATGCGGCAGATGCGTCTTTGGAAGCACGGTTCATGGGCTTTACCATCGCCCAACTGTATAAAGCACGAAACACAAATACGACACCAAAAATTACTGCGACATAGGTGTTGATTGATAAAATCAAGCCAACATTTATAAATACAACCGCCAACATACAGGCAATACGCCAGAAATCTTCGACAGCTTGAAAACCGTCAGAAACATACAAAATTTGGGTATGCACCTTGCCTGACATACGCCCCGTCCAGAACGACATCGACTGAGAGTGGACATAATCATTCAGAACAACAGATATACGATTCTTTATCGGGGCAGACCAACGGGCGTGAAACATTCCACGAAATAAGGCACTGACATCAATCAGCAACAATAACGAAGTTATAAAAATAATCGTTGGTAATGCATGTTGAATAAACGTCATGCCGTTTGGCACGGGATTTTCAAACAATGCGATAAACCAGCGTTGAAAATTAGGAAATAACACACCGTCCATAGACACGATAAAAAAGAATATCCCCCAGGCAATCAACGCCCCTTTTGAGCCATGAACAGCATAACGAAAATAAAATTTCCACAGCGACCTTGGCAACTGGGCATTTTTTATTTTTTGTTGTTTTGACATTATTCCCCCTTTTCCCTTTCGTTCGACAACAGACTATTTTGCGATGATATCGTGAAATATTTCAGCAGGAATTGTTCCACCTGTCACGCTGGAATCCATTGGTGCGAAATCATCATTTCCAACCCATACACCTATTACCAGATTTGGCACAGCACCAACAAACCACGCATCACGATTTTCGTTGCTGGTTCCTGTTTTTCCGCCCAGAACGTCCGGTGTTCTGGCACGACCGCCTGTGCCACCGGGGGCAACCACATCTGCCAACAGTGCGGCCATTGCATCAACCGTGCCAGACTGCAAAATTGTAATTGGGTCCGACGGATTGCGTTCATATATGATATGACCAGCCATATCGGTAATTTTTGTAATCGAATACGGACGAACAGATTGCCCATTATTCCATATTACTGCGTAAATGTTTGTCAGGTCTAAAAGGGTCATTTCCGAGGCACCAAGCACAGTTGAATATTCACGCCGCAACTTTGTCCCAACCCCCAGCCGCCCCGCCATAGACAGCACAGAATCAATTCCATACAATTCTGTTAGTTTTAATGGCACAGAATTTACACTTTTGGCAAAGGCGGTCGCCAATGAAATGTCGCCATAATAACGCTGATTATAATTTTTAGGGTTATAGTCGCCAATCGCAAACGGTGAATCATTTACATAACTGTCAGGCAACATACCATTTTCCAGTGCAACCAGATATACAACTGGCTTGAAAGCACTGCCCGGTTGACGTGGGGCAGTTGTGCGGTTAAATTGACTGGCCTGGTAATCAGAGCCACCCGACATTGCACGAATTGCACCGTCAGGATTCATTGCGACAACAGCCCCCTGATAATTACCAACGTGATTTGGTAAAACTGCGGCAATACGGTCTTGTAAATTTGTGTCCAGCGTTGTATAAACATACATATCTGTTTCAAACGCACCCAATGTAGAACGCATTTCGTCCATTATAAAATCTGTCCAATATCGATATAGGTTCGTGTCATTTGTTGGCACAGCCGGCTTTAGACTTTGTGCCGCCAGGCGTGCCTGGGGCAATGAGATATAACCCTGGCGGACCATTTCTTTTAGAACAGTTCTGGCACGGGCAATATTTTTTTCAGGATTACGAAGCGGACTGTATGTTGTCGGTGCCTTTAACATTGCAGCAATTTGGGCAGATTGGGCAATAGACATCTTGGTTGCAGGAACACCAAACATAGCACGTGAGGCGGCATCAATTCCACGAAGTCCCCCAACCAACGAAACACGGTTCATATACAAATCCAAGACCTGATTCTTGGTAAATCTATTTTCCAGCCAGTAGGATAATATTAGTTCTTGGACCTTGCGAGAAATCTTTTTTTCACGTGAAAGAAATATGTTTTTGGCTGTCTGCTGGGTTATTGTCGAACCGCCTGATGCAATACGACCAGACGCCAAATTTGAAAACACCGCACGAGTTATACCACGAACGTCGATTGGTCCATGTTGAAAAAACCGTTTGTCTTCGATGGCAATAATCGCCTGCCATACGTGGGGTGGCAGGGTTTCAGTTGAAACAGGTGTTCCCATTATGCGATTGGCACTGCGGATTTCATTACCATAACTGTCCAGAAAGACAATCGCCGCCGGTCTGGTTTCGTGCAAAATAGAATCCAAAGACGGCATTCGCAAATATATTATTGATACATACGCACATAAAGCCACACCCGACAATAAAATCAGGTTGAAAAACCATATCAACAAACGCCGTTTTAGCGACGGCTTTGGCTTGTCTTGTTCGATGTCGTTTGGTGCTTTGTGCGGCAATCTTTTCCCCCTGTCTTGGGTATTTTAACACAAACGACTTGCGTTTTACCAGTATTTATAATTATAATCACAATATTTGAAACAAGGGGTTGGAGAATATGAAAAAATTAGTATGTGTTTTGGCTTGTTTATTGACAGTGCCTGCGTTGGCAGAAGATTACTGGGACGAATATGAATATGATTCAGAAATAACCACAACAGAACGTCGGGATAACTATGTCGGGATTCGCCTTCATAAAAACGAACGAATTTCGTTCAAATATGACATTCACGATGGCGGTAATTCGACCATTCGCAAAGACAACTTTGGATTTGGGGCAGTAGTCGGTAATCGTTTAAGCGATTTTGCAAAAATCGAATTCGAAACGCTTTATACCGGGGCAAAACAAACAAAACGAACAACGGATTTTAATTTCGATGTTTGGGCAAATATGCTGAATTTCTATCTATTCCAAGAATACGCTGGGGCAATTGCACCATACGCAGGTGTTGGAATCGGTTTTGCAACAATTTGGGGCGACGTCAATGCACCTTATGGTCATTTGTCTGATTCTGTGTTCGATTTGACATACAGTGCAATGATTGGTGTAAATTTTGCGTTAAATGACAGAATTGACCTGAATCTAGGCGTAAAATATCAATACTATGGCGAAATAGAACACCAATTAAACAACACAGAATTTGCAATCACAGATGTTGACGCAACCGAAGTATATTTCGGGGCAGTTTATAAATTTGGGGTGTAATCGGATTCTTTTTCCGTTGTATTAAATGGCAAAGTTTTCTATAATTCTGACATGAAAAACGGACCTGATTTATTTATTTTATCTGAACACGCTGAACTGATTGAAAAACTGAAACAGTGGGACATTGCATACCATCAAAACGATGCACCACTTGTCGATGACGCAACATACGATGCGGTCAAGCGACGGGCGTTGGAAATCGAAACTTTATATCCCGAACTGGCCAAAGATGGAGCTTCGACCCATGTGGGGGCTGCTGTTTCGACCAAATTCAAATCGTATCAGCATACTGTGCCAATGTTGTCTATTTCAGATGTGTTTAACGAAGGGGAAGTCGCAGACTGGTTTAACAAATTGACCAGCAAAGACGTCTTTATCGAATTAAAGGTTGATGGCGTTTCATACGCAGCCAGATATGAAAATGGAGTCTTGGTGCGGGGGCTGACCCGTGGCAGTGGTATCGAAGGCGAAGATATTACCGAAAATTTGAAAACAATTCCCGACATTCCACAAAAACTGACAGGGAACTTTCCAGACGTTATCGAAATACGTGGCGAAGTTTATATGAAACGTGCAGACTTTGTCAGTCTGAACGCAGAATCAGACAAGCAATTTGCAAACCCTAGAAATGCTGCAGCAGGCTCTTTGCGACAACTAAACCCTGCGATTACAGCAACACGAAAACTTAGTGCTTTTGCATACACATACGGCGAAATTTCAAATAGAACATTTGAAACACAGTCTGAATATTTTGACGCACTAGAATCGTGGGGATTCAAAACAACACGTCAGTGGGTCCACATGGCACACAATATGCAGGAAATACAAGATGTCTATAACAAGACTATGTTGATTCGTGATGAAATCCCGTTTGATATTGACGGCCTGGTGATAAAAGTAAACGATATTTCAACCCAGGAAAAAATGGGAAGTCGTGCAAACAGCCCCAGATGGGAAGTTGCCTATAAATTTCCAGCAGCAAATGCAATAACTACATTACGTGATATTACTGTTCAAGTTGGACGGACAGGCGTTTTGACCCCTGTGGCAGAATTAGAACCGATAAACATAGGGGGCGTTGTTGTTCAACGTGCAACATTACACAATGCGGACGAGATTCAGCGTCTTGGGATAAAAATTGGCGACAAAATTATCGTTCAGCGGGCTGGCGATGTTATACCACAAATTGTCGGCGTGGCAGAAAGCAATCCAAACGCAACACCGTTTGAATTTCCATCCGTATGTCCAATTTGTGGCGGAAATGTTGTCCAAGAATCAGGCATGGTCGCACGCAGATGTGTAAATACGCTGGGGTGTCCGGCACAACTGATTGGTGAACTGGAACATTTTGTTTCACGCAAAGGCTTTGATATTGACGGATTGGGGACAAAACAACTGGAAAACTTTGTAGGTCGTGGATGGATTAAAAGCCCGGCAGATATTTTTACACTGGTTCAAAATCACGGTGATGAAATCAAGCGTATTGATGGGTTTGGTGAAAAATCTGTTCGAAACCTGAATACTGCCATTGAAAACGCCAGAAATATTGAACTGCACAGATTATTGTTTGCAATTGGAATCCCAGAAGTTGGGGTTGTAACAGCAAAAATTCTGGCAAATGCGTTCGGAACACTGACCGAGGTCAGAAATGCACCAGCATGGAAATTAAAGACGATTGACGGAATTGGCGATGTTATGGCCGATGAAATTGTGTCATTCTTTGCCGATGCCAGAAATACAGAAGTATTGGACAAACTGCTGGAACAAGTTCGTGTTCAAGACGCAGTTATCAAAAACAAAAAAGCAGACGGACCATTGGCTGGTAAAAAAATTGTCTTGACGGGAACACTGGCGAACTTTGGTCGTGATGCAGCAAAAGAAATCTTGGAAAGACTGGGGGCGACAGTTACAGGTAGTGTTTCTTCAAAAACAGACATTGTGTTGGTTGGGGCGGACGCTGGCAGCAAACTGACCAAGGCGGAAAGCCTGGGGATTGTCGTTTGGTCCGAAGATGACTTTAAGAAAGTCATCGATGAAAATCCAGACATCTTATAAAAAACGCCCCTATTTTTCGTGGGGCGTGGACATGAAACTGAAATATATTTTTTATTTTTAACGGTCATTGCGTGGGGCTGGTCTGTCGATAAACATCCAAATCAACCATATCAACGCAGCAATACCGATTATTGCGTAAACAATGTTGCTGGCCAATGTTGCAGGGCCAAACAAAAATGCGACCAAGTCAAAACCAAAGATTCCAATCAAGCCCCAGTTCAGAGCCCCGATAAATGTCAATGGTATAAGAACATAGTTCGTTAGTCCTCTCATCTCTTTTTTCTCCTTTTCAAGGTTTAATCCGTCTTGTAATAAGACAAGCATATTATAGCCTGATTCAAAAAATGTTGCAACCTGAATAAATACATTAGGAATACGTTCTTAGCCGTTGATTTTATTATGTTTTCTGGAACATATTGCCGTATGTTTTACAATAAAAAAAGACCCCTAAACGGGGTCTGAATTACGATATTCCGAACTATTTTAGATAAAAGGTTATTGTTGCAACAACACGAACCTTTTTGTTGATTGCCTGGCGTTCATTGGACGACCAGGAATCAGTAGGATCACGTGATTCAATACTGAATACACCCTGGTTGGCACTTTTAATTTTGCCCAGACGAGCGTCCGCATCTTTGGCAAATTGCTGGCCAGCGGCAGTGGCGTGTTTGGTCGCCTGCTCTATCATCGATATTTTTATGTCGTTCAATCCATTAAAGATATAAATAGGACCGGCATAATCTTCGGTTATGGTAATGCCTTGACGAACCAATTCACCCATACGACGTGATACAGCGTCAACCAATTCAACGTTGTTGGAACGAACCTTGACCCCGGTTTCGATGACATAGCGACCATCGTTTTGCTGATTCTTTAATTCTGCATCAGAATAGCCCGCATATTTATCACGAACCTGAACACGTAAATTCTGGATATCTGATGCACCAAAACCAGAATCAATTAAAAATGTATGAATTTGTAAAATGTTATTATCAATACGCTGTTGCAATTCCGCCAGGTCGCCACCTACACCGTTTATCTTGATGTTCCATACCGCAGAATCCGCAACAACATCACGTTCGGCTAATCCCTTGACAGTAACAGTGCGAACAGAAAGTGCACGATAGAATCCATTTCCAATAAAAAATCCACCCAAGGCAACGCCAATTGCCAAGATAGACAGCCAAATTCCTGGAATTGTCTTTAACTTGTTTATCAGTTTCATTTATCCCTCCGTTTATTTTCTATGTTATTTTACAGCAAAAACTGGACAGATGTCAAAACTAAATATCCCGGATTATTTTCTGAATTACATGATTTGCTAGAATCAGACCAAATGTGCCTGTCACTGTTATTATAGACCCCAGATTCTTGGCATGACCAATAACAGGTGCTGGCTTTTCCACAGAAAAAACAACCGGATAATCAGGCAAATTTAATTCACGAACAGCCCTGCGAACACGTGATGCCAGTGGGCAAACGGATGTTTTTGAAATTGGTGCTACGTTTACCTGGGTTGGGTCAGTCTTGGACGCAGCCCCCATGCTGGAAATCAGCGGAATATTATGTTTGGCCGCCCATTGATATAGTGCAACCTTGGACGGAACTGTATCAATCGCATCAATAATAAAATCAGGAAGAACAGATATTTTGGATTCTGAATCAAAAAACATATTTAATGCGGTTATCTGAATTTCTGGACAAATATCGTGAATACGGGCCGCTGCAACGGCAACCTTTGGCTGTCCAACCGTGGATTCCAAGGCAAACAGTTGGCGGTTTATATTTGTTTTTTCAACCGTATCAAAATCTATAACGACCAAATGACCAATGCCGGAACGGGCCAGTGCCTCTGTCGCAAAAGAGCCAACAGCACCACAACCGACAACCATAACAGTGGATTTTGCCAGTTTTTCAATGGCAGTATCACCAAATAATAAACGCGTTCTGTGCAGTCTATCCATTTTTAAGCATCCGTTTTGCATTATTTACAAATGTTTCCGTTTCAGAATTCAAAATCAATGCTAAATCATCTGCAATGGAAATCAAGTGTTTTGGGTTGTCCGAATCAGACTCTGATAGAATTCGGTCAATTGGGGTTGCCTTGACCCGTTTGTCATTAGGACAACAATATGAAAAATACGCATTATATTTTTCAACCAATTTTGGAATATCGGTCGTCGTGCCAGAATAGCGATGAAATAAGATAAAAGGCGGCAATACGTTCCCGAAACCACCTAATACTTTCAACAATTCATCCATTGCTCCAATGCAATGAATATGAACGCCACGATTTAATTCAACAGCAATTTTAAGTTGACGGGTAAAAACCATCATTTGGGTTTCAAAATCTGACTTGTGCCTGTCCAGACCAATTTCGCCAACCATTATTTCCGGACGCAGAATCAAATGTTCACGCAACCGCAAATCCCAGCCATCTGGTAAGTCTGAAACAAACCAGGGATGAATGCCTATTGCACCATAAACATTTTGACGCCCCGACACCAAATCCAAGACATTTCCCCATTCTGCAATCTGGGTCGCATTTGTAATCACACCCATATCAGGCAATAAATTATCAGAATTGAAAATATGACAATGAGCATCAAAGTATTTCAACACAAAACCCTTTTAATGATGAGATACAAAGTGCAGCAATAAACTAATGATAAAAACAACGGTTATTATAGCCAATATAATCTTTTGCGTGCGATGTGATGATGCACCACATTTCTGGCACGAACAATGACAATCACGACGAACCAACCACCAAGACAAAGCCAACATAGCCCCAGAAAACAAAAACAACCAAGGCTCTAGCCAATGTGGCAACAGATGAAAGTGTGCCGCATCCGGTGCAATCAGCCCAACTACAGCCAAAAACATAGGAATACCACAGCAAAATATATGTGGCAATATCGTTGCAAGCAATCCAATTTTTACGGCTTTATCCTTCATTAAAAATCCTTTTTTGGCAGGTATTATATATTAAATACAGTTTTTTTCAAACAATAAAAGATTGACAATTTTCCTGTCTGTGCTATATATTCGACGATGAATAAAGACGACGATATTTTTATCCCTGCAAACTATGCGTTCCAAGACAAAGCACCAGTTTTCTTGTTTTCTAATGAAAATGTTGCAGAATATGTTCGCAGCCTGGGCAATATGAAAAACGCTAATGTTTTGACAGTTGCTGCATCAGGCGACCATATGTTTGAGGCCTATTTAGCAGGTGCAAAAAATGTTGATACTTTTGATATAAATTCTTTTCAACGGTGTGTTGTCGAATTAAAAACACATATGGTCAAACATGTTGAACGTGATGATTTTTTGCGTTTCTTTTTCAGCACCAACGATTTTTTTGCCCCCAAAATCATTAAACCAATTTATGATAAATTCTCGGCAAATCTGCAATACTTCTTTTCGATATACGAAGCAAGGGGACGTGAAATGTTTCGATATCGGGCCGCATGCCATCCGGAATATTCAGCGTTTGCAAACCTGACATACCTGCAACTGGATAATTATTATAAGTTGCGTGATTTGCTGCCAGATACGATAAACTTTAAACATTGCGATATATCGAATATAAGCAAAAGGTTTAGCCAGAAATACGATGTAATTATGCTGTCGAACATATTTGACTATATGTTTACAGAACACAGATTGCAAGATCAGCGTTTTTATCGCCTTTATTCCGAAATATTAAAAGTTTTAGCACAAAATAATTTGAACAAAGATAATGGTTGCATTGGTTTTCATTATCTGTGGGAAGGAAATGCACCAGCGTGGTCTAATTTCCTGGACTTCTTTCAACGCACCCAGGCAAAAAATGAACCACACACGTTTACAGCACGGGGATTGAATTCAGCATACGGATACGACCGCAAGGATGTTGCGTTATTTATGCGACAAAATCATAGATAAAATAAAAGAAACTGGCGTTGCTGGAACGGTTCGCTTCCTGCGTGAACTGGCGTCCCCAGCAGGAATCGAACCTGCATCTAATTCTTAGGAGGAACTTGTTCTATCCAATTGAACTATGGGGACTAAAACTTTATCTATTTTATTCCTGTGAAAATAATATTGCAAGTTATATTCTGTGATTGTATAATATGTTTCCAAGATATAGGGGTAAAGAAAAATGGCAACAATAACAAGAAGTGATTTTGCAGATAGATTACGTGAACGCTTTGGTCTAACAACAGCAGATGCATTGAAAATGGTTGACGTTGTGTTTGATGAAATTCGTGAATCATTGATAAATGGCGAAGAAGTTAAATTCGCAGGTTTTGGCAGTTTCAAAATCTTGGAAAAAAACGCTCGTATGGGACGCAACCCAAAAACTGGCGAAAGTGCCGTTATTTCTGCACGACGTGTTGCAACCTTTCGCCCCAGCAATGAATTTCGTGAACGTGTAGCAAATAAATAAAAATCCCCATTTGGGGATTTTATTTTGCCGTCCTGCTTTTTTATATAAAAAACCGCCAAAATGGCGGTTTCATTATATCGTTATTCGATTTTTATTCTGCCATTTCTGGTGCAGGTTGTTCAACCGGCTGTTCTGCTGGCATTTCTGGTCTGTGTTTCATCATTTTGCGTGCAGCCTTGAACTCTTCAGGAGAAACACAACCGTCTTGGTTAACGTCCATCATTGCAACCTTTTCAGCCATTTTTGGACATTTTACAACCAAACAGCCGTTATCAAATTCAGGACGTGGTCCCATCTTGCCGAACTTTTTGCAGCAGCACATTTTTGCAGTTGCAAAACCCATCGCAAAGACAATCAAGAATAAAACAACCTTCTTAAAGAAACGACCAAATGTGCATTTCTTTTTTGCACATGCACATTCGCCACCGCATGCACAATCATGACCACAGCCACATGCGTGCTTTTCAACAATTGGTGCAGATGCAACAACCTTGATTTCCGGGGCTTTCTTTGTTACTGTTTTTTTAGCAGTTGGCTTTTTAGCCACCGCTGGTTTAGAAACTGTTTTTTTAGTAGTTGCAGTTTTTGCAACTGGTTTTTTTGTTGTTTTTTCTGCCATTTGTCCTTTCCTTTGTTTGTATGACGTTGTGATTGTATTCAATTAAAAAAAATATGTAAAGTAAAAATTCCCCCAAATGGGGGAATTTTTTATTTCTGAACAAAGTGAACACTGTATTGTGGTTTCTTGTCCGCACCAAGTGCCGCACGAACAACCTTGTTAGAGGCAACCTGGACAGCACGTATCAAATTATTTTTATCCTTGCGTTCTGTTTTGGTCAAACCATCAATCGCACGTGTAATCTCAATCTGAATCTGACGTTTCATAAAGCCCGTTTCGTCAGTTTCAAAGATACCGGCACTGGAAACCTCAGGTGTGCCTTTTAAGAATCCACGCTTGTCCACAGGTAATGTTACAAACACTGCACCGTTTGACGCAATTTTCTTGCGGTTTTTATAAACCTGGTCGTTGGCACTGCGTTCTGTTTCCCCTTCCATTACAACATAACTGGTTGGTATTGTTTCGGCAACATATGGTTCTGCACCGTCCGACAATGCAACCATTTCACCGTTATGAACAATCATCATGTGTTTTGCACCGCCACGTTCCATCGCCATCTTTCCATTCAACATTTCGTTGATATAATCACCGTGCATTGGAACAGAAACCTGGGGATGAACCATGTCGTAAAGACGTTCCAGCTCTGGGCGACCGGCATGGCCACTGGCGTGCAAATTATCTGTGTCAAAGATTGTGTGTGTTTTTACACCCATACGTGCCAATTTATTATACAAGGCAGAAACGTCTTGTTCACGTCCTGGGATAATAATAGCACTGAATACAACTGTATCAGTTGGCTGTAATTTTAATTCTTTGACCTGACCATGGCACAAACGTGTCAACATAGCAAACTTTTCCCCCTGGGAACCCGTCAAGAATATTGCCTGTTTTTCTGCTGGCAGGTCTTTGATTTCGCTGTGCAGATAAACATCGTCTTTGTTGATATAACCAAACTTTATGCCCATTTCACGGAATTCTGGCAAACCAACGTATGGCACAGGATTTGGATTACTGCGTTCTTTTATCGCAGCAACACGACCAGCGGCACGGGCAGCCTGGGCAAACATTTTCATACGTGCCAAACTGCGTGAATAACCTGTTACCAAAACACGTCCGGGGGCATTTTTCATAATTTCTGTCAGAGTTTCACGAACCTGGGTTTCAGTTGTCTGTTTCGTTTGACGTGATGAATTTGTCGAATCACACATACACGCCAACAATTTAGGGTCAGAACCAATTGATGCCAAACGGTCAAAATTGGTTGGTGCTTCGATTGGAATGTCATCGTTAAAGGTCCAGTCGCCAGTATGCAATATCTTGCCCGACGGGGTTTGGATAATCAGCATCTGTGCCTCTGGCACCGAGTGAGACACATGAAACGTCTCGACCGTAAAAGGATCTAAATTTAATATTGCACCCTGGTGGTCAAATTCAACGATATCTATGTTCGGATTGAAATCCAGTTCGATTCCCTTGAATGTCTGACGCAAGATTTCCGCCGGGAAACGAGTGCAATAAATCGGCTTTCTGAATTTTGGCCAAATGTATTTTAATGCACCAATATGGTCTTCGTGGCCGTGTGTAATCACAAAGCCAACAACGTCTTTCTTGCGTTTTTCCAACCAGGCTGTATCACAGTATTGAACATCCCCTGCCCCGATTTCTTCGTCCAGGAAGCCCATACCGCAATCAACAACCAGATATTTACCACGATATTTATAGACATACATATTCTGGCCAATGTGTTCCAAACCACCCAAGGCCATAAAATAAATCTTGTCATCGTTTGCATCTGTTTCATGCTTGTTCATTCCACGTATTGCACGTGGTGTTTTTGGTTTTTCACCCTTGGTGGGTGCTGTCTTTTTTTCACGGACTTTTACCATTTATTTTCCTTTTTTAGTGTTTTACATTTGCACGGCCGTAAAATTCATTGCCAATAAAGACCTTGGTTCTGTTCCGCCTTTATCCGTAGTGAATCCCAGGCCGTGCGACATTATGCACCCCTATGGTATTTTATTATTAAAAATAAAGACACAGGGATAAATTCCACTTGTGTGCAGAAAAAAACTGCAAACAAACCTACATTCTTGTTATCTACACACTATATAATAGTGCATTTTTAACTAAAATCAAGCCAATAAAAAAAACGCCCCAATCGGGACGTTTTTTATAAACTTTACAGTTTCTTAGTTCAAAGCTTCTTTCAATGCTTTACCTGGCTTGAACTTTGGCTGTGTAGAAGCAGGGATTTTGATTGCATCGCCTGTCTGAGGATTACGACCTGTTGTGGCTTTGCGTTTTGCAGTTGCAAATGTGCCAAAACCAACCAAACGAACTTCGCCTTTCTTTTTCAAAACTTTTGTAACTGTGTTGATGAATGCATCCAAGCATGCAGCAGCTGTTGCCTTGGTTACGTCAACTTCATTTGCGATTGCTTCAATCAGTTGTTGTTTGTTCATTTGTTTCTCCTTTCATAGAATTTTTTATTTATGGTGTCCCGCAGTTCCAAAGGACATTTATGTTACTGCTTGTCCGAATCGTAAAGAAATCCGCCGTTTATGTCAAGACAATAATTAAAAAAGCCCCGATTTTTGCATTGTTGACAAATTATGTCTTAGCGATGAACGCTGTCAGCAGGCACTGCAAGGGCCCCAGGTGTGTTATTTTCGCACAAAACCCACTGCCCTGCACGACCACTGACCTGAACACTGCGAAAATAATTTGGTGTCAACACCAACATCGAAACCAATACAACCGCCCAGAATAATAACTTGGTCGCTGCCCATGGTGTCTTAAACGCATCACGAACAAATTTGTCTTTTAATAAATTCTGATACATTGCCCATGCCCACGAAAAGCACAACAATATCAACGCAAAAAAGAAACCTATCATCAATGGTCGGGTAAACTGCCTCAGCCCATTTGCCAATGTATCCCAAGTGTTGCTGGCCGCAGGACATATAAACAATGTATTTGGTGCCGCAGATGCAGATAGTGCCAATGGCTCTGACGGCGACAGCTGTATTCCAAACGATGACATCAAAACAATAATCGTTAATAATACCACTGCGAATAACATTGTTGGCTTCATCAAATTCCCCTTTTGAACAGTTTTTATTATATCATAAACAAGTATATATTTGCAATTTTTCAAATTATTATGCTATAATTTTCGTATGTTTAGGAAAAGTGCGGATATTATTATAGGTCTGACAACCAGATATAATGAATATTTGGGGATGTCAATACCGGCATTGGCACGAATAAAACGCAAAATCATACTGATAATCCATAACGACAATCCCGAAACTAAAATTTCCAAACGACAAATCCGAAAATTGGGATATCGTGGCAAATTGCACATAATCAACAGCGATTCAAATGTCGGGAAGCTGCGTTCCAGATTGGCGATTTTGGATTTTGTCGCCCAGAAAAAGTTAAAAGCGAAATGGTTTATCTTTACAAATGATGACGATGTGTTGCTGGACATCAAAATCCCACGTGTTTCAAATGATATTTTCGCAGTTATACAAAATATCGTTGTTGTAAAACAGCAACTGAACAATGTCCTGCGGATAATGAAAAGTCCAACTGACTATGTCATAGATAACGAAAACGTCTGTATGTTGCGTCCCAGCATTGGTATGAAAGGAACCGCAGTGCGGTTGGCGTTGGCATTGGATATGGGTCGTGTCCTAAATGACAATATTGCAGATTTTTTGAACACTAATGAGCCGCTGGGGGTTGGTGTGCCTGTAGATATGCTGATGTGGTCAGCACTAAATATCATTGCACATGAAAAAAATCCCAACACAATGCCGATTTATATGGATTCTGTTAGTTGTATTACTATGAAATTCAGCAAAAATCAAAAAGAATCAAAAACAAACAAAAATCAGACAGAATTGGAAAAACGTTTTATTTCTGAATGCAACCAGATAATTTATGCGGCACTGGGTATCAACACAGGTGCCGCCCCGGTGGGGCAATAATACTGACATTTGATATTTTTCATAAAAATTAAAATATATGATTGAAACAATGGGGGAATATTTATACAATACCCCCGAAATAAAGGGAAACAGATATGAAATATAATGATATACGCAAGGCTTTTTTAGAGTATTTTGAATCCAAGGGGCATAAAATCGTTCCATCTGCATCACTGATTCCAAACGACCCTACTTTGTTGTTTACAGTGGCAGGTATGGTGCCATGGAAAGGGATTTTACAAGGAACAGAACCTGCATTTGCACCACGTGTGGCAGACGTTCAGAAATGCATCCGTGCAGGTGGCAAACACAACGACCTGGAAGATGTCGGATTTGACGGTCGTCATCATACGTTCTTTGAAATGTTGGGAAACTGGTCTTTTGGGGACTATTTCAAAGAAGGTGCAATCGAAATGTCTTGGGAATTGTTGACCAAGGTTTTTGGTCTGGACCCAAACAGAATTGTTGTTACAACGCATTATAGCGATGATGAGGCAGTAAAAATCTGGAAAAAAGTTGCTGGCAAGGACGCAATTTTGTTGGGCGACAAAGACAACTGGTGGTCGGCAGGAGATACCGGCCCATGTGGTCCATGCACAGAAATGCACTATGATATGGGGGCGGATTTGCCAGGAGGAATGCCAGGCAGTGAAAATGAAGACGGTGGCCGCTGGGTTGAAATCTGGAACGACGTGTTCATGCAATATGACCGTGATGCAAACGGAAATTTAACACCACTGCCAAAACAAAATGTCGATACAGGGGCGGGATTGGAACGCTTTGCATCAATATTACAAGGCAAAACAGACAACTATGACACAGATTTGTTTGTAAATTTGAAACGTGCAGTGTCTGATATCACAGGCGTTGCAGAAACAAACGAAAATGTCGCCAGTTTCAAGGTTATTACTGACCACTTGCGTAGTGTAGGCTTTGCAATCGCAGACGGTGTGATTCCATCAAATACAGACCGTGGATATGTTATTCGTCGTATTTTGCGTCGTGCAATGCGACATGGTCAAATCTTGGGACACAAGGGGGCGTTGCTGTCAAAATTATACCCTGCCCTGATTACAGAAATGGGTGAAGCATATCCAGAACTGGCACGTGAACAAAATCGTGTTATTGAAATTATCCAGAACGAAGAAAATTCTTTTGCAGATATGTTGCAAAACGGTATGAAGTTATTGGAAAACGAAATACCAAAGTTAAACAACGCTGTTCTGCCAGGGGATGTCGCATTTAAACTGTTTGATACATACGGATTTCCGCTGGATTTGACCCAGATGATTTTGCGAGACCGCAATATCGATGTTGATGTCGCTGGGTTTGAAAAGTCTATGGCAGAACAAAAAGAACGCAGTCGTGCAAACACCAAAGGAACACGGATATTCTGGGAATCGCAGACGGATTTAGCAGACACAGATGATACTGCCAAATATGCACCAGTAGATATGGAATCAAAGGTATTGTCAATCCTGTGTAATGGGGAATTTGTTCAGACTGCCAATCCAGGCGATGAGGTCGAAGTTGCATTGGACAAAACGGTATTCTATGGAACACAAGGCGGTCAGGTTGGCGATAGCGGTGAACTGAAACGTGATGGCAATGTTGTAATGAACATAGCCGAGGCTGCACGTGTCGATAATGTCGTCATTCACAAGGGAACAATCACAGAAAAGTTGAATGTTGGCGACGTTGTAAAACCTGTTATAAATGTGGCAATACGTCAACAGACCGCCCGTGCACATACAGCAACCCACCTGTTGCAGGCCGCATTACGCAACGTCTTGAACGAAGATGTTGAACAGCGTGGGTCCAAGGTTTCACCTGATTCCGTTCGCTTTGACTTTCGATTTGGTCGTGCAATGACCGCAGAAGAAAAGCAGGCCGTAGAAGACCTGGTAAACAAATGGATTGCAATGGATATGCCTGTTGAACACGAAGAAATGTCTTTGGACGAAGCAGTCAAAAAGGGTGCAATGGCGTTGTTTGGCGAAAAATATGGCGATACCGTCAAGGTTATTACCGCAGGCAATGTTTCGTGCGAATTGTGTGGCGGAACACACATTTATCACACAGGCGAAATATTAAAAGCCAAAGTAAACAAAGAAAAGTCTATCAGCAGCGGCATCCGACGCATCACAATGTCTGTTGGAGCATTAGCAGAATAATCAAAACGCCCGTTTGGGCGTTTTTTATTGAATTTTTTATACTTTGTATTTATAATGATGGGTATGAGCAAGTGCATTTTTAACTTTGCAGAATTTAATTGTTGGCGTGTTGACGCCTGATATGTTTTTGCACCCTGGTCCAAGGTGTTTGATAAATTTGGGCTTTATTTTACAAAACAAAATCATTAAAATATGAATAATGAAAGGATATTTATTATGTCAGGGACAGATAAAGTAGTTTTAACAGGAATTAAACCAACAGGTATGCCACACTTGGGCAACTATGTTGGTGCATTAAAACCATTGATAGAACAGTCAAAGAGCAATAAAACATTTATGTTTATCGCTGACTTGCACGCATTGAATACCATCACTGATGCATCGCAGATTAAACAGCATACTTATGAAATCGCTGCACTGTTGATTGCGTTGGGATTGGATTTGAACAATGCAATCTTGTTCCGTCAGTCGGATATTGATGAAATCTATCAGTTAAATACTTTCCTGATGAACATCACCCCAAAGGGGCTGATGAATCGTGCACATTCATACAAGGCCGCAATGGAAAAAAACAATGCCGCAGGAAATGATGTTGACGCAGGTGTCAATATGGGGCTTTATACATACCCTGTGCTGATGAGTGCGGATATATTGTTGTATAACTCTGATATCGTGCCAGTTGGTGCCGACCAAAAACAACACGTTGAGTTCGCACGTGATATCGCAGGATATTTTAACCATACCTATGGTAAAATATTCAAATTGCCAGAACCTGTTATCGGACAGGATACAGGATTAGTGCCTGGTCTGGACGGTCGAAAAATGAGCAAATCATACGACAACACTATCCCATTGTTTGCACCAGAAAAAGAACTGAAAAAGAAGATTATGCGTATTATAACAGATTCTAAACTGCCCGAAGAAGCAAAGAATCCTGATGAATCAACCATCTTTCAGTTATATAAACATTTTGCAACAGATGCGGAAATCGCAGAATTTGCAGAAATGTTCCGTCGGGGTGGTATGGGATACGGCACTGCAAAAACAATACTGTTTGAAAAAATCAACTCTGTCTTGGAAAAACCACGGGCAGAATACGAACGCTTGATGGTGCACACAGACGAAATCGATAAAATTCTGGCAGAAGGTGCGGACCGTGCAAAAGCCGTTGCATCTGAAACGGTTAAACGTGTAAAAAAAGCAATGTTGGGACTGTAAATTAAACAGGAGAGAGAATATGAAAAAGACACTAATTTGGATTGGGACTGTTATTGGAACTGCCGCCGTTATGGCGTTGGTATTTGGAATGCTGGAAAGACGTTCAGAACCACGAATAATTTCCGTTAATGGCGAATGCCTGACCACGGCACCAAAAGACAAAACAGCAATCACACTGCGGATAACTGTGCTGGCACCAACAGCGGTTAATTCCGTGCAACAGGCAACCAAACAAGTTGCGGAAATCACAGAACACTTGAAAAAAATGCCGGTTGAAATGCAGACGACTCAATTCAATTCATACGAAAAGACCGAATGGAATCGGGACGAACAAAAGTCTGTTTCGCTGGGAATTGAAACAACAATCGCAATGGAAGTTTCGGCAGATTCAATAACAACAATCGAAGATGTTTTGGGTGTATTTTCAGGTGTGCCAAATGTTTATTCTGAAAATTTACGAATGTATTCTAGCCCTGCGGTATTACAACCGATTACGGAAAAGTGCCTGGGGGTTGCGGTTGAAAATGCACGGGTGCGTGCAAATGCACTGGCGGCTGGCGACAATAAAAAGGCTGGAAAAATGCTATCTGTGGCGTATGGGACAAATGTTTCGGACACGACGGCACCTGTAAACCTGATGCGGACCAAGATGGTGGCAGCCGCACCTATGATGGATACAGCCGCTGGGACAATTGTTTCCAAAGATACTGATGTTTCCGTTTCTGTTAGTGCAGTATTTGAAATTAAATAAAGGCAACATATGGAACATACCGTCGCCGGCTTTATTGAATTTATTAAAACCGTAAAGAACTATTCTGAACATACGGCGACGGCATATCAGATTGACATACAAGACTTTTTGGCTTTCTATCAAAAATGGGCCAGCGAAACGCCAAACTTGTCCAACATAGGTCATGCGGACACAATTTGTTTCAGGGCGTTTCTGGCCGACAGACAACGACGTGGTCTGTCGCATAAATCAACCGCACGTGCTTTGTCTTCATTACGTGGCTTTTACAGATTTATCGAAAAACAATTTGGCATAAAAAACGATGCGATTGGCTTAATCGTTTCGCCCAAAGTTCCACGCAAACTGTCCAAGGCAATCAGCCCAATAGATGTTGAAAATATGCACGATGCGATACAGGTTATCGACGCAAATAATCCGTGGGTGGCGGCACGTGATTGGGCATTGGTTGTGCTGCTGTTTGGGTGCGGTCTGCGAATATCCGAGGCACTGGGGCTAAAAAACAGTGATATCAGCAATAGACCTGACGTGTTGCATATTGTCGGCAAAGGCAACAAGGAAAGGCTGGTCCCGGTATTGCCAGCGGTTTGGAATGCAATTGATAAATACACATCCGTTCGTCCATATTCTAATGAAATAAACGCCCCCGTGTTTTGCAGTGTGCGTGGGTTGCCTATGTCAGCCCGTATGGCGGAAAAAGTCGTTGAAAGCCTGCGTCATTATCTGCAATTACCAGATTTTGTAACGCCGCACGCACTGCGGCACACATTTGCAACTGCACTGTTGTCGGGCGGTGCAGATTTACGCAGTCTGCAAGAGTTATTGGGGCATACATCGCTGTCAACAACCCAGTTATATACCAAAGTCAATATGGCGGAAATTTCAAACATATATGCCAATGCCCACCCCCGTGCAAAAGATTAAAAAAAACACAAAAAAATCCCGGCAAACCGGGACTTTTTTATTTCCAATATTTCTATTAGCGAGAATAGAATTCGACGACCAATTCTGGGAACATCTGAACAGGATATGGAACGTCTTCGAATGCTGGAACACGAACAAATGTCGCTGTGAAGTTTGCACTGTCAACAGAAACATAGTCTGCAAAAGTGCGTTCGCCAGATTCCAACGCCAAAACAACCAATGGCATCTGCTTTGCTTTTTCGCTGACTGTGATAACATCGCCTGGTTTTACCTGGTATGATGCAATCTTTACACGTTTGCCATTTACGTTGATATGACCGTGGCTAATCAACTGACGTGAAGAGAATACAGTTGGTGCCAATTTTGCACGATATACAACTGCGTCCAAACGACGTTCCAACAAACCAATCAAATTTTCTGGTGTGTCACCCTTCATATTGTTTGCTTCGATATAATATTTGCGGAATTTCTTTTCGCCGATATTACCATAATAACCCTTTAAGGTCTGTTTTGCACGCATCTGTTTTGCATAATCAGATGAGTTGCCACCACGAGATGTTGGACCGTGCTGACCAGGTTTATATTTACGTTTGTTGAATGGAGATTTCGCCTGACCCCACAAGTTTACGCCCAGGCTACGTCCGATTTTCAATTTGCGTGTGCTACGCTTTGCACCTGCTCTTGCCATAGTTTATTTTCCTTTGTTTTTTGGTTTTACGGTGCCGGGTGTTCATAACCAAGAACAGAATCCTTATCGCAGGCGGGACCAAAAAAAGCACCGCCGCTTAATCAGTTCTGATTACCCAGCAGGCGGTATTTTATAGGCTTTTTTTTGAAAAATCAAGTATTTTCTGTAATGCCAGTCGGTTTTTTACACCATTTTCACATGCAAAGCGTTCCGCTTCTTCAAATCCCCTGTGCACCTGGTCAACAGAGTGTGCGTCATCACTGATAAGAACAGGGATATTCGCATCAGCCACCATTTTCAAAATACGTGATGATGGATAAGGCTCGTTATACGGCAATGAAAGTCCCTTGGTATTTATTTCAATACTTGCACCAGAATCCGAAATCGCCTGGATTGTCTGGGCTTCGGCTGTCTGCCACTTTTTATCCTGCCCCAGATTGCATTTTTTTGGCAAATCAAGGTGGGCAAGCCAATTAAACATTCCAGAACGGGCAATTCTTTGAATCTTGGCCCAATATTCTGTTAGCATTCTGTCAGATTCATCAGGTTCTGCATTTGCAATGTCGTGAACGTTGCATACTGTGCCACCGTATTCAATAAAATGTCCAGAACCAATAACATAGTCTGGTTTTAAGACCTTTAATGCGTGCTCAAAGCTACGTCGCCAATCAGGGCTATCAAAAAAGTCCACTTCCATTCCGCACAGGACCTGGATTGTTTCGCTTTCTGCAATTTGGCGAATTTCATCATAATGCCGTTGAAATGCCCGGATAACTTCATCAAAGTTATCCATATACATTTTTGCATACCCACCACGTGCCGCCGCAGCATACGCCTTGGTTGTCGGAATATCAGGATGCACAATAAAGTGGTCAGAAATCCCAATTGCCTGCATACCAGACTTTTTGGCGGCCGCAATCATTTCACGAACAGTATTTTTACCGTCAAACAGGTTTGTGTGGGTGTGTAATGTGAAATCTTGGGACATCTTAGAACTTTACCTTTGGTGCAACCTTTTCTGATTCATCAATTTCAAACATTTTTTCAGGCAAAATACCGAACATCCGTGCAACAATATTTGATGGAAATTGTTCAATTTGGGTGTTCAACGCCATTACAACCGTGTTATAAAACTGACGAGCGGCCTGAATCTTGGTTTCTGTGTCGGTCAATTCACGCTGTAATTCCAGAAAGTTTTCGTTCGCCTTTAAATCTGGATAACTTTCTGCAACAGCAAACAAACTTTTTAATGTTTGGGTCAATTTATTCTGGGCATCGCCAGATGTTGGACCGTTGGCCGCCATCGCCGCATTACGGGCAGTCGTTACCGCAGACAATGTTTCAGATTCATGTTTTGCCGCACCACGAACTGTTTCAACCAAATTTGGAATCAAATCATAGCGACGTTTTAACTGGGTATCAATTGTTGCCCAGGCCTCACGTGCCTGATTACGACGGGCAACCAATCCATTGTAAACAGCAATAAAATACAAAACAATAATAGCAACGACTGCGATTGTGGTCCACATAATAAAAACTCCTTTTTTTGCAATTTTATACCTTGTTTTTCTGCTTTGCAATAAGTTCATAAAAAAACACCCCAAACGGGGTGCTTTTTTTGAGATATAAAAATTATTTTTTCCAGAATGCAAATCCACGACGTGATGATTTATCTTCACGTTGTTTGCGTTCTTCGACAGCACGACGACGTTCAGCACGACGTTCCTGGAAACGACGGGCGGATTCTTCGTCACGTTGAACAACAGCAATAGTTGTTGCAGATAATTTGCCATTGCGAACTTCTTCTTCGAATTCGACAATGTCGTTTTCGTTCAAAAATCTGATGCCGGCGGCCTTTAACGAACTGGAATGAACAAATACATCATCTGTGTTGCCGTCTGCGTTTGGTGTGTCAGGCATAATAAAGCCAAAACATTTTTTTCCGTTATACCATCTTACTTTTCCTTGACGCATAATCCTATCCTTTCCTTATGCTGTTATGGTTCTGCGAAGCACGTTCAGAACCTGATATTATTTTTACATTTTTTGTGCATGAAAGCAAGGGGAATAAAAATCCCCCAATAATCTGGGGGACTTAAAATACAGATTACTTTTTGTAATAACGCTGAATTTCCGTCATAACAAAGTTAAATAATTTACCTGCCTGCGTTGCGGTAGGCATCGCCCAATCACGCTGCATATATGGCATCGCAGAAACCAAAACAAATCGTGCCATAAAGTGGAAAATTTGGGCTTCTTGGACCCTGGATAGTTTGACAGGTGCATTTGTAATGCGAAAAACTTCGTTTTCAATCGCATCGTCCAGTTTTTCATTTATATTATCCAGAATCTTTTGCGGATAATATAGTTTACATTCACGTGGAAAGCCCTCAAACATGGCAACGGAATCGCCCTGTGAATACAGCAAATTCCACCCTACCCTGTCAAATAAATCAGACAAACAATCGCATATCATGCGATTGTATTCTTTGACACCTTGCTCGTAGAACAGGGCCAGCTTGGCCTCCATATTATCGGAACGGGTGCATTTCTTTTTACGTGCGACCTCGTAAACATCGTGCGTTTTACTTTCAAAGCCAAAGAATGTGCGGACCTGACATATAATTTCCATTGGAATTATCGTTTCTGGGTTTGGACCAATATTCAATATTATCTTGGCATCACGGTAATTGCGTGGGTTTTTCATATTATAAAAACTGTCACGCACAGACAAAATGCGTTCAGGCATCATTGCTTGCAAGCGTTCAATAAATGTTCGGGCCTGGGGAATCAAATCAAACAGACATTTTACACGCCAAACATCCTGTAAACGCATGCGAGGCCGTTCAACCTTGTCCAAGGCACGAACTAGGTCAACAGCAATCTTTTCATGCCCAGAACCAATAATTGACAACACTGTTTCAGACGGCGTTGAAATATAACGCTGGCTTAGACGTTCACGAATTTTGATCGCAATAGCACGGGCGGACGCTTCACGTTCGTGCGATGCAATCACACGATAGACTGTGTCTGCAACCTCGTTCACATAGGATGCATAGTATTTGCCCGTTATCTTGGTCAGGGCACGATTGATATTCTTTTGTGCACCAACAATAACAGTTACGATTGAAGATACAGCCAAATCAATTTTATGTCCTGCAGAACTGGCAAAAAACTGATTACGCATTGGGTCATTGTCCAAACGATGATGAACAATGTATGGCGACAGCGGATTTATATCAGATATCGATATAGGTTCTTCGATGGCTTGGTCGGTTTCATAGTCATAACGCATAACCGCTGTCTTGGGTGCACCAAAGCATTTGCCCAGAACATAAAAAACCTCTCGGAACCAGTGCATACTGTCAGAATACAAGACTTTCAGATGGTTGGCCGCTTCTTCGTTGATGCGTCCTTCGTTCAACGCACGGTCAATCGCCGCCAGATTCCGTCTGTCGTTATCAGCGGCCATATCTTGGGCCAATGTATCAATACCAATCTGCGACATTTTACCCCCCTTGGTTCATCATTTCATTATCGGGAACAGTATCACATCACGCAATGTTGGTTGGTCTGCGATAATTGAAAAGAATCTGTCAATTCCCAAGCCCAAACCAGAAATTGGTGGCATACCGTGTTCCATAGCACGCAAGAAGTCTTCGTCCAAGTCAAAGGCCTCGTCATCACCGGCAGCCTTGTTGGCGGCCTGTTCTTCGAATGCAGCACGCTGAACAATTGGGTCAACCAATTCAGAATACGCCTTTATCAATTCTGCTCCACATACAATCAACTGGAATATGTCGATACGTCGGCTGTCATCATTGTTGCGACGTGCCAAAGGTATCAAATACGCCGGATAATTGTGAACAATCGCTGGTTGAACAATCTGGTCACGAATCTTGCGTTTGAATACATAGTCAACAATTGCAGGAACAGACTTTAACGGTTCCAGCTCATCTGCCGGGAACATTCCCTGGGCAACCAGTTGCGATTTTAATGCATCCGTGTCCTTGAATTCCAAGATATCAACCCCTAGTAATTCATTCATACGAGCTGTGTAGTCGATTTCTTCGTATTTCGAGAAATCTAACTGAGTCCCCTGATATTCAATCTGCAATGTGCCACGCAATTCCATCAAGATTTTCTGAATCATTGCCCATGAAAACTCAATATTGCGATGATAATCCCAATATGCCGCATACCATTCCAGCATTGTAAATTCTTGCAGGTGCATTGCGTCCATACCTTCGTTACGGAAGTTCTTGCCCAGTTCATAAACACGGTCAAAACCTGCCGCAATTGTCTGTTTCAAGAATAATTCTGGGGCAATACGCAGATAAAAATCAGCATCCAATGCATTATGATGTGTGATAAATGGACGGGCCGCCGCACCACTGGCCACAACCTGCATGATTGGGGTTTCCACCTCGGTAAAACCATTGCTGTTCAGATATTCACGAATTAAACGCAACATTTGAAAACGCATCTTCATTACACGACGCGTTTCTGGATTTGCAATAATGTCCAGATAACGCTGGCGATAGCGGGTTTCCATATCTGTTAATCCGTGGAACTTTTCGGGCAATGGGCGCAGGGCCTTGGACAAAATTTCATAGGCCGACACCTTGACCGTCAATTCACCCGCAGTCGTATGATATAATTCGCCAGTTATGCCAATAAAATCCCCCAGGTCAACGTTCGCCTTCATAAACTTGTAAACTTCTTCGCCCAATTCTTCACGAGACATTGAAAACTGAATTTCACCGTCAATGTCATAAATACGACCAAACATCAATTTGCCCAGCCAACGCAAGGCAGTAATACGCCCCGCCAACTTTACGGGTGTGCCATCTGGCAATTCACGGGCAGACGCAATTGTATGCGTGCGGTCAAATTTGTCTTTCCATACAACACCGTCACGGGCACGGATGTTTTCTGCCTTTTGCAGACGTGCCGTTAGTTCATTTGTTGAAATCGCTGTGTTTGTTGTATTTTCTGACATTTTATTTTTCCCTTGGGTTGTTGAATTATTAAAAAAACGGACGCAGAAAAGTGCGCCCGCAGTTTGTAAATCTGTTGGTCGCACCTTGCCTAGTTAAAACGTTTAGATGTATAATTCATTACTGTGTTTTATCTTGTTGCCTTGGATTATTATACATATTTTCAAGAAAGTAAAGAAAAATATGTATAATCCCATAAAATGTTGACAAATCACTATTTTATGCTACATTTATAGTATGAAGAATCCGTATCTGTCGATTATTATACCCATGCATAACACGGCCCAGTATATTCAACAATGTCTGGACAGTATCGTCGTGCAAAACGGATTTACTGAATTTCAGGTAATTGTTGTTGATGACGGTTCAACTGATAATGGACTGTGCATTGTCCAGGATTATTCAATAAAACAT
This sequence comes from Candidatus Enterousia sp., assembly GCA_045637165.1. Classification (GTDB taxonomy): domain Bacteria; phylum Pseudomonadota; class Alphaproteobacteria; order Rs-D84; family Rs-D84; genus Enterousia. The sequence goes on along the minus strand of JAZTYU010000005.1, from coordinate 35,812 downwards.
CATAATATTGAATTGGAATGTCAACGAAATCTGGGCGTATCCGCAGCACGCAACCGTGGTATGGAAATGGCCCGTGGTGAATTTATCAGCTTTGTCGATGCAGATGATATGATTGGTGTAAAATTCAAAAAGATTGCCCCGTTTATCGAAAAAACTATCGATGACCCAAAACACGGAAATATGATTTATAAAAAAGGTCAGGTCAAAGCAGGATTTCCAAAACAACTGTTGGGCGACAGAAACTATTTTACACGAATGATTGACGCCGCTAAAAAAAACAACGCAGAAATCGTTATGGGTGGCAAAGTCGGGATACAAAAACAAACATCAATAATCACTGTCCTGACATACAACAAAGACCGGACATTTGGCACAAAATTAAATGACAAAAAAATTATGATTTTACAATCTTTTGACCGTGAAAGTGCAAATTTTGCAATTTATCGCCGCGATTTTCTGGATCGCCATAATTTGCGGTTCGAAATCGACATGCCGCTGGACGAAGACATCTTGTTTTGCTCGCTGGCAGTATTGCACGCAAACATAATTTCAACCGTTCGTGATAGTATATATTTATATAACCGGCGTTCTGGTTCACTGACGGACTATGAAAACAATATGCCGTCATGGCGGGCACGTCGCAGATATTCCGCAGCACTGGTGCAAAACTATGGCAGTTTTCTGATGACACTGACAAAATATCCGCAATACGCAGCAATATACCAGAAATATATGCACGAATTTGCCACTATGGCGTATGGTAGCGTATCGGGACATTTGAAATATTTTCCACACGGATGTGCGTTTTGTTCGACCAATACTTGCGAGGGCTGTGTTTGCAACGCCGACAACGTTAAACGCATAGAAAAAGGTCTAAAAAAACTGTTGCCAAACAGAAATCAAAACACACGGTAAACTGCCGCCCCTTTGCACGGCAAAATCAAAAAACCGCCCTGACGGACGGTTTTTAAAATTTTGGTGCGAGCAAAGGGGCTCGAACCCTCGACCTCAACCTTGGCAAGGTTGCGCTCTAGCCAACTGAGCTACGCTCGCATTGCGTCGTGTATAATGACATATATTTTATACTAATGCAAGTGTTTTTTTACAAAAAAATTAAAAACCCTGTTTCCCAGGGCTTTTAATGTTATTTCTTAGAACCATTGCCATGGCTGGAACACTTTTAATAACCCCAGCGCAGTCCGTTTATCTGCATAGGTATGACCACAACGTGGGCAAACATTAAATGGTTTTAATATTGCCTTGGCCTTTTTAAAGAACAATGACCAGATATACAGACCCAATGCCCAGGCCGCAAATACCAACCCCCACGCAACATAGCCAAAATATTTATCAACTGTGTTCGTGATAACAGTTATCGTTGTAACATCAGATTGGGCCAGGTCATTATAAATCTTGGTTGCAACCGGCCAACTAGATGGACGCCATGGATAAACATGTTCAATTCCATAGTTAGTCAATAACGTTGTCCCCAGACCACCAGATTGCTTATCCAGTGCAGTTTTAATCGCAGAATCCAGCATTTTATCAACTTCGGTTTGGGCAACACGGGTCAAATCGCCTTTGACCTTGTCCAGTTGGGCATTTACACGGGCAGCAGTGTCATCAACCTTGGTTATGGCTGTATTTGCCTGGGCGATTGCTGAATCCGCTTTGTCCAGCCCCTTATCCACTTCATTTACGGCCTTGTCAACACTGTCTGTGTTTACGCCAAACATTTTTGCAAAACCACTCAACTTCTTTACGCCCGATGTTTTTTCACGTGCATCAGATGTCGCATCTGTTGCCTTGGCCGTTGTTTCTTTGGCTTGGGCAGTGGCATCCGTTACCTTGTCCACACCCTTTTCAACTAACTTTACACCATCAATTGCAACAGCGATTGGCTTTTCCAGGTTTATAGAATCAGCAACACCTTCTAGTAACGCTTCGTATTGCTTTACAATACCCTTTTGCAGGTCAAAGAACATCGATACAACAATAGACTTCTTTATCGGTTGCGAATATGTGTTCTTGATATGCAAGGGGACATAGCCAACAATAGCAAACCAAATAATTGTTACAATCGCAATTGTGCGTTTAGTCCAGGTGATAACAGATTGTTTCTTTTTTACTGTCTTGACACCGCCCATATCGATTACTTCGATTTCTTTCTTTGCCTTGGCCATAAATCCCCCTTTGTTTTTATGTAAATATTATTGGGTTATGTGTTTTTTTACAAGCGTTTTATTTGGTCATCTGCTTGAAATTTGCCAAATCCTGCTTTGATGCTTTTAATGCCATCGAATATATTGCCCATTGAGATTGTGCTTGGATAACCTGACGCACCGAGTTTGTATATAAATCCGCCGCCTTTTGATTATCAAATGTCGCCATATCCGTCGTAGGCACAAGGTAATAACTGGCATTTTGACACCCAGGACACCCCAATGTGTAAACATATATCAATTTATCAGACACCGTTTTACGGGCAACCGCCAAATACAGGCGTTTGGACATATCAATATGAACACAATTTTCTATCTTTATGGGTTTTATTTTTTCATTGTTCATTTGTATTTTCCCCAGTGTATTTTTCAATGAAATTGCGTTTAAAGTCTGCAAAACACCCCTGCTCGATTGAATCACGAATATCGTGCATTAAATCCTGATAAAACCATAAATTATGCTGGGTCAGCAATGTCGCCCCCAAAATCTCGTTGCACTTTATCAAGTGATGAATGTATGCACGGGATAATTTGCACGCAGGACAACCACATTTATCATCCAATGGACGTGGGTCATCACGGAATTTGGCATTACGCATATTCATTGTGCCCGAACGTGTAAATGCCTGGGCAGTGCGACCAGCACGGGTTGGCATCACGCAATCAAACATATCAACCCCACGTTCAACCGCCCCTAGAATATCCAGTGGCGTTCCAACCCCCATTAAATACCGTGGCTTGTCCGTTGGCAACAGTGGCGTTGTGGTTGAAATCATATCAAACATAACAGATTGTGGTTCACCCACCGCCAGGCCACCAATCGCATAACCGTCAAAACCAATCGCCGTCAAGGCACGTGCCGATTTTTCACGCAGGTCGGGAAAATCGGCCCCTTGGACAATACCGAAAATTCCATATCCAGGGCGGTCAACAAAAGCATCTTTGCTGCGACGGGCCCAACGTGTTACCATATCAACATTTTTTTCAACACGCTGTCTGTCGGCTGGTAATTTTAGACATTCGTCCAAAACCATTGTGATATTTGAATCCAGTTGATGTTGGATGTGAACAGAATCTTCGGGACGCAAGAAGTGTTTTTTTCCGCCGTCAAAGTGTGATGTAAACTGGACGCCTTCTTCACTCATCTTGGTCAAGGTCGATAAAGACATAACTTGAAAACCACCACTGTCTGTCAAGATTGGCCCGTGCCAGCCACCAAACTTATGCAAGCCACCCATCTGTTCGACCAAATCACCGCCTGGACGCATCATTAAATGATACGTATTTCCTAAAATCACCTGAGTTCCAGTTGCGGCAACTTGTTCCATTGTCAACGCCTTGACCGTGGCAGCAGTGCCAACAGCCATAAAGGCAGGCGTCTGAAATGTCCCGTGTGCTGTTTCAACCGAACCACGACGAGCATTTCCATCAGTTGCAATCAAATTAAACTTTAACGACATATCGGATTTCCTTATCTTGTTTTGTCCAGCCCCTGGGAACGACGAAATTCTGCCAACATTTCCTGGGCATACTGCTGACGTTGAACATCCATTTTTTCCAGCAATTGACGCATTTGAACAACCTGACGTCCAAGTGTAAATGTCAATTCTTGCATTTTTTCCTGACTCAATTTTGCATCCGCCAGTTGCTGTTCCAGTTTTTCAATTTTTTTCACCAACTTGGCGTATTCTTGTTCATTTTGGTGGTATTCTTTTTTAGAACGCAGAAATGCCCCATTGTTTTTCATAAATTTACCGACAGAATTACGAACATCTTTGGATTTTACCAACATTGTTCCGTATTTTAGTGCGGCACGTTTACCCGCACGTGTCCCCAAAAAACGTTTGAACACACGTGGTTTGGCCAACGCACGGGCTGCTGTTGGTAATGCACGCACAATTACGACTGGTATTGCCATTATATTACCCCTTTGGTTTCGGTTTTTAAGTTAAAATTTTTGTCCCAGACAGATTTTAAATCGCAATCAAAATCTGCCCCTTGGGTAATAATTGATATTGGCCCATCAAAATAACCACGTGTATTCTTTATAACGTCCGATGGCGTCAATTGCGTAAACAACTTTAACGTTTCATAAAAATCATAAATTCGACCATAATCACGATAATATGCAATCAACTTGTCACAACGACGGGTTGCAGATTCCAACCAATCCGCATCCCCCAGGGCGTCCTTGCAATTATAGCGTTCCAGGTCGGCACCAGTTATTCTTGGTTCAGAATAAATTGCAGACGCATTTTGTGCAATCAGTTTCACAACAGTCGGGATGTTTTCAGCAGATGTCTGGGTCGAAAAACCGTTCCAATAATGATGTTCGTTCCCAACGGCAAAACCACTAAACCCATATACCAATCCATTGTCTTGGCGTAAAACATCAGAAATTTCTTTTATCATAAAGCGTTCAAAACGACCAACACATATATTGTTGTATATATTTTCAAACGACAATGGCCAAATGTCCGGGAATATTATTCGCAGACGAACATTTTCTTTGTCTGACTTTGAATTATGTGCAACAGCCGGCGTGTATGGAACATCCGTATTTTCAGGCACATCATGCGTCAGTAAAAACGAAAACGACTTTTCAATTTGTGCCAATGTTGTGGCACTGTCAATTATCCGTCCTGAAACGCAAATTATACAATTCTTGGCCGACAGACGACGGGATAAAAATTCCAACATCTGGTCCCTGGTAAATGAATTGATTGTTTCTTGTGTTCCCAGATTTAAAGTTGAAAAAGTCCGCCCCCCAAATAATGTTTTTGACATAAAATCATCAAACTGACGACCAGGATTATCCAATGCACGACGCAATTCATCACAAATTACACGACGTTCAATTTCTATCTTGGTCGGGTCAAACAGCGAATTCTGTAATTGGTCGCCAATAAAATCCAACATAACATTTGCGTTTTTGGCAATAATTCGACCATAAAAAGATAAAACACCACTGCCAGTTGATGCATTGCAACCACCGCCATGACAATCCAAATATTCATCACGTATTTTCTTGGTTGGGAAACGTGGGGTCCCCTTGCACAACATGTGTTCGCAAAAATGCGTCAGACCATATTCATTTGGCAATTCATCACGTGAGCCTGTGCAAAAACTGACCTTTATAGACGTTGTTTCCAGGTCCATCGGGTCCAAAATAACCGTTACACCATTTGATAATTTATGCAAGGTCGGATTGTATTTCATTTATTTTCCCTTTTTGAACAGCAAACAACAATCGCCATAGCTGAAAAAGCGATATTTTTCAGCAACCGCATGCGAATACGCCATCTGCATTTCAGACAGTCCTGCAAACGCAGACACCAACATAAACAATGTCGATTTTGGTAAATGAAAGTTTGTCAGCAAAACATCAACCACACGAAATTCATAGCCAGGCGTGATAAAAATGTCTGTAGTCTGACAAAATGGTGCAACACGGCGATATTTTTCGGCATCACGATTGCACATTGCCGCACTTTCTAGCAATCTTAACGAAGTTGTTCCAACCGCAATTACACGATTTGCATTGTTGATTATTTCTGCCTGGGCATCCGTTATACAGCCCCATTCGCTGTGCATTTTGTGTTGGGATAAATCTTCGGTTTTAACCGGCATCCAGGTCCCCGCCCCGACATGTAAGGTAATATTTACGATTTTTGCCCCACGGGCTTGAATCTGTTCCAACAGTTCTGGTGTAAAATGCAAACCTGCCGTCGGTGCCGCCATAGACCCCAAAGGCGACGCATATACAGTTTGATAACGTTCACGGTCATCAAGTTGTTCAGAACGCTTCATATATGGCGGCAGTGGCATTTTGCCAACACGGTCCAGAACATCGAAAACATTGTCGCACAAAAACTTGATTTTTAAACCACTGTCGGGATGTTGGTCAACTATTTCGATTTTTGTCCCGTCGTCAAGGGTCAAAACAGTTCCTGGATTTAACTTTGTAAACTTTTTGCACAATCCCCACCAGCAACCATCATCGCAGGATGTGTGCAATGTGATTTCATGCGTGCCATCCGCCATGAAACGGGCTGGAATAACACGGGAATTATTAAAAACAACCACGTCGCCAGACATTAAACAATCCAGAAAATCACGGACCTGTTTATCATAAATATCACGACCACAAACCACCAGCATACGTGATGCGTCACGTTGTGGCAACGGATGCGACGCAATCAATTCAACAGGTAAATCAAAATCAAAGTCAGATGTTGTCAACATTTTATCGGTTCTTGAAACGGTTTAATTTATTACGAACTTTGCTGTTTTTATGTTTGTTATACAAATCAACAAAATCCTGATTATTCAGATTTTTATGACGCACCCGGCTGCTGGGGATAGCAATTTTATCAAACGAATAACCAACACTATAACGCAATGTATCGCCAGGCTGCATAGATTTAAACCATATATTACCAACCGTATCCATAGCAGAATAATTTATGTAAGCATCTGCAAAACCGTTGTTATTTCTGTCCAGATAAACCTTGTTATCTTTCTTTGATACGATAACATCGCTGTAATCTTGTTCGCAACCAGTGCAAACCAGACCAGTCACCATCAACAAATACGGCATTACCCTGTTATAAATCCTCATAAATCCATCCTGTTTTATTTTTTAAATTCCAGACCTTGGTCGGTGTAGTTTTCGGCCTTTTCTTCCCAGTCTGGTTCAACACGAACAAACAAATGCAGCCGGGCATTTACACCCCACTGGTCTTGAATATCCAAACGGGCAGCCGTGCCAATTTGTTTTAACTGGGCACCACCACGACCAACAACAATCTTTTTATGACCATCGTTGCGAACTGCAATTTTTTGATAAATGTCCAGAACACCATCGTCTGCAACCTGAACCCGTTCGGTCACGACATTGATATGATATGGCAATTCTTGGTGAATATAACGATATATCTTTTCACGGGTCAATTCAGACAAATACAATTCATCTGGAACATCTGGTGCATCGTTTGGGTCAAATAAATATGGACTTTCCGGCATAACGTCCGCCAAAGCTGACAACATTTTTTCAATACCGTCATTTTTTAGTGCCGAAATCATAAAGATTTCACGCCATGGTGCCATCTGAGATATTTCAGCCACCATTGGCAGCAATTCCAGTTTTGGAATCGCATCAACCTTGTTTAACGCCACAAAGATATTTGGGCGTTCGGCCACCTTTTGTGCCAGGGTGCGAATTGTTTCTGTTATCCCCTTTTGTGCGTCAACCAACAGCAAGACCGCATCTGCATCGCTGATTGCGTCCATCGCAGCCGCAACCATTGCACGGTCAAGACGACGTGAAGGCTTGAAAACACCAGGGGTATCAACGAATACCAACTGTTTCGCACCAACCATTTTTACCGCCCGCAAACGTGTGCGTGTGGTCTGGACCTTGTGCGATACAATCGAAACTTTGCGTCCCATAATTTGGTTTAACAATGTGCTTTTGCCCGCATTTGTCGGGCCAATAATGGCAACGAAGCCTGAATATGTTTTTTCTGTCATGGTAAAAAGCATAGCACAACATTTTGAAAAGTGAATAAAAATCTTGCAAATCAGCGATTTTATTGCTAGAAATTTATGCGTGGGTGGGGCAACATAAAAAGGATATAGATTATGCAACTTACAGGTCCCGAAATTCTGCGGCGTATGCAGGAAAAAAATCCAGACATTATTATTGAACCTTTTGATTTAAAATGCTTGGGATCAAATAGTTATGATTTGCACCTGGCAGACACGTTGCGTGTCTATGCACATACAATCCCACAGGGAATGAAACCCGCAATTGAATACAAGGGCGACCCAAAACTGCACAGTATGAAGGATTGGTTTTTAGGCAAAAAAGCATACGCACTAAACGATAGAGAACCTTATTATTATCTGGATTATATCGACCGTCCTTGGAAATACGACATTCGAAACCCACGGTATTTAATCGACCCAACAAATCCAGAACACCACAAAACAATCGATATAAAAATTCCAGAAACTGGGCTGATTTTATCGCCTGAAATTGGGTATCTGGGGGCAACCGTTGAATACACAGAAACACGCAACTTGTTCCCGTATATAGACGGAAAATCTAGCGTTGGACGGAATTTTATATTAAACCATCATACCGCAGGACGTGGGGATGATGGATTCTGTGGGGAATGGACATTGGAAATCCGTGTTTTGTATCCAACAGTCGTCTATCCAAATATGCGTATCGGTCAGATTTATTATGAAAAGTTTTCTGGAAATCGTATGCCATATGATAAAAACCCTGCAAGCCACTATAACGGTCAACGTGGGCCAACAGCGGCCGCAATTATTCCAATTGATGACTTTATTCAAAAAAAGCGGTAAAAACATGTATAATTTACAACTAAGCGATAGCGAAAAATATATTATAGCACTAAAAGATATTTTCTGCCGTGTGCGACGCATACTGGGCGACAGTATTGCTTCATTTCCAATCAGCAAAGAATACACCAACAGCATATATAAAATGGCAGACCTGTTTTGTCAAATGGAACGAAATATGATGACAGAAAATTCCTTGGTCGGAAGATACGCAGATGATGTGGCCAGCCATGTTATTGAACTGTTAAAAAATCCACACTATGCCAGTATGATGGCAAAGAATACCTTTTTCTATGATGTGTTGCTGACGCTGTATAGAGCCAGCCAAAGCGTGGATATCAATCGTGAAATAAAACATCGCTTTACAGGCGTCAATGACGCAAGACCTGGTATAGTTATCACAAGAATAAAAAATCAATTACCACGTGTCGAATCACATGGAAAAACCCGATAAAAAATCCCCCAATCGGGGGATTTTTTATTAAATACTGTCAGCATTGACCCAACGCCCATTTTTCAACAGACCTGGGGCCATACCCTCATTGCTACGCAGGGCATCAATAACACCACGTGCCTGGGCAGCATTCAAGTTCACAATACGCACCTTGAACATATCGCCTTCGTTGACAACAACTGCATCGCCGTATGTTTTCATACGTTGTGCCAAAGAATCAGCACTGTCCTGGGCATAAAATGCGGCAACCTGGACACTGTAATCCCCAGCAACCGGGGCGGCAACGACAGGTTCTGTGACCTGAACAGGCTGGGCAACTGGTGCTGCCTCTACAACCGGCTGTGCTGTCTGGACAGGTTGGGCAACAGGCACAGGTTCAGCAACCGCAGGTGTCATCGCACCCAGGGTTGCGTTCTTGACAGCGATTGTTTCATCACCCAAGACCTGAATCTGAATCTTGCCCTGGCCATTCAAACCAATTTTTTGTGCCGCAGCAGGCGACAAATCCATTAAGCGAGTATTCACAAATGGACCACGATTGTTTACACGAACAACAACAGACTGACCATTACCCAGGTTTGTCACACGTGCAATTGTTGGCAATGGTAATGTTTTGCTGGTCGCAACCATTTGATTTATATCAAAAACCTCGCCATTGCTGGTTTTTGTGCCGTTTAATTCCGCAGGAATAATGCCAGCAACACCAGTCTGATTATATGTCAAATCTTCGACTGGGATATATTGAACATCGTCAACCTTGTAAGCCGTGCCAACATAATATTTAGGAGCAGCCGCCAATAGATATGAATCATTTAAGCTTTGCACTGGGGCAGCCGCCAATGGTTCTTCGCCAAAGCCATCAGCGTAATTTGGATTACTGCCAGTGCCACTAAGGTCGGCACAACCAGCCAATATTGCGGTCAATGCCGCCAAGGAAATAATTTTTTTCATTTTTTGGGACTCCTTACATTCTTATTATGATTTGTATTTTATCATAAAAATGGCCCCGTTTCAAATTTATTTTAGGCACTTAAATACGGCGGTCTATTAAATAGGCAACAGGTAAATACAGCACGCCATAGCCTGCAATCAATGCACCCAAGACCCAAATGCTGGTCACAGGAACAAACGACATCGCCACGCCCAGGATTGCAGCCCAGCCCCCAAAGCATATAACCGAGCGAACAGTTCGTTTGTCGTGATGAACCAATTGACAACGACGGCACGCACGTCCCAACAGATAGTTTTTCAAATAACCACTGACCACAACGCCAATTGGTATTGCCAGATAGCCAACAAATGGAAACAGTGTTAAATACAACACAGATGCCGCAGCAAGTGATTTTATGCTGGTGCTGACAGGTGTCTTGACATCCTGGGACGCATACAGGGTTTTGCTGTAAATTTGACTGACCAGCATTGCAGGCAAAACAAATGCCTGAATCTGAATAGCAAGGGCAACAGCGTGCGTCGCCGTTGATGTCCAGGCCCCATATTCAAATAAATACTTTATTATCGGGTGTGCCAAGACAACCAAACCTGCAACACACGGCAATATCAACATCATCGAACGACGCAGTGACGAATTTTGCTGAATATAAACACTGCGAATATTCTTTTCAGACAATGCGTTTGAAATCGACGACATCAACACCGTTCCAACCGCCAAACCAATCATCGCAAATGGCAACTGAACAATTCTGTCAGAATAATACAGCCAGGAAACAGCACCACTTTGAAAACTGGCCACCAGTGTGCCAAGAATTATGGTAATCTGATAAAAACCACTGCCAATAATACTGACCCCCAGGCGTTTGAACAGACTTTTTATCCCAGGTGTCCAGCGTGGCCGCACCAGATGCAGTCCAAAATGACGACGACGGATTCTGGACCATAAAACACAAAACTGAATCACACCTGACAAGACAACTGTGCCTGCAATCAAAAACAGAACGTTTTCAGACCCGAAAAACATCGCTATCAGCAATGCACATATCAACATTATGTTCAGCAACACCGGCATAAATGCAGCCAATAAAAATCGTGAAAACGCATTTAATATGGCTGATAAAAATGCAGCACCACATACAAATATGACGTAAACGAACATTATTCTGGAAATCAAAACAGTCAATTCCATCTTGCCAGGTGTTGCGTCAAACCCAGGTGCCAATCCCCAAACGACCAGTGGCATAAAGATTTCAAACAGTATTGTTATCCCCAACAGAACAACCATCAGCCACGAAAATACATTGCGGGCGAATTTTTCGTCTTTATTAGAATCCGTATACATCGGGATAAAAATCACCGACAATGCACCTTCGCCTAATAAATCACGGAATAAATTAGGCAACTTGAACGCAGCGAAAAATATGTCAGACAATCGCCCTGCCCCCAAGACCCGTGCAATCAGCATATCACGAATAAATCCAAATATACGGCTGATACCTGTCATAGCACCAACCCCGAAAATATGTTTGCCTAGTTTCATAGTTTAGATTATACTGCGTTATGCAAATAAAAATCAAGACAGGAATATTTAGATGAAAAAACAAATCTTGTTATTGTTATGTGCGGCTTTTGTGCTGGGGGCGTGTGCCGGTTCAGACAAAGAAATTGTTGCAGAACAGACATTGGCTGAAATTTATGCAACGGCATACGCTGAATTTAATGATGAAAATTACGAAGAAGCCGCAATGGAATTCTTAAAGGCAGAAAATCAACACCCTGCCAGTCCATGGGCGGCAGACGCATTGATTATGGCGGCATATTCACACTATGTAGACAAGGATTTTGCAGGTGCAATTTTGGCAACAGACCGATTTATGCGTTTTCACCCAGGCCACAAGAACGTTCCATATGTAATGTATCTGCGTGGAATGTGCTATTACCGTCAGGTTAGTGATGTCCGTCGTGAACCAGGAATGTCTGCATATGCATTGCAACAATTCCAGACTTTGGTTCAGCGTTTTCCAAACAGCGAATATGCAAAAAATGCAGAAAATAAAATTATCATCTTGAAAAACTATATCGCTGGCAAGGTTATGTTTGCGGCACGCAATGATATGAAAAAGGAAAATTGGCCCAGTGCAATCGGTCGTCTGCAATCAATTGTCACTGACGCACAGGAAACTGTTATGACACCAGAGGCTATGTTCCGCCTGACCGAGGCATACACTGCGATTGGTTTGTCAGAGCAAGCAAATGGGTATTCAGAAATGTTAAAACTGAATTTCCCAGATAACGAGTGGACGAAAAAGTTAAAATAAAAAACAGCCCCAAACGGGGCGTTTTTTTATTTGTGAAAAAATGGATTATGTTGTTTTTGCCAACCAATCGTTGTGGCAGGTCCGTGTCCATGAACAATTTCTGTATTGTCGGACAGATTCAAATTATAAACAGCCGCGATCGATTGCATTAGCATTTTTTCATCGCCACCTGGCAAATCATAACGACCATAAGATTCTTGGAATAAAGTGTCGCCAATCAGCATAATTTCTTGGTCCGGAAAATGATATGCAACACCGCCTGGTGTATGACCAGGTGTTTCATAAACGTCCATAAAAATGCCTGGCAAAATTTCTGTTCGCCCGATTTCCAATACCGTTGGACGAACGTCAGTCAATGTAATTGGTGGTAAACCAAAGTATGTCAGCAAATCATTTCCCCAACCAACCAGGCGGAAATCACCACTGTGCAAAAACCATGGAACATTATATTTTTTTGCCAGTTTTGGTGCAGCAGCAATGTGATCAGGATGACCGTGAGTTATATAAACTGCACGTAAATTCAGATTACGTTCCGTCAGCAACCGTTCCCAATCATCAGCATGCCCCCATGGGTCAAAAATCACACAATCAGCCCCAGACGACACAATCACAGATTGGGTGTTTTGGGGCGACATTTGCAGCAATTCAAATTTATTGTTTTTTAGTTTTTGTTGCATTTGTATTTTTCTTTGGCTGGCGTGCTGACGGCTTCTTGCCCGACTTGCCAAAAACAATTTCACGGATTTCGGCACCAGTCAAGGTTTCACGGTTCAACAATTCATTTGCCAGTTTTTCAACTGTCTTTTTATTTTTTGTCAGCAATTTAGTTGCATCTGCGTGGGCTGCGTCCAGCCAAGCCTTGATTTCATTATCAACGATTTCCGCTGTCTTTTCAGACGCATTTTCCAATGCACTGTGCGTTCCAAATGTGCCGACCTGGTTTATAGCAGGCAGACCAACACGTGATGACAAACCAGCAGTTGTAATCGAATAACGAGCCAGACGTGTCGCCATTGCGATATCACTTTCGGCACCCGTGGTGATTTGGTCTGAACCAAAGAATATTTCTTCGGCACTGCGGCCAGCCAATGCAATTGACAGATTGGCACGAACTTCGGCCAGGGTCATTGAAACCTTGTCATCAATCGGAAGATGCTGAACCATACCCAAGGCACGACCACGTGGGATAATTGTCGCCTTGTGAATTGGGTCGGCAACATCTTCGTAAATCAGACTGACAAAGGCATGTCCCGCTTCGTGATATGCGGTCAACTTTATATCCTGGGGACGCATTTTGCGGACCTTGCGTGGGCCCATTATGATTTTATCACGGGCTTCTTCGATGTCATCTGGGGATATTTCTGTGCGACCATTGCGGACGGCGTGCAAAGCGGCTTCGTTCAACAGATTTTCCAGGTCTGCACCCGAAAATCCAGTTGTTCCACGGGCAATATCTTGCAAGTTTACACTTGAATCCATTTTTACACGTTTGGCATACAAATCCAAGATTTCACGACGACCAGCCATATCAGGCAATTCAATATAAACCTGGCGGTCAAAGCGGCCTGGACGCAATAGGGCAGCATCCAACATATCAACACGATTTGTTGCACCAATTACAATAATCCCTGTGTCATTCGCAAACCCATCCATTTCAATCAACAGTTGATTTAAGGTTTGTTCACGGTCTTGGTCATTATAGGAATGAACTGAACGTTTTTGACCAATTGCGTCGATTTCATCAATAAACAATATGCATGGGGCGTTGCGTTTTGCCATTTCAAAGATTTCTTTGATTTTTGCCACACCAAGACCAACGATAATCCCTGAAAAATCAGAACCAGATGCTGCAAAGAAGGGAACATTTGCTTCGCCTGCAATCGCACGGGCAAGCAAGGTTTTACCCGTCCCTGGCTGGCCAGACAGCAAAACACCACGTGGAACACGAGCCCCCAAGGACTTATATTTGTCTTTGTTTTTCAAGAAATCGACTATTTCAGACAATTCTTGCTTTTCTGATTCAATACCGGCAACGTCCGCAAATGTTGTCTTGGGCTTGCCCGTGGCAATCTTGGTCGGATTTTGCCCAACCAGGCTGCGACTGATACCACCTGCCCCACCACGACGAAACCCACGGAATATCCAAAATATAAACAGCAACGTCAAAACTAATGGTGCAAAGGTAGCAATGTTTTCCAGCCATGACTTTGACGTATCAATTGTAATGGACGTGCCAGATTCAGACAAACGTGCCAACATTTCAGGGTCATAGGTAATCGTCGCATTATACTTGGTCCCGTCTGCCAATGTGCCAGTTGCACTGTTGCCGTTGATTTTCATTGTCTTGATATCAGATGCACGACGCAAAACATCAGAAAATGATAATTCAACAGGACGTGTTATCGTCGCAGGATTTTGCAAGCCAGGCACCACGCCATTTCCGCCAAGTCCACCAAACAAAAATGCACGTGCTGCCAAGGCAAGAAATACCGCCCCGAAAATCATCAATAACCACGATGCACCATCACGCTTTTTATTCAAAGAATTATTGTTTTTTTTGCTGTTTTTGAAGTCTTTTAATTTTTTCATTTTTCTTCCTGATACTTGTTTTTTCGCCTTCGGGAACAATCAAAATATGGTCGTTATGCCGCCGAATCGTGCAATGTCCCAATGTAAATTTACAGTTTTTGTTCAATTTACTTAGTGCAAAGTTTAACGAATTCAAGCGTGGCTGATATAATCCCCCCCCGATGGTTTTAATCAACGTTCCCAGGCACTTTAAACCAATATGGGGCGGCACGTCAAATAGAAAAGAATCTGGGAATAATGCATAGTTATCATATAAAACACTGCGAACACGTGTGTCGATGTCTGATTCCAACACGTCACGGGCACGGGACAGATTATCAATTGCCAGCAAAATTCGATTATCACTAATCCCCAGTTTTTCAGACAGCAAATGACGATTTTGACGGATTTTTACACGTGTGTATTTATCATCAAAATTCATTTCATCAGAAAAATATTTAATCCGATTACTGTCGCAATATTCAATCAATTCAGACCTAAACACACTCAACAACGGTCGGACAATTAAAATCCCATCACGACAAGATTCACGACGCATCGCAGACAGGCCATCAATCCCACTACCCCGGGCAAGATTCATTAAAAATGTTTCAATTTGGTCATCTGCCTGGTGTGCAACCATCAAAACATTCACACCATTTGCATGACACCAATCGGTCATAAACTGATAGCGGGCATTGCGGGCGGCGGCTTCTAAGCCAGATTCAGGCTTGTCCCCCAGCCAATCAAAACCACAAAAATCAATTCCCAGTTCTTGGCACAGTGTGGCAACATAGGCGGCTTCGGCATCGGCAGACGGACGCAGGTGATGATTGACGTGCAATGCGGTGATGTTCATTTTTACCCCAGCCAACCAATGCAACAGACATACGGAATCAACACCGCCACTGACCGCAACTGCAATGTGCTGGCCAGAATATTTGCGAACATAATCCAAAAACTTTTCGTTCATTATCCGTGTATGATATGATATAATTTGCAAAAATAAAGGAAAAAGAAATGGCAGGGAATTTAAAATCAATCGCCGTATATTGCGGTCATCAATTTGGTTCGGACCCACAATTCAAACGTGATGCGGCGGCGGTTGGACGAATGCTGGCAAAAAATGGCATTCGTATGGTATTTGGTGGGGGCGACGTGGGTCTGATGGGAACAGTTGCGACGGCAGCATTAAAAAATGGCGGCGAAGTAATAGGTGTTTCAACTGACGATGTTATCGCTATGCAGGAACCTACCCATGACGAAATTGACGTTCACGTTGTTGATGGTGTAAATGAACGTAAACAAATTATGTTTGATGAATCTGATGCCTTTATCATTTTACCAGGTGGAATCGGAACGCTGAATGAACTGACAGATATCTTGACAATGCAACAGATTGGCGAAACGAATAAACCGCTGTTCTTTCTAAATACTAACGGTTTTTGGAATCAATTGACCCGCTTGATGAAACATATGAAAAAGAATGGTTTTATTGTAAAAACAGATAATTACAATATTTTTCACGCAGAAACTGTGGCGGAATTGAAAAAGCAGGTTTTGAAATACTAAAATTCAAAAACCTTGTCACGGGATGTGGCACCACGAACAAGTTTAATGCTGGTTTTTGGAACATTATAGTGTTCTGCCAGCATTTTTATTACGTCTGCTGTTGCCTTGCCGTCTGTGGGGGCGGTGGTGGTATGCACACGCACCGTGCCATCAGGTTGAACAATCACCTGATTTAGTTTGGCACGTGGAATAACACGAACAGATATTCTGGTCATCGACTGATTTCCGACATTAAATTGTTAAACGCCTGGGTTTTAGCACCGGCAACCAAGTGTAGATGAAAATGAAATACAGACTGCTTTACAAATGGTGCATCTGCCCCAGCGTTTGCCAAGCAATTAAATTCGCATTTTATACCCAACTGGTCAGCGGTTTTGGAAAAACATTCCCAGAATCCTGCCTGTTCCGCTGGGGTTGCGTTTTTGGTAAAGTCTAGGATATTTTTATATGGTCCCTTGGGGATAACCAAAACGTGGGTCTGGAACATCGGATTTATATCATGAAATGACATCGCAAAGTTGTTTTCATAAACCTTGGTCGTTGGAATTTCGCCACGAACCATTTTCGCAAATACATTATTATTATCATACATTGTTTTTATTCCCCTTGTGTTTCAGATTTAGCATATTAAAATATGGACTTGAAATCAATAAAATTCAGACTATATCAATCTTACGTGGTTTAAATCAAAGGAGATTTATTTATGTTTAAGCCTTTGCATAATTATGTTTTACTGGAAAGAATCGAAGAAGAAAATATCACAGCAGGTGGAATTATTATCCCTGATAATGCAAAAGAAAAGCCATCACGGGCACGTGTCGTTGCCGTGGGCGAAGGTCTGGTCAATGAAGACAAACGAACACCAATGACAGTCAAAGAAAATGACGTCGTCTTGTTTGCAAAATGGGCACCATCTGCAAACGAAATTAAATTAGACGGCAAAGATTATGTCTTGGTCAAAGAAACTGATATTTTAGGAATTATCGAATAAGAAAGGATTGCAACTATGGCAAAAGATATTGTTTTCAACACAGATAAAATGGCTGCTGGTGTCGATAAACTGGCAGACGCTGTAAAAATTACTATGGGTCCAAAAGGACGGACAGTTGTTATTGAAAAATCATACGGGGCACCCGTTGCTACAAAAGACGGCGTCACCGTTGCCAAGGCCGTGTCTTTGAAAGACCCTGCTGAAAATATTGGGGCACGTATGGTGCAAGAAGTTGCTAAAAAGGCAGGCGATGATGCAGGCGACGGCACAACAACCGCAACAGTATTGGCACAAAAATTGATTCGTGAAGGGCGTCGTGTGATTGCAGCCGGCATGAATCCAATGGATGTAAAACGTGGTATTGACCTGGCAACAGAGGCGGTTATAAGCGACATTGAAAAGCACGCCCGCCCAGTCAAGGACAGTGCAGAAATCGCACAGGTGGCAACAATTTCTGCAAATAGCGACCGTGATATCGGCGAAAAAATCGCAAACGCAATGGAACGTGTCGGCAAAGAAGGTGTTATCACTGTCGAAGAAGCCAAGGGACTGGATACAGAAATTGATGTCGTCGAAGGTATGCAGTTCGACCAGGGATTTATGTCGCCATACTTTGTGACAAACAGCGAAAAAATGTTGGCAGAATTGGATGGTGCACAAATCTTGGTTTCTGAAAAGAAAATCACAGGATTGCAGGCATTGTTGCCTATACTGGAACCAATCGCACAATCCGGCAAACCGTTGTTGATTATTGCCGAAGATGTTGAATCCGAAGCGTTGGCAACACTTGTTCTGAACCGTTTGCGTGGCGGATTAAAGGTTTGTGCGGTCAAGGCCCCAGGCTTTGGCGACAGACGCAAAGAAATGTTAAAAGATATCGCAATCGTCACAGGTGCAACAGTTATCAGTGATGATATGGGCATGACATTTGAAAATATTACCCCAGCGGTCTTGGGCAGTGCAAAAAAGGTTGTTGTGTCCAAAGATTCAACCCTGTTGGCACACGGTGGTGGCGAAAAGTCTGCTATTACCAAGCGTGCTGATGAAATCCGGGTGGCCATTGCCGCATCAACAAGCGAATATGACCGTGAAAAACTGTCAGAACGATTGGCAAAATTGGTCGGCGGGGTCGCTGTTATCAAAGTTGGTGGTATGACCGAAGTTGAAGTAAAAGAAAAGAAAGACCGTGTTGACGATGCGTTGGCTGCAACACGTGCCGCCGTCGAAGATGGAATTGTCGCAGGTGGCGGTATTGCACTGGTGCGTGCAGTAGCAGCACTGGCAAATGTCCGTGGAGCAAACGCTGACCAAGATGTTGGTATTGATATTGTTCGTCGTGCTATTATTGCCCCATGTTCACAGATTGCAGAAAACGCAGGCGTATCGGGCGAAATTGTTGTTGGCAAGGTTATGGAAGCAACAGATTATAACTTTGGATATAACGCCCAGACAGGCGAATATGTCGATATGATGGCCGCAGGTATTATTGACCCAGCAAAAGTTGTAAAAACAGCAATCGCAGCAGCGGCCAGCACCGCAGGTGTTATGCTGACCACCGGGGCTGTTATGACAGAAATTCCAGAAGAAAAAACAGCTGCCCCACAAATGGGTGGAGGCATGCCAGGAATGATGTAAATAACACAAACCAATTAAAAGCCCCCTGAAATGGGGGCTTTTTTGTTTTTAATGTTTAAGCAGATTTTCATATAACTTGATTGTATCCTTGGCCATTTTTTTTGCGGTATAGCGTTCTTTGTAGCGACCATAAGACATCATCCCCAAACGCATACGCAATGAACCGCTTTCGATTACACGACACATTTGTTTGGCAAAATCATCAGTGTCTAGTTTTCCGTCGCCATCACTTTTTACAATCAATGCCGCACGGCCAAACATTTCAACCATACCCGCTGCATCACTGCTGATTACAGGCAGATTGTATGCCATCGCCTCGATACCGGCAAAAGAACACGCCTCGGAATACGATGCAAACAAGGCACAGTCCGCCATTTCATAATATTTCCCAATATCATTTGGATTATCAAGCAGACCGACCCTGGTTATTGGCAGGTCTTTGATTTGTTCAAAAACCTCATTCTTGGGGTCAAAGCCACCAATTACCATTACTTCTATTTTGTGCTTTTTGGCAACTGTCTTGATAGCAGGAATTATGCGCTCAATCCCCTTGTGCTTGGCCCAACCGTTGGCAAAAATAAAGCGGAATACGCCATCGTTTGGCTTTTTCGACATAATTTTTGGCGTTTCAATTCCATTGTAAATCACAGAATATGGTCGGTTATTGTTGACCCCCTTTAAAAATTCTGTGCCATGGTCGCATACTAAAATCACATGGTCCATATTAAAGAACGGATTGTGGGGTGGAAAACGCCCTTGGTTGCCCATTGAACGATGTGGCAAGCAATGCAAGATGCCAATCGTCTTGGCATAAAAACGTGAACGCAACATATACGCCAGATTTTCATATCCCAGACAGTTAGATTTTATAATCAAATTCTGCATCTGAGAAATCCGGTTGCCCGCAAAAGCAATCACAGCATCAAATAAAATCTGGGCAGGATAGCCAACAGGATGACGAACAGATATTTCATCGTCTGTCTGGGTAATGTGAATTTCATTATACTCAGGCGACCAATAAAATATTATACGGGTTGTCTTGATATGGTCGGGCATTTGAGTCGCCAAAACATCAAAATAGCGACCAATTCCAGTTTGAAAACGGGCGTCACGTCCGTCAATTTCAATTACATTTATTATCGGTTTTTTCATAACTTTATCCACCGTATTGTTATTTTTACAGTGGTAAGCCTAGCAAATCGGTGCCAAACTGTCAAGAAATCACAAGTAAAACCACGAAAAAAAAGTGATTAAAATCCTAGCGTGTTTTCTGGTCAGACAGGCATTTTATCTGGGTCGATAAGTTTTTGAACGCCTTGTCCACGCAGTGTCGTCCCCAATCGTCAGTCGATGATGTTCGACCAAAGATACGTGGGGTATCCAGACTAACATCAGGTCCAGAAAAACCAAATCCACCAATCTGCATTTTGTAATCGTAATACACAAATGCTGGATAATGCCCTTGATTTATATATTCAGGTTTGAATTCATACGAAATTTTTACCAATTGTTTCGCAAGTGATGGCGAACAACTGAACAATGGCACAACACTGCAAGCCATTTTCCCCCTGATATCTTTGAAATAATTGTTCGTTTTCAAGGGTGAAGTATAACCATAGCGTTGGTAAAACTTTTCAGCGTTTGGCAATGCAACAATGTCTGCCTTTGTGGCAACCAGTGCTGATGAATGTTCCGCAGCGGAAAGCAGGCTACAACCAATACCCTGATGCTGATATTCTGGGGCAACATATAAATGTCGGATAAATGCTGTTCGATTCTGACAATCGCCATGAATACAGCCAACCATACGTTCACCATCATAGGCAGCAAACGCAAAATTATGCTTCAAACGGCCCCAGGACGATTGTAATTCTTGGAATGCGTTGGCGATTTCCTGTTCACTCATATTATGATTACAGGTTGTTCGCATGGCGTTTTTACGCAAGTCAACAAAACTATCCCAGTTTCTGGGATTTGTTTGATTAAAAATGGGTATTATTTTCACTTCTTTCATACATTATATTATAGGACATATTTTTATTTTGTCAATACCTAAAATACAATTTCTGATGTTGGGAATTTGTTGTGGGTAGCACCGGACACAACAACTAGTTCTTTATCCGCCAGCCATTTGTATGACAGTTCGTTTGGAACAACTTTATCACGAGGGGCAATAAAATGAACCTGGGAAACTTGCGGCAATGCGTTCAGGTCAAGCGAGCCAGACAAAGGAACATCACCAAAAAAACTTGTCCAATCGCCATGATTCAAAACACCAGCAATGGTTATCCATTTTTGGACATTTAGTTCGGGTTTTCGTTCCAGAATCAGTCCAGAAACCATTGCACCACCAGAATAGCCAATTAAAACAACAGGTCTGTCTTTTGCAATTTGCGATACCGCACCAGACATAGAATTGATGATTTTTTCGGAAAAACGCCCAGTTCCCCAATCAGTGCGTGAACAATTTGGCGTCTTGATATATTGACAGGGTCGCCCCATGTAAACAACATTTGGATTTGTATCTGCCACTGCCAGATCCCGCAAAAATGTGCCATGCGGCGTCGGGTCATCAGTTGGCCAACCACGGGCATCAAATGAATTTCCATCGCCTTCGATATAAATATGTATTGGCGAAGCCGGGTCGCCAAAACGCTGATATGTTGCAATTTGGTAATCGCCGGATTTTATCGGCACAGAAATAAAGTCAACAGGTGCATGCCACGTTTGGCTGCATGCCCCCAAGACAATCAAAAATAATGCAAGTATTCCCTTCATCGAATATTTAAATATTATATATTTCATACAAATATGTCAAAGAATAAAAATATTGACAAATTGGTTTTATGTGATATTTATGTTTTGATATATAATTAGGAACATAAAGATGATTAGGATTTTAACCGACGAACAACAAAAACGCGTAAACGAAATGAAAAAAATGACCCCAGAACAGTGGGATAATCTGTGTAAGGGGTGCGGAATATGCTGTCTGTGCAAGATAGAGTTGGAAATCGAACCAGGGGCACCAAGGGTATTTTATGCACGTGCCTGCTGCAACGGTTTAGACATAAAAACTAAACGTTGTAAAATATACAAAGACCGTCTAAAAAATAAGAATACGATGTGTGAAAAAGTTGATTTGGATTTAATACTGAACCGTGATTTATTGCCCAGAACATGTGGATATATCGAATATATTTATGGACCTGCCCCAAGAAAAATTACAGTGGACTGGAAAAACGTCAAAGCAGAGAAAGATGTGAATTTCAAAAATGAATTCTGTGCATTGTGGCACACCATATTAAACTCTGATACTTGGAACACTAGATAAATAAATGCCCTGCGGGGTGTTTTTTTGACAAATTTAACTTTTTTTGACAAAAAGACTTGACAAACGTATTGACAAATACTATTTTTGGGATATAAAAAGAAAAACAAATACAAAGGTGACATTATGTCAGACAAGAAAAAGATTCAATCGGCCGCACAACGTGTAAAAACAAACAAGGCCACAAAATCAAAACGAAACGAATTCTGGAAACGGGTCTGGAATATTATATGCTGGCCTTTTCGCAAAATTGCTAAATTGTGTCGTTGGTTATGGAATTGGTTGTGCCGTATAAATCTGGTGGGATTAGTAAACTTAACACTGTTGGTTGCAATCATCGTTTTGTTTTCTATGCTGATTGTTGATGTAGTCGGCTGCAACAGAAAGACCGTTGTCGTTATGGCCAAGGATATTCCTGTTACCGCCCAGGTTGAAGTAACAGAAAAAACTGCACCAAGCGAAATCACACAACGCAATACTGTTTTACCAATCAAGGTAAACCCTAAGACAAATAAAAAAGAAGCCCCTGCGGTAAATGTTGTTCCTGTTAAAAAGTCAGAAGTTCAAATTGTAAAACAGCAGACAGCAACAAAAAACAATCAATTTTGGGGCGATGTTATTATCGACAGCCGTGGTGCAGGTGCAATGCTGCAAAACGGTGCAGTAGTCAACGGTAATCTGTATTTGCAGAACATGCGTAAATACACTTTGCCATGCGATATTCGTATCAACGGGAACTTGTTCCTGCGTGATGTGAATATGTTGCAATTCTGTGGTGATTTTATCATTACAGGCAACATTTATGTCAGTCCACGTTCATCTTTTGGTCCAATCCCAAAGACGGCACGCTTGGGCGGATATGTGGTGCTGTAAACCATAATTACAGAGTTTTTAGTTTTCATGTTTCTCCTTTTGAAACACTGCCGTGGGTTTGGGCAGTGTTTTTTTATTGCACACACAAAAAAACATTGCAATAATACGGGTGTCCAAACAAAATTAAATGGGAGAAAGAAAATGTTAAATAAATTAGCAAACGTATTATCAAAAAATTTGGGTTATACCGTTGTGTTGGTTGCTGCGATTATCTTGTTCGCTGTATTTTCAGATGGTTTGATTTCGGGCTTAATCACTGCGATATCTGCACTGTTGGCATATACATGCATTGTTGCACTGGTCAAAGAATATAAAAATGAATCTGGGGTAAAGGCAACACCAGCAAAAAAGACCACTGCAAAGAAAGCACCAGCCAAGAAAAAGAAATAACAAATCCCCGTTTTGGGGATTTTTATTTGTCGGTCTTGGACAGGATATCCCCGGATTTTAAATATTCTGGGGATGATTTTTTTAGTTTTTTTCTGGCACTGGTGGCATATTTTTTCGCAGTTTTCACATCGCCTGTCATCAAATAATATTCTGCCATTGCCCAATCGTGTCGCCCAGCGTCATTATCGCCATAGGCACGTGCCATAACCCAATATGTCAATGGTGCCGGTGCAGACAGCAATGAACGACGTGCTAACTCAATCGCACGTTCGTTATCATTAGGCAACCGACGTTCAGTCAGCACCAATGCAAGTGCAGTTTCAATCTGGGGGGCATTGTCAGACAGCGAAAGTGATTTTTCATATGCAATCACACTGTCGTCGTAATGACCAAACTGATATTCAATGTCGCCCAGCAATTCATAGAAATATGGATTTTCAGCATTGCGGGATATCAATGTCAATGTTCCTGTGCGTGCAGCGTCCAGATTGCCGCCACGCATATTTGCAATTGCACGTGCATAAATGGCGGAATCAGACATATCGTTCGCCGGATATAAATTCCGAACCTGGGCAGGCGTATCCAGATAGCCCACTAATTTTGCACGAACCATTTCGTATTCTTTGGATAATGGTTTTTTCTGATTTGATTTATAATCGGGGGCGATTTGTAAAATGCGACTGCGAACATTGTTTAGTCGTTCGCCTGTCAGTGGGTGGTTTACACGATTTGGATTCATTTTAGATTCTGCCGCACCTGACATTTCAGACATCTGTTCAAAAACATCAATAAATCCGTTTGGATTTTGTTTGGCACGAACCATTAAATCAACCCCCAGGTTATCAGCAATGCGTTCTTCGTCACGAGAAAAAGACATCATTGATTGCTGTGCCACCCCTGACGAGCCAGCCAAAACCCCTGCCCCAAGGGTTGGATTGCCACCAGCCACCATCAGTCCTATTCCCAGTGCCTGAATCAGCATTGTGCGACGCATCTCGGCCGATAAACGCTGGGTCATTTGGGCAACATGTCCACCCAATGTATGCCCAAGTTCATGGGCGATTACCGCCTGAAGTGCGTTGGGATTTTTTATTTGTTTTAATAAACCTGTGTAAACATAAATATCTTCGCCCCCCATAACAAAAGCGTTAAATTGGTCGTCGTTTACAATGTGAATTTTTAATCTGTCCGATGGAATTTCAGCAGCAGTCGCCAATGGCCGCACCAATTCCATTAAAATCTGTTCTGTTTCTGTATCATTTATCAATGTTGCGGCATTGGCCCCAACCGCAAAAAATAACAACAGAAAAAATGTGATTATTTTACGCACCTTGGACCACCCCACAATCAAACATAAACAACAAATCACGAATCCAGATATCTGTTGTGTCCAGATTTCTGGCAGCATTTGATGCCAACTTGAATAAATTATGGTGTTCACGGTAATCTACGAAATGATAATGCAGCCAACCACTTTGCCGGGTCCCCATCAATTCGCCAACACCACGCATCATTAAATCTTGTTCAGCAATGACAAAGCCATCATCTGTTTCACACAAAATGTCTAATCGCTTTAATCCGTCCGGGGACAGGTTTCGACCAAATAATAAAATGCAATACGATTGCGTATTGCCACGCCCAACACGACCACGCAATTGGTGCAATGCCGCCAGACCAAATTGTTCGGCGTTTTCTATCACAATGATAGAAGCACGTGGAACATCAATTCCAACCTCTATGACAGTTGTGGCAACCAAAATATTCATATCTGAATTATTATCAGCAAAGGTTGCCATGACAGAATCACGCTCTTTTTTATCCATTTTTCCATGAACCAGACCAGCCGTTGGGAAATATTCGCACAGCATTTTATGACGCTGTTCGGCAGCAGTTGCCATATTCTCGTTTTCGGATTCTTCGACCAGGGGACAGACCCAAAACACCTTGGCACCAGATGCAATTTGCGTTTGAATACGTTGAACCAATTCTGTGATGCGGGCCGATGATATCTTGGTCGTTTTGATTGGTTTGCGACCAGCAGGCTTTTGATTGATAATCGAAACGTCCATATCACCATAAATCGTCATTGACAACGTGCGTGGAATTGGTGTTGCTGACAATGCCAAAACATCTGGATTTTTACCCTTGTCCCGCAAGGCCTGGCGTTGCGAAACACCAAAACGATGCTGTTCGTCGATTATAACAAGCCCCAGGTCCTTGTAGTCAACGTCATTTGAAAATAATGCGTGTGTTCCAACAACAATACGTGTGCACCCAGAACGCAAGGATACCAACTTTTCACGACGAGCGACGCCCTTGTCCCGACCTGTTAAAATATCACAGACAATGCCCATTTTTTCGCACATTGGGCGAATTTTTATGTAATGCTGTTGTGCCAATGTATCAGTTGGGGCAAGCAATGCTGTCTGGGCACCAGATTCCGCCATATAAACCGCCGCCGCCAAGGCAACAATTGTTTTACCACTGCCAACATCCCCCTGAACCAGACGCATCATTGGTGTTGTTGACAACAGGTCTGTGAAAATTTCATCACAGGTGCGTTTCTGGGCATCTGTCATTTCAAATGGTAAAGACAACCAGAATTTATCCATAAGCGAATATTTTTTCGGACGTGGTGTGCGACGATTTCGAATATCAGTGCGATTACGACGACTGATTGCAATGGCAGACTGATGTGCCAACAATTCATAATATGCCAATTTGACCATATGGGTTGCGTTTGGATTCAAGTCATCGTCAGATGCAGGAAAATGGACATGTTGCAAAGCATCAAAAAACGCAACAACCCGTTCGTCTGTTTCACCATGCATTTTGTCGGGTAGCAGTGCAAAAATCTGGTCCCTGATATTAGAAAATACCTTTTGTGTTAGACCTTCGCCGGATGGGTAAATTGCCTGGGCAGATGGAATTTTGGCCGCATTTTGCAGTTCTTCGATAAAGTCGGGGTGATTTATTGTTGGTCGGGCGGTCCGTTCAAGTTTCCCAGATATCATACGCCACGAATTTACAGGCATTTTAGTCAGCCAGTATTCTAAAAACTTGCTATGAAAGAACTGAATCACAACAGTGTTATTCATTTTATCACTGCAAATAATCTGGGTTGGGCGACGACGACCACGTCCAAATGCACCGCCACGCTTGTGCGATTTTATCAATAATGGAATCGTTATTGTTTCCCCAGGCGTTGCATCCATTACATTTTCTGTTATGCCACGGGCACGAACATAGGACGGATGGTGCAGCAAAAAATCCAACACCCGACGCCCACCCAGCAATTCGTCCAGGCGTGCCGCCAACATTGGGCCAACACCCTTGATAAATTGTAGGTCTGTATTCAAAAATTCAGTCAATTCATATTTCATATATATAAAATTTAGTGAAAAACGGGCAAATATTCAACAATAAAAAAATCCCCACAATGTGGGGATTTGTGTTAGCTGACCAATTTTTGCCAGAACGATTTCTTTTTGGGTTGCTTTTTGCGTTTGCGACGCTGGGCATTTACCGTTGTGCGTTTGGCATCCAGATGTTGAGTGTTTTTCTTTTTCGCATCTGTTGATGGTGCATAGGCAGTCAACAAATCTTCGGTTTTGTTCTGTTCTGGGGCAACACGCTGAATCGAATACTGGTCAATATTCATCAGGCTGTCATCGCCAACAATAACAATTTCTGTTTCAAATTTAGCCTCCATCTCGGCCAATTCTGCACGCTTGTGATTTAACAGATAAATCGCAACGTCTGTTGGAACAGTCATTATTATTTTTTGTGCCGACTTGGCCAATAATTTTTCCTGTAAATGACGGAACAAGATTATTGCCGCTGTCTGAATAGATGGAACAACCCCCGCCCCCATACAATGTGGACATGCCACGTATGAAGATTCCATAAAACTGCTGCGAAGGCGTTGACGAGATAACATCAAAACACCAAAGTTGTTGATTTTTGCAACCTGGGTTCTGGCACGATCACGCTTCATCACTTCACGCATTTTCAGTTCCAGTTTACGGTTATTCTTTTCTTCTTCCATGTCGATAAAGTCAACCGCAACAATCCCAGCCAAATCACGCAAACGCAATTGCAATGCGATTTCTTCGGCTGCTTCTAGGTTAGTATTCAAAGCAGTTTGTTCAATATCCTTTTCCTTAATCGCACGGGAAGAATTGACATCGATTGTCACCATTGCTTCGGTCTGGTTGATAACCAATGAACCACCAGATGGCAATGTTACGTATGGACCATGCAAGCCTTCTAGTTGTTTTTCAACGCCGGCCTTGACCATCAATGGAACAGCAGTGTCTTTGTAATGAACCAATTGTTTGCGTGGGGCCCGACCATACATCTGTTGAAAATGCTGTTTTGCAGCATCAAAGGCTTCTTCGCCCTGGACAATCAAAACGTCTTCTTTGTCGCTAAGGAAATCACGAACAACACGACGCAATAATGAATCTTCGGTGTGGATTGTGACAGGGGCGACAGATTCCAGGGTGGTCTTGCGAATTTCGTTCCACAAGTTTACCAGGTAATCATAATCCGCAGCAATATCAGCAGGTGTAGCCCCCATTGCCGCCGTGCGTAAAACAACCGTCATACCCTTTGGAATTTTCAGCCCATGCAACACTTCACGCAATCTGGCACGTTCGGATTTATCAGAAATCTTTTTAGAAATGCCATAACTGTTACGTTTTCTGGAATTAGGCATCAGAACAGCAAAACGACCAGCCAATGACAAGTATGTCGTCATTGACGCACCCTTTTGCCCACGTTCTTCTTTGACACCCTGGACCAGCAAAATCTGCTTTGGCTTGATTACGTCTTGGATTTTGAATTCACGGGCACGCTTGGCAAATTCTTTGTTGTCTTCGCCAGCACTGTGGTCATCGTATTCGGCGACTTCGTCTTCTTCGTCATTTGGGTCATCATCGTCATCAACAATGTTGGCATGTGCCAATTCTAGTAATTTCTTTTTCTGTTCGGCAGACACTTGATAATAATCTGGATGAATTTCAGAAAATGGTAAAAATCCATTTTTTCCAGACCCATAATCAACAAATGCCGCCTGCAAAGATGGTTCGACACGAATAACCTTGGCCAGATAAATATTGCCTTTTATCTGTGGCTTGGTGGTTGTTTCGACGTCAAAATCAGAGACACGGTTGGTTGTTGTATCAACCACTACAACACGTGTTTCCTCGGGGTGGACTGCATCCACGTATATCTTTTTTGACATTTAATAATCCTTTTGTTTCTGCGGCGTATGCAACGGCAATAATCCGTCCCCGTGGGGCGTCCAAGCCCATGCCAAGGGATTGCACTACGATAAACATCAGTGCACTGCGAATTATTGAAAATAGCGACAATACAAACACTTGCTTAATAACCCCGTGTCATACACTGAGAATATTCTAGCACGCAACAATACCAGTTCGCAAGGTATTTATTTTCGGATTTTTATTTCGGATTTTATCTGGTTGATTTTTGCTGGGATTTTTTCCTTGGCTTCGGCCAACCAGCGTTTCATACGACTGCGTAGCCAACGTTCGTAAACAAAGAACAAACTGCCCATGCCAATCAGCGGAAAAACATAGTAAATTATACGGTATGCCAGCAAAGCACCAAATATACTTGCCTTGTCCACAGTGTCGGGCAATGCCAGCATAAATACACTTTCAAATACACCGATACCACCTGGGACCTGGCTGAACACACCAGTAGATTGAGCAATCGCAAACAAGCCGATAAATATTACAAACGGGATATCTACGAATGGAATCAGACAGAAATACAGCACCAGACCGGCCAACACACTGTCAGTTATGCCCAGCAAAGTCTGGGATAATGCCATCTTGGTTGATGGAATCTGAAATCGAATGTCGCCGATTTTAATGCTTTTCTTGCAAAAGAACATTGTTGTGGCAAAATATACCAATAATGTCGATAAACAGAATATAAACAATGCACTGATGCCAACTGATGCCCCAACAGAACTTTCAAACAATTCGTGAGGAACCATAAAATAACTGATTACAACAATCGCAGACGCACCCAAAAAATATGTAAACCCTGATATGGTCAACATCTTGACAATGTCGCCGCCACGAATACGCCAGCGTGTATAAAGACGATAACGAATTGCACCGCCACTGACCACAGCATGCCCCGCATTATTACTGATGGCAAAACCCAGCATCCCAGCCAACATCCATTTCCACCAAGCGACCTTGCCACCGACATAATTTAATGCCAGAAAATCATACAAAGACAATGCCAAATACCCCAACAGCCACGCAACGCATGCACCAACTAAATTTGCCATTGGAATATCAATAATCGCATGGGCAATATCCGATAAACTATACGAACGCAACTGCCACCACAGCATACCGGCGGCCAAAACAAAGAAAAATATACCTGAATAACTGATAACTTTTTTTATCAGGCGTTTTGCCTTAACTGACATATAAATCCTTTTTCAGGGGTCTAGGATAACAATATTACACATAAAAAGCAAACTTAAAAATCCCCGGGTGTTTCCGGGGACTTTTTTAATCCAGATTCTTTAATAAAATATCTTTCATTTCGTTTGGTATCATCCCAGTGGTTGAATATCCACAATCTACGTGATGAATTTCACCAGTCACACCCGACGACAGGTCACTGAACAGATACATCGCAGCACCCGACACATCATCAAGTGTCATATTGCGACGCAACGGCGTTGTTTCTGCGTTCAGGCGCAACATAGCCTTGAAACCACCAACGCCACTGGATGCCAGGGTCATAATTGGACCAGCACTGATTGCGTTGATACGAATACCATCACGCCCCAGGTCAGACGCCAAATAGCGAACACTGCTGTCCAGGGCCGATTTTGCCACACCCATAACATTATAGTTTGGCACGGATTTTTCCCCACCATAGTATGTCAGGGTCACAATACTGCCCCCGTTGGACATTAAACGTGATGCACGACGTGTAATATCAACCAATGAATACACAGAAATATCCATTGTGTTCTTGAAATTATCACGTGTTGTGTCGGCATAGCGACCGGTTAATTCGTTCTTGTCTGAAAATGCAATAGCGTGCAAAACACAGTCCAAATGCCCCCATTCACGTTCAATATTCGCAAACAAAGCATCCATTTGTTCGTCGTTTTGGACATTACATTCCTGGACAAATTTAGCCCCAATAGATTCCGCCAATGGACGAACACGCTTTTCCAGCGCAGGCATCGCATACGGCATTGCAATTTCAGCCCCCATTTCAGATGCCCGCTTGGCAATTGCCCACGCCATAGACCAATCGTTGGCAACGCCTGTGATTAAAATCTTTTTACCCTGTAATAACATAAAACAATCCTTTTGTTATTCTGTATTGGACATATAAAATATAGCACCCTGCCCCCGTTTCTGCAACAGATAAAAAATCCAGTCCTGCGCAATTTGTTGAAATTGTTCGGTGTTTTCCAGGGCCGGAACGGTATGCATCATAGGCGACGATACGGGGTGGCGACTAGCGTATATTTTGGTTTTTGTCATTATACACAGACAAGATTTTGTCTGTATTGTTTTTAAGCGTGTTGTAAAAATCTTCAAAATTTGCGCCGTTGCCAATTTTCATCCACCCATTTGGGTATTTTTCAAATTGTCTGGTGGTTGTGTTATATGAAATAAATGTCCCATACATAAGATATGCGTGCCACGGAACCCAGCCATCGTCGTCGTGATAATCGTGCAAACGTGGATGGGCCTGGAATAACGTTTCGTAGTCATAATCAGATATCGCATACATAATAAACGCAAGTTTGCGACCGTCAAAATTTGGGTGCGATTCTAATAGATTCCTTATATTGGACCATTCTTCTCTGGCTAAATAATCATACCCTGTATTGTAAAAGTGATACCCCGCCCATAAATTAGATTTTGCACCGGTTATTTCTTCTGCGGCTTGCGTGGTCAGGGACGATATATCAACGCCTTTGTTCGGGGCGGTGCCGGTGGTTGGCGTTTGCTTATCTGCCTGGGTTGCCTTGGCGATGGGTGCATTTTGTGCAGGCGTCTTTTTAGTTTTAGGTTCTGGTGGCAGATAGTTCCAACGAAACTTTTGTTGCCGCCAGCAATCAAATTGTTTCATAACATCATACATCAGGTGCGCATTATCGATATGCGTTGTCACCATAAATGAATGAAAATCACGAAAATCGTTGTGGCATACCTTAGGGCTGTATTTAATATTTGATATTTCCAGGACTTCGAATAGATAATCAGGGCATTTTTTTCGAAATTCTTGGTATGTTGCCGGATTCATATAAACGTGTATAAAACGATTTTTCTTTTTTTGCATATCAAGCCCTCTTTTATCGTGTCTTGTAATGGTCGCAGTATTTGACGATTTTCTGTGCCAGTTCGTTTATCCGTTTCTTTGCACATTCTATGTCATAAAAAGAAAAAACATAATACTTTTGAGTTGCATCAATTATTTCGCCGTTTTTACCCTTGTATCGCTTGATTGGCTGACCGTCTATGGTTGGACAACACAGTGTTTCAGTTCCCTTGCTTACGGACAATGCTGTAAAGTGATGAAAGCCAAGTTTACAATGTTTATCACAGCCATCGCATCTTGTTCCATCGGATACATTATGCAAATTTGTTTCTTTTTCCTGTGTAAATGACATTTTGGTTTCCTTTATCGTGTCTTGTAATGGTCGCACAGTTTGGCAATTTCGTATGCTTTATCTAAAATCTTTTGTTTGTACTCTCTTACTTTATATGTGTGAGGCAGGTGCAAAAACTCTGATTCAAAAACACATTGTTGTGGTTCGCCATATTTATCAAAAAAACTGATTATTTTCTTGCCGTTAATCGTAGGCCAGACAAATCTTTTAACAGGCAGAGTTGATGCTATTCTCCTTGCGTTTATTGTTTTGTCTTTTGCCTCTTGTTCTGTTTCTTCATAAAACCCTAACTTGCATCGTTTTTCGCACCCATCGCAAATGCTGATATTCGTTTTGTTTTCCTGTGTAAATGACATTTCATATCCTTTTATCGTTGTTTTTCATGTAATGTCTGCTTAATGTGTGACAACATAGATTTAATTTCT
This sequence comes from Candidatus Enterousia sp., assembly GCA_045637165.1. Lineage (GTDB taxonomy): Bacteria > Pseudomonadota > Alphaproteobacteria > Rs-D84 > Rs-D84 > Enterousia. Next base: position 3,015 of record JAZTYU010000005.1, on the reverse strand, counting down.
GCCTGATTATTCAGTATTTCCAGTTCTGTTTTGCTGGGGTGCAGGATTTTATATTGCCGGCATACTGCATCGTCTGGGGCATCGCAAATACAAGTTGAACCACGCTTGTGTTTGCAGTCTTCGCCTGCAAAATAGTTTCTGCAAATTTTAACTTTTTTATTCCAAAATGCCATTTTGATTTTCCTTTATCGTGTCTTGTAATGGTCGCACAGTTTTGCGATTTCATACGCCTCTTCCAGTTGGGTATCCGTTATCATTTGTCGCCATTCAGGCGTGGCATCTTGCATCGTGAATAAAATTTTGCCGTTTACTATTTCTTTGCCAGAATGGCAACGTTTGCCAAAACGATCTAAGTATGACTTGATTGTTTTTCCCGCCAGTGTTGGATACGTCACTTCGTAATGTAATGTCATACCGTCTTGGGTCACAGTAAAATCGTCCACAACAGTCCCAAATTCACAGCGTTTTTCACAACCCTGACACTTGCGGACTTTTATTCTTTTTTCCTGTGTAAATGACATTTTCATTACCCTTTATACTTTAATTCTGTTATGAACTTAGCACAAATATTCTGTTTTTCAATATTTTCATAAGCCCCGGCCGGTTGAACCGGCGGGACATAATATTTACACACGGCCGGGGTCGGACGCTTCGGGTGCCGCACAGCAGTCACAGCGTCACCCGACAAAAACGCTTTATTTTTTAACAAACTTTCGACCTCTGGTTGATGGCCACACGCACCTACACGTATTCACAAACACCCCACCCCAGCACAACGGAAACCCGTCCGTCGTTCTGTAGCATAACAATCCAAAATTTCTGACATTTCTGTCACCTACTTCCCACCCCCAGCAGTGTACAATTGTATGTTTTTGAAACATTAACAAAAACGCTTGACTTTGTGTATAAAAGTGTGTATAATACAGCTAAACGGAAGGGAAAAAGGAGAGTGTAGGAGAGATAGCAAACAAGGCTAGGAGGCCAAATATGACAAGTAAGGAAATTATTAAAGAAGCAGAAAAATTAGGTTGGATATACGTAAGCACAAATGGTAGTCATCGCAAATACAAACATCCCGAAAGTCGACGCCTTGTTGTTATCCCCTTTCATCCAGGAAAAGATCTTGCGCCTGGAACATTAAACCAAATAAAAAAAGCAATTGGTTTAAAATAGTAGTCGACAAAAAAGGAGAAAATCATGAAAAAATATATCGCCCTGTTCGAAATGAACAACGATGGTGTTGGTGTAGTTTTTCCAGATATCCCAGGTTTATTTAGCGCAGGAGACAATTTTCAAACTGCACAAAAAAATGCACATGAAGCATTGGCTTTGTATGCAGAAGACACAAAAAGAATGCCAAAAGCCCGTAATTTAGAACAAATTAAAGAAGAATGGGAAGATTGGCAAGAGTGGGAGAATAATTATAATTTTGTAATTGGTTTTGTAGATCTTTTACCAATAAAAGCAAAAAACAAAAGAATCAATATCACGTTACCAGAAGATTTATTGATACGTTTAGATAATATAACCGACAATAGATCTGGTTTTATAGACACTGCATTAAGAGCAATGTTAAAAATATAAAACAACCGCCCATTTGGGCGGTTGTTTATTTGTTCTTCTTCAATAATTTGTCTAATTGTTTTTTTGCTATTGATTCATCGAGTTTGTGTATGATGTCTTCAAGGTTTTTCATATTTGGTTCGTCCAGGAATTTAGAAACCTCTTTTTGTAAATCCTGGTCATCAAGATATAATGCCGACAAGCGAAGTCCACGTACAAAACCAGGGTACAAAGTATTTCGACCACCCGTTATTATATATTGTCTGTAGTCATTAAGTTGTTGACGTATCCAAGATTTAATCAACAGCTCTATGCGATCTGCGGTTTCTTTGTCTATTTGCTTAAGGTCTAAAATCATTTTCAGGCCCCCGACGGCTAATATGTCATTGTTGTTAAAATTTTCGTACATAGTTATATCCTTTTGTTTTGATTTATAATAATCTTAACATGTAAAAGCAATATTTGTTATGGCCAAATTTATGACATAAAAACACCAAGCAAAGCTTGGTGTGTAGCGATTTTTATGATCTTTGATTACACTTTTTTTATAAAAATCATTTGACGCTTTTTCAATTTAAATAACGACAGAGCAGTCCTGACAAAGTGCGTGTTTTACTATTTATTTAAAGTAAATTCTATCACTTGGTGAATAATTTATGTCTGCAATTACCGGATGGTTTTCCATATATCTAAAACAATCTTTTGTTAAAATGTATGCATCTGTACCAACAATCTGATACTTATCACTTGAAACCCTTGTTAAAACAAGCTCGACGCGTCCAACAGGAAATGCTTTTCCTATAATTTTATCTATTTTACATGATGATAATTGTGGTTGCGATGACTGAGCCATTTGTTGTGCTTGTTGCAACAGGATTTGTTGTTGTAGCAATGCGTTTTGAGTTTCTATTGCATTTTTTTTCGCTTGCATACCTGTGTTAAATCCTGACAAAAAAGAATTACCCCAATTAGCCCCATAATTTGAAGTAAAACCAGAACCATAATCATATGTATTACAATAAACATACCCACCAATATTTTGACAGGTAGTATTAAAATTTGCATTGGCCGGGACACAAAACAAAGTTATAGCCAACAAAATCATATGATGCAGAAATTTCATTTTTCACCCCTTTTATAAAAAAAATTTAACCACCAACAGAATTGGTGGTCGAAGGGAGGTGATAAATCATAGTATCTGATATGATTTCGTGGCCTTTTGGAATTAACCATTATAACCAACGACTCCCTTGACCATATGGACAAGGGTGATAAACGGCGCAAAAATGCACCATTACATCCGATAACGATGCAAAGTCGCACCGCAGATACTAAAGACTTATCACAGTCTCGACCCAATTCTCATTGGAATCATTTCATGACTCTATCACCAAAAATCAAAAAAGTAAATTGAATATATTAACTATCGTTTCAAACAACTAATTTTTAGGG
>JAZTYU010000004.1:0-9725 GCA_045637165.1 Candidatus Enterousia sp. | reverse complement strand
AACTACTGGAACAGGGTCGGGAGTGTCGGCGGCATATTGTTATTTTTCAGAAGCGTCGACACTATCTCCTTATGTAGGACATGCTGTTTTTGTTCGCAGAATTTTTGAACGATGTGGGTGAAGTTCTTATTGGCCGTCGAGCAATAGCGTTTCGATTGTGCCAGAAGGATTTTGGCTGGATACACCCATATGGGGCGATGGTGGGTATGATGGTGGTGTTGTTGAACAGGGGTGTCCAGAAGAAGTTGGAGATACAACGGAGTGGACTCAAGATTTTGGACTTAATGGGAACTCTACTAGTGCGGGGGAATATTTTTGTGAGCAGTGTCCAACATATTCCAAAACATCGGATTTGACATCGTATTCGAATTTACAGTATAAAAGTAATGGTGGGACAGGGATTACCAGTTGCAAGATAAATTTGGTTGGTGGTGATTCGGTTGGAACCTTTGTTTATTCGCCCGATTGTGGATACACACAATAAAAATCCCCCGTTTGGGGGTTTTTTTTGTGGTATTTTTTTTTGTTTCTGGATTGGGCAGGGATGACAAGGGTGGTGGGATTGGCTGGATTGCTATGCTTTGCACGCAATGATAAGGATTTTGATGGATTTAAGACCCTATTCCTGCCTTCGCGGGAATGACAAAGGTGGGTGGAATTATGATTTTGTCCTGTTCCTGGTTTCACAGGAATGACAAAAAATTTTTCTGCTGGCGTAAGGCTGAGTCTTTGTCAATGTAAAAAAAAACCAGGCGTAAGCCTGGGGTTTTTACTTTTTTGATACATGAATCCAGCTGGAGTGTTTTGTATTAGCGTGTTTTTACGCTGTCTGACATTTCTGCCAACATACAGCCGTTGCCACGTTGGAATGGATTAAAATCAGCCTGTGGAACAACCTTGATAGTTGATAAGGCAGCTGTTTTCATCAGTTTTTCAGCGTTTTCTTGGGCCGTTGTGCGACGCAAGAATTTATTGACTGTATTCATTTCAGCCAGGTTATATTTTTTTACAATGCAGTCGCCTTTGAATGAGCATGCACCTGTTTCGCTGTTTACGTGTGGGCAATGCATATTTATGCAATTTGACATATAAAATCCTTTTTGTTTTATTTTACTAACGGAGATTTTAGCACACAAAAATCATTTGTCAACATATTTTTATTCCTATAATTTTGTTGTGAATAAGTCAAAAAAACCGTCAAAGCGACGGCTTTTATATTTTCGTTCAGATGTTTTTTCTTGTTTGAATGTTATTTATGCTGCTTTTTTTGCCTCTGACTTGACCTTGATAGGTTCTTTCTTGCCGTTTACTACATCGGCATCAATTACTATTTCTGCCAGGTCGTCTTGGTCTGGGGCATCGAACATTGGTTGCAGCAGAACACGTTCCAGGATACTGCGTAGCCCACGTGCACCCGTTTTACGCTGGGCAGCAATCTTGGCAATGGCAGATAGGCCATCGTCGGTTATGGTCAGTTTTACACCGTCGATTTCCAACATCGCTGTGAATTGTTTCACAACGGCATTTTTTGGTTCGGTCAGGATTTTTACCAGTGCGGCTTCGTCTAGTTCTTGCAAGGTTGTGATAACAGGCAAGCGGCCAATCAATTCGGGAATAATGCCGAATTTTACCAGGTCTTCGGGTTCTACATCGGCCAGGAAATTTCTGTTTTTGCGTTCTTCGGCGGATTCAACGTGTGCACCAAAGCCAATGCCACGGCGTTCACAGGTGCGATTGCCGATAATTTTGTTTAGCCCATCAAATGCACCGCCACAGATGAATAATATTTTGCTGGTGTCCAGTTGGACGGTTGCTTCGCCTGGGTGTTTGCGGCCAGCCCCACCAGCAGGAACGTTTGCAATCGTGCCTTCGATTAGTTTTAATAATGCCTGTTGGACGCCTTCGCCGGAAACGTCACGGGTCAGTGATGGGTTTTCTGATTTACGAGAGATTTTATCTATTTCGTCGATATAAATAATTCCACGGCTGGCACGTTCAACATCAAATTCTGCATTTTGTAGCAGTCGGGTCAAAACGCTTTCTACGTCGTCGCCGACATAGCCGGCTTCGGTCAAGGTGGTTGCGTCTGCGATTGCAAATGGAACATCCAGTATACGTGCCAACGTCTGGGCAAACAAGGTTTTACCGGTTCCTGTTGAACCAATTAAAAGAACGTTTGATTTTTGAATTTCGATATTTGATGATGCTGCAACATTATGACGTTTATAGTGATTATACACCGCAACAGATAATGTGCGTTTTGCTGTTTCCTGGCCGATGATGTATTCGTTCAGGAAATTATAAATCTGGGACGGTGTTGGTAATTTTGTTGCTTCTTTGCTGACCTGTTGACGGGTGTCGTCGGCCATGATGTCATTGCAAAGATTGATGCATTCGTCACAAATGCATACGTTGCGTCCACTGACCAGTTTTTTTACTTCGTAAACAGCCTTGCCACAGAAACTGCAAAACTGATGATTGTTTTCTGGTGTTGGTGTTTTTTCGTCACTCATATCTGAAATCCCATTAAATATGATTATTTGCGTTCTAATACTTTATCAATCAGACCAAATTCTTGGGCCTGGGTTGGGTCCATCCAATTATCACGTTCCATTGCGTCAAACAATTCTTGTTCGGATTTGCCCGTGAAGTCAGACATCTGTTTTATTAACATTTTTTTGTTCTTTTGATATTGGGTCATTTGAATTTCCATGTCTGTAATTTGACCCTGGGCACCAGCCAATGGTTGGTGAATCATTATTTGTGTGTTTGGCAGAACAAAGCGTTTGCCTTTTTCGCCAGCTGCCAACAGAACAGAACCCATTGACGCAACCAAACCCATGCCGATTGTTGATACGGGGGCCTTGATATACTGCATGGTGTCCATAATGGCCCAGCCAGCAGATACATCGCCGCCAGGGCTGTTGATATACATAGAAATGTCCGCATTTGGATTTTCAGATTCCAAGAACAACAGCTGGGCAACAATGCTGTTTGCCATTGTTGGTTCAATCTGACCGTTGACCATTACAATACGGTCACGCAACAGGCGTGAATAAATATCAAACGAACGTTCGCCACGTGGTGATTCTTCGATAACCATTGGTATTAGTGCCATAATACAAAACCCCTTATTTTATGTGAAATTATACCATACTAAAAGCCGATTCGCTAATTTATGATATATATAGGTAAAATATATCTTTTTACAAGTTTTTTTATATTGCCTTGACAAAAGTTTTTTTGTGTTTAATATATTTCGGCTATGAATAACAAAAGAACACCAGGTTTTTATGAAATTGAATTGGCACGTATAAGTCAAGCATATGGTGATATGTGTCTTGCATTGGCCAAGGCACGGGAATTGATAGATAAGAATCCAAAATTTACAGTTGTTGATTTGAAACGTGTTGAAGATGATTATTTTTCTGTGATGAATGATTATTTCATTGCTAATGAGAATTTTATCAATTCAGATAATGATGTTGTTTTACGGGCGATGGCGTTGGTGGAGGTGCAGCAACAGCGTATGACATGGCTTGGTCGATTGCGAAAATTTGTTAAAGGTAGATAAGCCAAATAAAAAAGCCCCATATTGTTTGTGGGGTATTTTGTTGTTCTAAAAAAAATCCCCCGTTTGGGGGACTTTATTATTATTTATCCAATGCAGAATTGATTTGGTCAGCTGGGATTGCACCTGGGAATGCTTCTTCGCCGATAATCAAGAATGGTGTGCCAGTGATTTCAAATTGATTTGCCAAATCACGAACATTTGCCAATTCTGTTTCAACGATTTCGCTGGTCATATCTTCTTTTAATTTTGCTGTGTCCAAACCTGCTTCTTCTGCGAATTTCATCAGATTCTTTTCAATCGCTTCGGCCAATTTTGTTTGGTCTTGGATGTTTTCTGATGGACGATATTCACGTGTCATAATCATATCAACAAACTTTGCTGCTTTGTCTGCATCCTGGATGTTGGCAGCAATCATTGCACGTGCTGGACCATCACTCATGGTGCCGTGGATAGAGAAGTTTTTGATAACAACACGAACGTCATCACGTGATTTTAACACACGGTCCAATTCGCCATGAACACGACGGCAATAGCCACATGATGCAGCAGTCCAAACATAAATTGTCTTTTTTGCTTCACGATTACCCAAAATTGGGGCGTGTTCTGTCATTTCAAATGATTTTTTGCGAACGTGGTTGCGGATTGCTTTGTTCTTTTCGGCGTTCTGTTGGGCCTGCATACTTTCAACTATTTCTTGCAAGATTCCAGGATTTACGCTGGTCAAGTAATATGGAACATACAGACGGCATACACTGCCCGCAATCATAATAATAGCAAGTAATTTGATTGCTTTTTTTGCCCACATGATGCCAGGTGCTGGTTTTTTTGCGTCTTGTTTCAGCAGTTTGCCGCCGAACATAAACAAGGCGACTGCCAGAACTAATACTAAGATTGTCCAAGTCATTTTTTTCTCCTTATTGTGTTGAACAGGTTTACAATAGCAAAATTTTATAAAATCGCAAGGAATAAATCTGTAAATTTTATGCCAATTTCAGTATCGCACGCATTGTTGGAATCTGGGTGCCTTGTTGTTGGCAAACGTTTTCTAGGAAACGAAGGGTTGTTGGTAGATTTAGGGGCAATTTATATAATTTATTTATGTATGGGGTGGCACATTTGTCGCATACGGCACGGCCTGTGCGGGGAGATAAGTGATTCAAATTCGTTGTTGCACCACAGCCAGAACATTTTGACAGGTCAAGTGCATACCCAAGTTCACGTAATAATTGGATTTCCCAATTTAAGTACGCTTTGTTTGGTGTTGATTGTATGTCGTTTAATAGTTTTATTGTTTCGTTATACAAATTTTTATAGGGTTCATGTTCAGGCAGCAGTGTGGATAAAATATCAAACGCTGCATTCATCGCAGATAGTTTTTTGATGTCTGTGATTAGTGGGGTGGATAAATTTTTTTCTGATTCCCAGTGAAAAACACCAAGTTGTGAATCAAGGCGTGCGTTCCATGTCGCATTGCCATATTGACCAATCAGTGGTTTGTTTTTTTTTGCAACGATTGCCCCACGCATAACGCCAACTATGATGCCGTATTCATAGGTGAATATACGGGCGATGGAATCACGTTCGTTTAATGGACGCAGGCTAATTAAAATTCCGTTTGATTCCAACTTCATTTTGCGAAATTATCGGGTGTGTTCATCTTGGATGACGAAGCGTTTTTGTCCGGCTTCTTTTAGCAAGCGTTCTGTTTTTAATAGGCATGAACAACGATTGGACAATTCCATTCGCAGACCATTGGCAGTTTCTGTGACATATTTTGCGTGAATGTTATAGCCACTGAATTTTTGTTTTTGTAATGCGATGCGTGAACGTAGGTCTGGTCCATATACCTGCCAGATTGGTGTCTGGGGCAGGTCGTGATTGTCGGTGACGATGCCATGTATTGCCAAGATTGTGTCATTCATTAGCAATTTGATTTCTGTGTTAAAGTGATTGGACAGAATTTTTTTGCCGTTTACAAAGACATCGTTATAGGTCCCATCAAGTGTTGTTTTAACTGGTTTTATCGTTACAGACAATAGGTTTGTATTTGTTGTAGCTTTTTTTGGAACAGATGGTGTTCTTTGTGCTGGTTGTTCTGGGGTTATACTGGCGGCAACCGTTTCTGTTGTTTGAGAGGTAGGTATGCTTGCAGGTGTTGTTATTTTTTTGATAATTTCATTTTGTTGCTGGTGTTCAGAGGCAGAGCCTAATATTACAAGTGGGTGTGTTGTTATATTTCCGTTATCATCAATTATGATTGTTTCGCCTGGACGTAGTGTTTTTGCGTCATGTGGTAATTGCAGGACATGTTCGTTTGTTTTGCCGTTCCGTGTCAGGTGCAAAAAATACTGTGAACTGTCACGATGTTTTTTTGTGTATATGTCGTGTGTTGTTTCTGTATAGGCAACATGTTGAACGCCTGTCGCTGTATCCTGGAACAGTTTGCCGCTGGTATAATTTAGCAAATAAAATACGGTATTTTGTTTGTTTGACATTTTACGAACAATTGCGGTCTTGGTTTTTGTGTCCAAGAAATATAGTTCGTATGGTATTTTCGATGCTGTTAGCAGATTTCTTTCGCTTGTGCCGTCGTTAAATACCAAGCAGTAGTTTCCACTGATGGTTTTTTTAGAATATAGTGGTAATATTGCGTTTTGTAATTTTTTGTCTGGTGTGCTTGCAGATTTTTGTGGTGTTTGTGCCTGTATGTCGTTGTGTTGCGCTGCATCAAGGTCTGGTGTGCTTGCAGATTTTTGTGGTGTTTGTGCCTTTTTTTGCTTTTTAATTCTGACAAAGCTTTGTTTTTCAGCATCATAATTTGGGAAAGTTGCAACAAGTGCGTTATTGAATTCAGCGGAAATTGGTTTGTTTGTGTGTTTGTGATTATAAAAAGCAACTTGTAATTGGCGTCTGGTTTTGGTTGACCAATCTGTATTTGTGATGCGTCTTGCCCGTGTGCGTTTTGTTATTTTTTTTAGGGCAGGGTCATATCCCGGGAATGCTGCAACCAATGCATCGTTTAATTCTGGTTCGACGGGCAGATTACGTCTGTTGCGATAGCCCAGGGCGGCACATAGTGTTTGTTTAGAGGATTTGGCCCAGTTTGTAGTGCGGACAGCCCGTTTTGTAAATGTCTTTTTTATTGTGTGTGTTGCAGGGTCATATCCTGGGAATGCTGCGGCCAAGGCCTGTTGTAATTCTGGTTCGACGGGCAGGTTATGTTTTTTTCTGTAAAACAAGGCGGATGACAGTGCAGGCTTGGTCGCATTTGTCCAATTGGCAGACGAAGATTTTGTTTTGCGTGTGTTTTTTTGCTGTGCAGGTCCTGATATAGGGGCAGGGCGAACCGCTAGGACCGTGTCTTGCAATATGTTATACGTGATGTGTTGTGAAATTTGTGTCGCCAGCAGGGTGGCAGCATTTTTTAGTTGTTCGATGGCAGAACGGATATCAGGATTATTTAATAAATCAGGTGATATGTTTTTTATGTATTCTTTGATGTTAAATGTTGTTTTTTGTTTCATTTGTTATCCTGTTTATATATTTTTATTCTCTGATGCCGTTGTCCCCCCATAGTTGTTTTTATTTTTTTGTTTTTTTCGATTCGGTTTTGAATTGAATATCACGCAGTTTTTTGTATTCACCATCCAATTCGCACAATTGTGCATCTGTTCCCATTTCAACAATTTGACCGTCTTTGATAACACAAATTATGTCTGCGTCCAGAATTGTTGACAGGCGGTGTGCAATCACAAAAGTCGTGCGCCCCTGCATCAGGTCGTTTAATGCTGATTGGATTAGTTTTTCGCTTTGTGTATCCAGGGCAGATGTCGCTTCGTCCAGCAGCAAGATAGGTGCGTCTTTTAATATTGCACGTGCAATAGCGAGTCGTTGTTTTTGACCGCCAGACAGTAATCCGCCACCCTCTCCAACGGATGTTTTATAGCCGTCTGGGAATTCTGTAATGAAATCGTGTGCATTTGCAGCACGGGCGGCGGCAATAACTTCGTCATCTGTTGCGTCAGGGCGGCCGTATTTTATATTGTCTTCGATTGTGCCGTTGAACAGGAATACGGATTGTGAAACTTCGGCAATGCTGTGGCGAAGTGATTGCAGTGTATATTTCTTGATGTCAGTTTTGTTTATTGTAATTTTACCAATTTGTGGTTCGTAAAAACGTTCCAACAGGTTAAATAGCGTGGTTTTACCACCCCCAGACGGACCGACCAAGGCACAAACCTTGCCGGCTGGAACATTTAGGTTGATATTTTTCAGGACAGGTTCATTTGGATTGTATGCAAATGATACATTGTGGAATCCAACAGACAGATTTTTTGCTGTGATTTCACGGGCATCAGGCGAATCGGTAATATCTGGTTTGCTGTCCAGGAATTGGAACAAGATTTCTGCTGCCAACAGTCCGTGTTGCAGTGTGTCGCCAGTGCTGGTGATTGATTTTGCAGGCTTGTAAGCCGCCGTTAGGGCCAGCAAGAATGCAGTAAAATCACCCGTTGTAATTGCACCACTGGCAATAAAATGACCACCCATAATCATTGCAATGCACAGGCCAATTGAAATCATAAATTCCATCAATGGTGAACGCAGGGCATTGGCCTGGGTGCTTTTGTATGCGTTGACCATAGAAGAATTTAGAACACGGGCGAAATTTTTTTCTTCACGTTCTTCGGCGGCAAAGGCCTGGATTGTTTTAATGCCGTGCAGTGTCTGATTTAATTGTTGAGAAACATTGTTTGCAATGCCAAACGATTGACGGGATAGTTTGCGACGTTTACGCATAATTACAACCATCGGAATCATAATCGCAGGTGTCAGGAACATTAAAACAATACACATTTGGTGTGCATAATAGAACATCAAAGCCAATGTCATAGCCAAGGTGGCAATGTCTTGCACTACTTTTATTATTGTGCCTGTGACCAGGTTCAGAACAGCACCAGCCTGGACCCCGAAATAGTTCAAGTTTTTGCCAATGCCATCGGCGTAAAAACGGGCCAGATTCATGTGGGTCATGTGTTTGTAAATTTTCTTTTGTAAATCTGCACTGGCCAGCAGACCGCCCTTGGACATAATTAACGCCTTGGCATAGGTAAATGTTCCTTTGGCACCAAATGCAACGATAACCTGAATGCCCAGCCAATAAACAGCATTTATGCTTTTTTCAATAAAGGCCTTGTCCACAACCTGTTGAACAATGGTTATGGTGTATGCCTCTGCTGCAGCGGCAAGAACTGTAAAGATTATCCCGGCAACCAGCCATTTCCAGTATGGTTTGCCAATTTCACGCCATACACGCCCGTATAATGACCACTTGATGCGGCCGTTTGATTCGTCGCCTTTGACAAAGGCTTTTATTTTATTAGATATTTTCTTAACCATAATGCTGGTATTATAAGCAGTGTATGGAATTTTGTCTAGTGTTAAAAATATTATTGGATTTGATTTATTTTTTAGGTTGACATTGTGTTTTAAAATGTATAAAATGTGTTCGCTTTCGTTATGAAAGTGCAAAGTTTTGGGGTCATAGCTCAGTTGGTAGAGCACCTGCTTTGCAAGCAGGGGGTCGTCAGTTCGAGTCTGATTGGCTCCACCAAAATAAATTAGGGGGAGGGGACGCAAGTCCCTTTTCTTTGAGTCTAACAGGATAAGTTGCGTTAAAGGGGGTGAATAACCGATGGTAAAAGTTCTGGTTCGTGATAATAACGTTGAACAGGCGTTGCGTGTTGCAAAACGTAAATCGCAAAAAGAAGGTCTGTATCGTGAAATGAAAGAACGTCAGCGTTACGAAAAACCAACAACTAAACGCAAACGTTTGAAGGAAGAAGCCGTTCGTAATGAAAAAAAGCGTCAGTCAAAACAGCGTATGGTTTTCGGTTTCTAAAGATTAAAATCGCCCAATCGGGCGATTTTTTATAAGATATTTTTGTGGCTTAAAAGTTTTTATTTGTATTTTTTTCGTTTTGTATTAAAATGTATGTGAATCCAAAGGGATTTGGGTTTGGGGCCTTAGAAAAGCCTTGTATACAGTCGGTGCGTTCTGCATCGTAATCCGATGTGAAAATCGGTGCCGTTCGCACCGTTATTTTTACCCCACCACAGTGGTTGGGGTGCTGTTGGTTATATGTTGAAGACC
>JAZTYU010000003.1:0-18411 GCA_045637165.1 Candidatus Enterousia sp. | reverse complement strand
AAAACTGGAAAAAGATTTTCTGGAATATTGCGATGCGGATAGTGCCGTTGAACGTCTGATAAAAATTGATGAGCACAAGCATACGTTTGCACACTTGCGTTATTTACGCCAAGACGGCATGTTGGGAACCTATCATCCGGACTTTATGGTAAAAATCGGCAATAAAATGTATGTCGTAGAAACCAAAGGTGATGACAGGGCAAAAACGGCCGATGTGTGCAGTAAAGAAACCAGTGCGGTTGACTGGGTGGCCAAGATAAATGAATTGCCCGAATCAGAACGTATGGGCTGTGAATGGTCGTATGTGTTATTGACCGGCAGTAATTTCTATGCCTTGCGTGACCAAAATGCCAACATTCAGGACATATTGGCGCACAGCAAACTAACACGCACTCGTGCACAGGGAACGTTAATATAGCATATCTGTATACCATCCCCCCCCTATGGGTAAGGGGATAGATGTGTGGCCACATATAGAAAGAATGCTTTTTTACAAGGCGGGCCGGGAATTTTCTCGGCTTGTTTTAATGTGCCAATTCTTACCGTATTCGTTTTCTATGTTTTCAATGACGATATTTAATGCCGGACGCAGATTTAGAATGTCGTTGTAATAAATAGTTCGAAATTTGTCTGATATCCCCGACCAGAGATAAACAAAAATACCGCACTTGTGATGCGGTATTTTTATTTATTTTGGTGGAACGTACGGATTCAAACGACAAAATTCTTTTGTCATGTTCGAATCTTTCCCTCGGTTTTGCGCAGAATGCGCCAAACCTGCGGGGCATTCCTGACGATTTTGCGGTGCGTTGCTTGCAAAATCTACTCATTGTCGCCCCGACCAGAGATTAAAAACGTCGCTTTGTGCGGCGTTTTTTAGTAATATTTTCTTGTTGATAGATTGGTTTTTTGTGATATTTTTCTCTGATAAATCGGTGATTGGTTTATGAAAACGTTGAAATTAAATTCAAAGTTTGATGATTTAGAATTGGCCGTTGTTGTTAGTTGTCCAATTGAAACACCCAAGGCGGTGGTTCATCTGGTGCATGGTATGTGTTGTTGCAAAGAAAAGTTTGCACCTGTGATGGATTTTTTATCACAAAATGGGGTTGCGTGTATATCGTCGGATTTAAGGGGGCATGGTCAAAGTATAAAAGAACCAAATGACCGTGGGTATTTTTATTCCGGTGGATACAAGGCAATGGTTGAAGATATTCGAACCGTTACAGAGTGGGGAATGAAGCTTTTCCCAAGTGTGCCCGTTTATTTGCTGGGGTATAGTATGGGGTCGATGGCTGCACGAATTTATGCCAAGCAAGATGATTCAGGGTTGGCGGGGCTGATTGTGTGCAGCAGCCCAAGTAATGTTGCATTGTCGGTTGTTGCTAGAATTATGACGGATGTTGCGTGTGCTTATGGACTTGAAAGGCGAAATTCTGGCGTCTTGCAAGATATGGCGGATAATTTTTATAACAGGAAATTTGTTGCAGAAGGTCCAAGTGCGTGGATATGTTCGGACCCAGAGGCTAGGCGGAATTTTAGGAATATGCCACAGTGTAATTTCAAGTTTACCATAAATGGAATAAATAACCTAATGAAGATGATGGAAGAAACGTATAATCTGCGTGGCTGGTGTGTCGCAAATCCTGAAATGCCGGTATTGTTTATTTCAGGGGCTGATGACCCAATTATGATTTCTAAGCAAAAGTTTGACAAGGCGGTAAAGTCAATGCAACGGGTTGGATATAAGAATGTAAGCAGTTCTGTTTATCCAAAAATGCGGCACGATATTTTGGACGAAAAAGATAAATTTGCTGTGTGGAATCAAATACTGGATTTTGTAAAGACCCGTTAGGTGTGGTTTGTGTATAAGAACGAATTGATTTGGCTGAAAATTTTATTTGATTTGGTTGAATATTGGAAAAATATAGGATATTATATACAGGATAATTTGCGAGGTATATAATATGAACGTATATAATTTTATTTCTGATAATATTAAAACGAAAATTCAGGAAATTGATGCTTTTAAAGAAGTTTTGGCAGATGATGTTTTAAAAAACGTTGTTGTGGAAGTGCCAAAAATTCGAGAATTTGGGGATTTTTCAACCAATGTCGCAATGGTTTTGGTTAAACTGTTAAAGAAGTCGCCACGTGATATCGCAGGTCTGATTTCTCCAAAATTAGAAGAATTGGATTTTGTAGAAAGTGTTTCAATTGCAGGGCCTGGATTTATCAATATAAAGTTAAAAGATGAATTCTTGGTAAATCCTGATGCGTATGCGGTGGCAAAAGATAATAGTTTTTCGCCTGTGACGGTTGATATGGATTACGGCAGTTATAATATCGGAAAAAATTTACATATTGGACATTTGCGAACAACGGTTGTTGGGGATACTTTTAATCGTATCGCACGTTTCTTGGGGCATAAAACAAAGTCGTATAATCATATGGGCGATTGGGGACGGCCAATGGGGTTGATTATTGCCTGGATTTTGGAATATGGTATGCCAAAAGATGCAGATGATATAAATGCAATGTATCCAGCGTCGTCTGCACGTGCCAAGGAAGACAAAGACTGGTTAGAAAAAGCACAAAAAATAACGGTTGAATTGCAAAACGGGAATCCTGAATATAATAAAATCTATAATGATTTTGCTCCAATGTCGTTAAGTCAGATTTCCAAGATTTTGGTTCGCTTGAATATCTTGCCATTTGATGAAAACAAAGGTGAACGTTTGGTTGCAGAATATGTGCCAGATGTGCAAAAGATTTTAGAAGAAAAAAATCTGTTGGTGCATGATGATGGTGCAGATATTATTCCAGTAAAATTGGAATCTGATACAGCACCAATGCCACCTGTATTGTGGCGTTCTAGTACAGGGGCCCAAACGTATGCAGCAGCGGATTTGGCGGCAATCTATTACAGAACAAAAACAGATAATCCTGATGATATTGTTTATTTTACAGACAGTCGTCAGAATTTGCATTTTACCCAGGTGTTCCGTGCGGCAAAATTGGCAGGTCTGGATACTGCAAATTTGCAACATATCGGTTTTGGAACAATTACTGGAACAGATGGCAAGCCGTTTAAGACACGTGATGGAAATGTTCCAAGTTTGGACGAAATGGTTGATATGGTTGCAGATTCCGTCCGTAAACGTGCGGAAGAATCAGGTAAGAATTTACCAGATGAAACCATTGAAATGATTGCATTGGCGGCATTGAAATTTAATGATTTGATGCATGATGTAAAATCAGACTATGTGTTTGATACAGATGCGGTTACACAATTCGAAGGACGCACAGGGCCGTATATTTTATATACTGCGGTGCGTTTGAATTCTGTGGTAAAGAAAGCAGAAGCGATGAATGTCGTATCAAATATTGATGGATACGCATTGCAACCAGAAGAACGTAATTTGATGTTGCGTTTGATGGATTTTGAACGTGTTGTTGAAAATGCTTTTGCACGTCGTGCAACAGATTTAATCGCAAATTATACATATGATTTGTGCCAGGATATAAATACGTTCTATCATCATTGTCCAATTTTGCGTGATGATATTGATTTGGCGACAAAACAGGCTAGATTGTATATTGTTGGTCAAGCACAGAAAACGTTGTTGAGTGCAATTGATTTGATGGGGCTGCGTGTGCCAGATGCAATGTAGGTAAAACAAGCCGCCTGATGGGCGGTTTTTGTGTTCATATTAGGGTGTTGGTATGATAAGAATTTCAAAATCTGATTATGTGTTGGGATTAAAATGTCCAAATGCATTGTGGTTCAAGAATTTTCGTAAAGATTTAATCCCAGAAAAAAACGATTCTGTTCTTGAACGGGGAACAGCAGTTGGAGAATTGGCGTGTGATAGATTTCCAGGTGGCGTTCGGATTACTGCAAAACCATGGGAAGAAGAGGCCTTGATTCAGACTAAAAAAGCAATGGACAAAGGTGTGTCGTATGTTTATGAGGCGACGTTCGCAACAGAAACAGGTGAATATTGTGCTGTTGATATATTAAAAAATAATGGTGATGGAACATGGTCTATTATAGAGGTAAAGTCAACCACCGACGTGCATCCGTATCATGTGCTGGATGTTTCGTTTCAACGATATGTTTGTGAGAGAGCTGGTGTTAAAATTTCTGGTTGTGGCGTGTTGACGCTGAATAATAAATATGTTCGTTGTGGCGAGTTGGATTTGCAACAGTTGTTTCAGTTGAATTCTGTTGATGAAGAAATGCAAGATATGGAAACAGTTGAAAAAGAAGTTGCACGATTACGGGCTTTGTTGGATGAATCGGAATTGGGGATTGCGATATCCAAGGTAAAATGCAATAAATTTTATGAATGTGGATATAAATATCATTGCTGGAAGGATGTGCCAGAATATTCTGTGTTTAATGTATTTCGTGGAAAACTTGCTGATGAGGTCTATGAAAAATATGGGGTGGATTTGAAAAATGTGCCAGCAGAATTGTATGCACGTCAATTGCATGCTGGTGATATAGAAGTATTTTTGGATAATGTAGAATTGATAGATAGAAATGCGTTAAAGGAATTTGTTTCGGGATTAAAATATCCGCTGTATTTTTTAGATTATGAATCTGTCCAATCAGCAGTGCCGATGTTTGATAATTCACGTGCATATCAGCAGATTTGTTTTCAATTTTCGTTGCATGTGCAACGAAAGCCTGGGGCAGAGTTGGAACATTTTGAATATCTGCATGATGTGTTTGGCACTGACCCACGCCCAGGGTTGATAAAAAAATTGATAGCGTCGATTGGTGAAGAAGGGGCGGTAATTGTTTATAACAAGTCCTTTGAAAAAACTGCAAATGAAATGATGGCGATTGATTTTCCAGAGTATGCCGATGCGTTGCGGGCGATAAATGATAGGGTGGTTGATTTAATGAATCCGTTCAAAGATAGATTTTTATATCGGCCGTGCCAAATGGGCAGCTATTCAATAAAAAAGACCTTGCCAACCTTTGTGCCAGATATGACGTATGAGGGTATGGGGATTTGTAATGGTGGTCAGGCCAGCGAAGAATTTATGGAATTTATGTTGGGGCAGCAGTCGCCAGAAAAATCAGAAAAAATGATGCAAAATTTACGTGAATATTGCGGACAGGACACGTTGGCGATGGTTCGGTTGTTGGATGTTGTTCGTGGTTTTGCGGATGAATAATCTTGCTGGTCTGATATTGTATAAAGAAAATGGACACCGAAGTGTCCATTTTTAATGGTGAAATCTTCTTTCGAAAACGAAAGATTCTTATTAACGACTAGACATCTAATTCCAATCTGATATTGATAGTGTTAAATTCTCACCATTGCGATTATAGCAAACTTGTTGGTTTTGTCAAACAATTTGATTTCGTTCCAATTCTGGGATAATATATATTTTGATATAAAAAGGGGTGTTTTTATGAAGTATATGAAATATAAGTTGGGATTAGATTTAGGAAGCACTTCATTAGGCTGGGCAGTCGTTGAGTTGGGGCAAGATGACCAAATTATTCGTTTGGTTGATATGGGTGTTCGTATCTTTCCCGATGGACAAGAACATGAACAAACAGGGGTAAGGAGTTTAGCAAGTGTTCGTGCTGAAAAGAGACAGCAACGGGTTCAAAATAGTCGCAAGAAAAAGCGTAGAAAGCAATTGTTGGCGAAGTTGATTACTGTTGGGTTGTTGCCAGATGATAAATTTTTATTGTCTGAATTTTTGAATCCTGGGGCGGGTAATGATAATAAAACAAATCCGTATAAATTACGTAGTGATGCGATAGAAAAACAGATTTCTTTGTATGAATTGGGTAGAGTCTTGTGGCATTTGTCAAAGCATCGTGGTTATTCTGGTAAACGTAATCAGGATGTTGATGTGGGGAAAAACGAAAAGCGACAAGAAGAAAAATCAGATGTCCAGAAGGATGGGGTAGATACTCAAAAAGAAGTAAATGATGTGAATAAACGGGTTGAGGTTTTGCGTTCTGATATAGCAAAGGAGGGATGTGAAACCTTGGGACAATATTTGTATAAAAAATGCGAAAAAAGTAAATATACGGCAAGCCTAAGATTTACAGCATTGGATGCTAATGTAGGACAAAGTTCCGGGTTTCCAAGTAGAAAGTTGTATCAGGAGGAATTTGATAAAATTTGGGATGTGCAGCAGGGTTTTTATCCAGATGTTTTGACAGATAAATTGAAGCAAGAGTTGTGTGATGAGATTATATATTTTCAACGGCCTTTGGCACGGCAGGAACCGGGAAAATGTAAATTTGAACAAGAAGAAAATAGAGTTGCGAAATGGCATCCGTTGTATCAGGAATATAGAATATTGCAGGATGTAAATAATTTAGAATTGGATGGGAAGTCGTTGTCTGACGAGCATAGGTTGGCAATATATCATATGTTAATGAATCCGAACGCAGTAAAACATTTGATAGATGATAATTGTCGATTGTCGTTCGAAAAAATTCGAGAACATTTGAATTTGACAGGTAGGTTTAATCTGGAGCAAAATGGTAATCGTGGATTGTTATGTAATAAGACAAGTAAGATTATGTCTGCCGATTCTGTGTTTGGTGAGGTGTGGTTTGAGTTTGGTCTAAAAAAACAAGAGCAGATTGTTTCGGAAATAACGGCTTATTATAAAACTAAAGAAGAAAGCAAGAAGTGTTTGTGTGAAATGGGGATTCACGATGAGGTTTTGCTTGATAGATTGATAAAAAAACATTCTTCATTGACCAAGGGGTATTCAGATTTATCTGCTAAGGCGATAGAAAAGGTTTTGCCATTGATGAAAGATGGTGCAAAGTGGCATGAGGCGGCAATTAAAATATACGGTAAACATACTGTGATTAGACCTTATCATGTATTTGGATATAATCCGCCAAGGACATTACCTGATTATAGAAAGTTATTCCCAGAGTCTTTGACGAATGGAAAAATTGGAAATGTGACTGTGCATATTGGCTTGAATCAATTGCGTTTGCTTGTTAATGCAATAATCGAAAAATATGGTCATCCGTATAGTATTGTTATTGAAATGGCACGTGATTTGAAGATGGGAAAAAAGGCTTTGGCGGCCTATAAACGTAGGCAATGGCAAAATCAGCAAGACAATATATTGGCACGTAGAGAGGTTAATAAAGCTTTAGGACGGTCGTATGACAGTGTTGTGTCTGCTGGGGAGATGGAGCGATATAAAGTGTGGAAAAATTTGCATCCTAAGAATGATATAAAGCGGTATGATTATTATGATTCTTCAAATGAGCCAATAATTAGTTTACGCGATGCCTTGTCGCCTGAATATGAGATAGAGCATATTATCCCAAGGGCTGTTGGTGGTGACGATACTTGGGCAAATAAAATTTTGACCAAGAAAAGTAATAATCTTGCAAAAGGTAGTAGATTACCATATCAATATTTAACGCCAGTGCAATTAGAACGGGCAAAAAGTTGGGCAAGGGAGGCGGATGATGCCAGAAAAACTGAGGCACAACGCAAGGAAGAGTTGAGAGTATTAAAGGAAGGAAAGGTTGTTCCGTTTGTTTTTTGTTCTTTTGCGTGGCGATTTGAAGCAGATGCAGAAAAACATATCAATAAAGAATTTAAGGCACGTGATTTGAATGATACAAGGTATTTATGTAAGGTGGCACGTGACTATTTATCGTATATTTGTATTGGGTATTCTGGGGGTGAAAAACAACGATTGCCAAATGTAATTGCAAGCAATGGTTCAATGACAAGTTTGTTCAAGGATGTTTGGGGTGTAAATGGATGTTTGCCTGTTGATTATGATAAATGGTCAGTTCAGAATTGGCAACGTGACATTATAGAAGAAAGGATTGTCGAACGTCTTTATAATGAAGAACCTGATTTTAATCCAAAGCGAGATAAAAAACGTATAGAAGCGGAGTTGAAAAATATTTCAGATGATGAATTTATGAAGGTGTCTAGCAGAAAAAAAGATCGCACGAATCATTATCATCATGCGTTGGATGCGTTTGTGATTGCCTGTGTTGATAATAAAATGGTTTATGAAATAAATTCAAGGGCGGATGACTTTGCAAAAAAACGTGATGAAGATAATAAAAGTGTCGATGATGTGAAAAAAGAAAAAACTTTGCAACAAGTTCGTAAGGAGTTTGTGAAGAAGAGATATCCAAAGCCGTTTGAGAGTTATGATGATATGATGTTGGCAGGGAGGATGAATGATTTAATTGTGTCTGAAAAGCAACAGCCCGATAAACTTGAACAATATTTGTCTGGTAAAAGTAGTGGTTTTACAGGATTGACCAAGGATACTGCATACGGTATTGCTGATGAAAAATATTTTAATAACGGAAAGATTAAACTAAGGACCAGTGGTAAGGACAGTATTGCAGACTTGGAAACGCTGGTGCCTGTATTCAATCGGTTGCATTCGGGTTATAAAAAGTTGAAGCGACAATATATTGCAGCATATTCGCAGTGGCGTAAAGATAAAAAGAACCCGGATAAAATATCAAGTTTGTTGTCAACGATTTCCAAGGATAAGGTTTTTAAATGGTTGGGGTCGGATGGTAATTATGCGACAGAAATATATACAAATGGAAAAAGTGATGTATGGAGCTCTGATATTATGTCGAATTGGTGGGCGTTACAGCGAAAGGGGCGTTTTTGGTGGCAAGATGATTTTGCAAATGGAAAAAGGATAATGAAATTGCGGATTGGCAGCAAAATTCGTGTCAGATATCAAAATGCGGATTCGTTGAGTCAACAGAATAATATTGGGAAATGGGTAAAATCACAAATAGAACATAAACGTGATTTGTTTTTTAAGGTAAAGAAATTATCTGGTGGTAAAATTTTTTTGACGCCTATACATGTTGCACTTGAACGGCCTGATGACTCAAAGAGTTGGCAATCTTCAGCTGCTGCCTTAAAAAGGGTTTGTGCAGAGCATGTGGATGTTTCTGTGCTGGGGGATGTTATTGAATTAAAATAACTGTAATTGGTTGGGGCGGTGGGCCAGCGGTTTTGGAGCATCCATTTTATCCAGGTGGATGATGTCGCCAAATTGGGTGTCTGTGAAGAATAGTATGTTTACATCGCCTGTGCCGGGATTGTTGCGTTTTACGGCACTGACGTATTTTTGTGAATTTTCACGTGTGCCTGTAAAGCGAATGTAAACCGAATATTGTGCCATTGAAAAGCCCATGTCTTGCAAGAAGTTGCGAAATTGGGTCGCAGCACGGCGTTCTTGTTTGGTTTCAGTTGGTAAATCAAACATAACCATCATCCACATGTATTTTAATCCATTAGTTTTGTATGACATTTTCGTAATCTAGTTTGTTCTTTTTGTCAGTCAGTGAATGGACAAAGTTCCAGACATCACGTTGCATAATGTTTATTAGGGGTGAATGTCCTGAACGGGTTTTGAATTCTGTGTTCAATATTTCGGCCAGTTGTCGTTTGTCGTCTGGGGTTAGTTTGCGTGTTTGGTCGTCAATGCCGTTAAACATTCTGTGGACGATTGCATCAACGATTGGGCGATATGGTTCCATTAAATCATCAACCAAGCAAAATGGATTTAGTTGATTGTGGTGTTGAATTCCATATGATGGATTTAGACCAGCAGAAACAATTAGGCGTGCCATTGCACCACGTAAAATTGCATAACCATAGTTTAGAAAACTGTTTATGCCGTCTGTGGTTTGAATGCGAAGAAATTTTTCGCCAAACAGGGCAGGAAAATACATTCTGGCGGCGATGCCTTCGATATTGTTGGTGTCGCCAGATTGCACCATAGAGGCCAGATTTTTGATTCTGTTGTCCAGATTAAACAAATCAAGTGTTCGTGATTGATTGCGAATTTTTTCTTGGACTATGGTTTTCCACAGTTGTTTTTCCAATGGGCGTGATGTGTTTATTTGTGTTTGTTGCACCGCCATTTGGCGTGTTTGACCGACCAGTGGTGTCAAAATACCGATGGGGTTATAGTTTGAACCAATGATAATTAGTGGAATTCCATTTTCGCACAGTGTCGCCATAAGGTTTTGGGTAAATGTTATGGCACGACCAGTCGCAAAGATGGCACAAATTGAATCGAGTGGTATTTCGGCGGTTGTGGTTTCCTGGTTTGATATATGCAGGAATCCCCGTCGAACGGACAGGTTATAAAAGTCGCTGGAAATGTCAATAATATTTGTTTGCATACTTTTTATATAAGCACAAAATACGTATTTGTCAAATTTAAGATGTTTCTTAGAAAGAAAAAATAGAAAAAACGAATCGGTTTTATGGGGTTTTGTTCCAATTTTGGTATCCAAAACATAATATAAAAGTCCCAGAAATATGGGGACTTTTATATTATGTATTATATCAGATTGGAATTAGATGTCTAGCCGCAACTGATGAGCAGGCGGACACCCTAGACTGGGAATTATATCAGATTGGAATTAGATGTCTAGCCGCAACATATATAATTTAAATAACTATATAAAAGGGATTATATCAGATTGGAATTAGATGTCTAGCCGCAACTATCGGAAAGAAACAACGTCTCCTGTCCTAATTATATCAGATTGGAATTAGATGTCTAGCCGCAACGCGATTTGGTTTCCATCTATGTCTTTAATTATTATATCAGATTGGAATTAGATGTCTAGCCGCAACCATCAAAATATTCAACAGAATTGTTATTCTATTATATCAGATTGGAATTAGATGTCTAGCCGCAACGGTAAAGTATTCCAGCACACGCTTTTCAGTATTATATCAGATTGGAATTAGATGTCTAGCCGCAACTAAAATATGGTGAACTAAAAACTCAAGTCAATTATATCAGATTGGAATTAGATGTCTAGCCGCAACCATATGGAGTCAAATTTCGCAATTACTTTAATTATATCAGATTGGAATTAGATGTCTAGCCGCAACGGGTCTTGTCTGCGGAATTTCCACAGATAAATTATATCAGATTGGAATTAGATGTCTAGCCGCAACCGGTTCGTGACGAGGACCAGATGCAAATTTATTATATCAGATTGGAATTGTCTGTGTGATTACAATTTAGGGCCAGAGCAGGCTAGGTTTTTTTGGTGTTTGTGAATTTTTTGTGCGAGAAAAAACGACTTGATTTGGTTAATGTGATTTAACTATAATGGTTAGGTAAGGTTAATTATTTGGTGGTGTGGTTATGTATGAAGGATTATTGTTGTTTTGTGAAAATATCTTGAAAAATCGGGCGGTTGTATCGATTCGGCCCAGTGAAGTTCGATTGTTGATGTTACTGGGCAATGCTGGTGGTGTTTGTAATCCTGCGGCAATGGCACAGATATTAGCGGTGTCAAAGCCGATGATAACTGCATGTTTGGCGAATTTAATCAAATTGGGCTTGGTGGTCAAAGTCCCGTCGCCAGAAGATGGTCGAAGCGTGTTTGTTGTGCCAACAAAAAAGGGTTTGCAGTTATTGAATGAAATAGAGCAAAAAAATCAAAAATTTATGGACGAACTGGCCGAGAAAATAGGACAGAAAAAATTTGATTCGTTTGTAAAGACAGTTGCGGCATTAAATAATCTGATGAAAAAATAAGAATTCATACCCGGCGAAACTTGCCGGTTTTTTTGATATCTTTTGAGATATGAAGTATGTCAAAATAAAATGGATTTTTATTGTTTTAGTAATCTTGGTTGTTCTGATTGGTTGTGTGGTTTTGGTCAATCGGTGGTTGGATAAACGGCCGTTTTTTTATGCAGGAACTTTGGAAACAACCAAGGTTGTTTTGTCTTCTCGTGTGGCGTCGGATGTTATAGATGTTTTGGTCATCGAAGGTGATGTGGTGCAAAAAGGACAGCCATTGATGGAATTATCGTGCGATGCATATAAAATACTGGGGCGACAAATAGACCGTGATTTTGAACGTGCTGCGGCGTTGTTGCAACGTGGGCATATTGCAGATGCGGAATATGATGTCTTGGTGCGTAATAAACAGGATAATGACCTGCGGTTAGAGTGGTGTTTGGTAAAAAGTCCAATAGATGGTTTAGTTATAACAAAATTTCGTGAGGTTGGTGAAGTTGTTGCACCGGGGATGACGTTGATTTCTGTGGCGAATCCATACGATATTTGGGCGTATTTTTATGTGCCTTATACTGTTTTGCACAAATTAAAGGTTGGACAGAGAGTTGTTGGATTTTTGCCAGAAGCTGAAAATATGAGTTTTTTAGGGCGGATTATAAAAATTAGCGAAGAAGCAGAATTTACACCGAAAAATGTTCAGACACGTGATGAAAGAACACGCTTGGTATATGGGGTCAAGGTTCAGTTTGATAATCCTGAATTGATTTTGAAATCTGGTATGACAATTGAAAGCACGTTGGAAGAATATGAATGAGGTTGGTATTTTGGTTGATGGTATCTCAAAACGCTTTAAGGATATTTTAGCGTTAGATGATGTGTCTGGAAAATTCACAAATGATAATTTGTATGGCGTGATTGGGCCTGCGGGGGCAGGGAAAACGACTTTGTTTCGGATAATGCTGGAATTGATGCAGGCTAATTCTGGGATGGTTTCATATTTTGAATATGGTAAAAAAATTTCCTATGCAGATATCCAAGAACGTATTGCGTATATGCCACAAAGTCAAAGTTTGTATGCAGATTTGTCTGTTGGGGAACATTTGGATTTTTTTCGTAAATTGTATGGAATTGATGATGCAGAATATTTCAAAAAAAGAAAAGATTTGTTAAAACTGGCACGGTTGGAAAATTTTGTGGATAGACCAGCAGGGCAGTTGTCGGGTGGTATGTATAAAAAACTGGGGTTGATATGTGCGTTATTGCGGTCGCCCAGTATTATGTTGCTGGATGAACCGACAAATGGGGTTGACCCAATTAGTCGGCGTGAATTTTGGGGACTGTTGAACGATGCGAAAAATAGTGGAATTTTAGTCGTTATGTCAACAGCATATATGGATGAAGCGGAACGTTGTAGCAATGTTATGTTGATGGAGCGTGGGCATGTTCTGGCAACTGGACGACCAGATGATTTGTTAAAGAAATATAATAGCAGAAATTTTGATGAACTGTTTTTCAAGCGAGGGCAACAGATATATGAAAAAGAAAATCGTAGAAGTTAAAAAGATGTCTGTTCGGTTTGGGGATTTTGTTGCTGTGGATGATGTTTCTTTTGATGTCGAACGTGGTGAAATCTTTGGCTTTTTAGGGGCAAATGGGGCAGGGAAAACGACAACTATACGGGTGCTGTGTGGTGTGTTGCCTGCAACAAGTGGTGTGGTGTTTATCGATGGTGTGCGATTTGTATCTGGACAGGAAAACAAGATAAAAGAAAAGGTTGGGTATATGTCGCAACGTTTCACGTTGTATAATGATTTGTCTGTGAAGGAAAATTTTGATTTTGCTGCGGATTTGCGTGATATGAATTCAAAACAATATTTGGATAATCGTGAACGGTTATTGGATTTTATTGGTTTTGATAGGCGGTTAAATATTTTGGTCAAGGATTTGCCGGGCGGAATAAAACAAGAAGTTGCATTGTGTGTTGCCTTGATTCATCAGCCACAGATTGTATTTCTTGATGAGCCAACCGCAGGTGTTGCACCAACTGCAAGACTGCGGTTTTGGCAATTGATAAAAGAGTTGGCACAGTCTGGAATCACAATATTTGTGACAACGCATTATATGGACGAGGCTGAAAATTGTTCAAGAATTGCCTTGATGAAGGATGGCCGGTTGATTGCAATAGATAGTCCAGAAGAGTTAAAGAAAAATACGTTTAATGGGAATTTGTATTCTTTGCGTGAAAAACGAAAAAATCCGTATTGGCCGTTGCCAGATGTAGTGGATGTTTGGCAGCCGTATGGTGCGAATTTTCATTTGCGTTTTCGTGATGGTGTTGATGTGGCCGCTCAATTACGTCGTTTGAAACAGGATTGGGAAATTAGCCAGATTTCACCATCGTTGGAAGATGTTTTTATCAAGTTGGTCGAAGGGAAAAAGTAAATGAAAATATTTTCTTGGCGGCGTAGTTGGGCCATCTTTGTCAAAGAGTTCAAGCATATAGTGCGTGACCCGTTTACGTTGATAATGGCGTTAGTTTTACCTTTGTTAATTGTTTTGATTTTGGGTAGTTCTATTGAATTTAATGTTAAATCAATCAATATGGGGGTTGTTGATAATGATAAAACAATGTCGTCCAGAAAGTTGATAGAAACATTTGATAGTTCTGGGTATTTTAAATCGTATGATGTAAAACAGGCAGCTGTTGCGATAGATGATATGGTGGCAGGAAACGTCCGTGTGGCGATTGTTGTGCCACCAAATTTTGAACGTGATTTGTTTGCAAGTAATTCCGCGGGCGTTCAAATCTTGGTTGATGGGACGGAAAGTTCGTCGATAATGTCAGTGGTGAACTATTTGAATACGGTGAATCAAAAGGCAGGATTCAAAATAAATGATGTGCCAGCACAGATGTCGTTGCAGAATCCTGCCTATAAAATTCGTTATTTGTTTAATCCAGAGTTAAATTCACGTTGGTTTGCTGTGCCTGGATTGGCAGCGGTTATTATTGCGCTGGTTGCGATAATGTTGACGGCTTTGACAATATGCAGAGAGTGGGAACGTGGTTCGATGGAAATGTTGTTATCTACGCCTGCTAGTCGTTTGGATATTATCCTGGGCAAAGTCGTGCCGTATGCAATTATTAGTTTTATTGGTTTTGTGTTGGTGTTTTTTGTTGCTAGGGTTGTTTTTGGTGTGCCGTTTGTCGGGTCTTGTTGGCAATTGGTTCTGGGTAGTTGGTTGTTTATTTTGGGGTATTTGGCAATTGGGTTGCTGATATCTGTTTCAACAAAAAAACAAGAGGTTGCAATTCAATATGCGGCAATAATCGGTTTGTTGCCGACTGTGATTTTGTCGGGATTTATATTTCCAATAGAATATATGAACGCAGGGTATCGATATGTGTCGGTATTGTTCCCAGCCAGATTTTATATGGATATAACACGTGATCAATTTTTGAAGGGTAGTTTGTTTGTTGATATTTGGTGGTTGTATGTGGTGTTGGTGTTGCAGGCATTTGTTGTTTTGGTTGTTTGTGTTTTTCGATTCAAAAGGTCGTTGGAATGAAGTGGAAGGTTTTGCGTGGGTTCTTTAAGAAGGAAATTGTTGCCTTGGTGCGGGACCCTGTTCTGATTGTGGCGATTTTGATTATGCCGGTGGTTCAGATGGTGCTGTTGGCAGGTGCAATTACGTTTCAGGCGAATAATTTGCGATTGGTAATGAAAAATGCGTCAAATGATGTTGTCGCAGAGCGTATTTATAATCGAGCGATTGGTTCTGGATTTTTTGTCGATGCAGGGATGGATGAAAATAAAAATCCTGTGGATGTGGTTCAGGCCGGGGTGGCAGATGTTGCGATTGTTGTTCCAGAAGGTGGTTTGACACGCAGTTTAGTGCGTGGTGATGCGGAAATTCAAATTTTGATAGATTCTATGAATATATTAAAGGCACATAGTATAGAGGCGTATTTGCGGTCAATTATTGCAATGGTTTTGTCGGATGTGTCAGATATTGGGATTAAGCGTCCGATTAACTTTAATGTGCGTGTGCTGTTTAATCCGCAGTTGAATACCAAGTTTTTTATGGTGCCGTCTATGGTGGCGATTTTGGTGTTTTTGTCGCTGTTGATTTTGATATCTGTCTCAATTGCCAAGGAAAAGGAGACGGGGACAATGGAAACACTGATTGCTGCACCAATATCAAAGTATGATATTGTGGCAGGTAAAGTGTTGCCTTTTGTCGTCGTGTCGTTTGTTGTTATGATGTTGATGGTTATTGTTGGGTGGTGGTTGTTTCGTATTCCTTTTGTTGGCTCGCAATTTATGTTTTTGTTGGCGTTCTTGATTTTTTGTGTTCCAGCGTGTGCTGTTGGGGTGTGGTTAGCGACCTGGACGAAAACACAACAACAGGCAATGTTGGGGTTGATTATTGTTGCTTTTGTATCGTTGATGCTGTCTGGGGCGATTATTTCGGTGGAAAATATGCCTGTTGTATTGCGTTGGATAAGTTATATAAATCCATTAAGTCATTATGCGTATTTGGTGCGAAATATAATGTTAAAGGGGTCGGATTGGATTTATTTTGCTAAACACGCTGGGGTTATGTTTGGGGTTGGTGTTGTGATTTGGGGTATAGCGTTGCGACGCTTCAAGACAACAATGTAGATAGAAAAAAAGGGGGGTAAGTGATGAGAAAAATGTTTTTTGCGTTGTTATTGTGGTTTGTTGTGCTGCCTGGGTGGGCAGATGTTTATATGGCCTTGCGGGCAGTGTATGATGATAATCCGATAATTGCCCAAGAACGAGAGAAAGTAAATGCAGCAATTGCCCAACTGGATTTAGCAAAAACGAATTTGCAACCTTATTTGGGCTTGACCGGTAATGTTGGGGTGGCCCAGACAGATGTGTTGGGGTATTCGTTTGGATATGCACCGATGCAATATGGGGTGGAATTTCAGCAAAATGTATTTCAGGGTGGGGCAATGTTTGCACAAATAAAGGCTGCAGATGCTATGTTGGCGGCGGCAAATGCGAATCTGTATGCGGTTCAGCAAGAAGTTTTTTTAGATGCCATCAATGCTTATATAGAGGTGTTAAATGCCAAGGCTGTTTTAGATTTAAACGAAAATAATAATCGGGTGTTGGTACGATACTATGATTTTGTAAAAGATGGGCAAGATGTTGGACGCTTGACCAAGACAGATGTGGCACAGGCGGCAGCACGATTGGAAATGGCACGCTATCATTTGGCGGATGCCAATGCACAATATGATAATGTAATTGAACGATTTGTCAGAATCTGTGGCTATGCAGAAGACGATTATGAAAAAATTGATTTAGATGTTGTTCGGGGCTTGTTCCCAGATACTGTTGATGTGGGCCAAGAGCATGCGTTGCGATATCATCCTGTGCTGATTGCATTGGCAGAACAAGAAGCAGCAGTAAAACAAAGCAAAACAGTTGCACGCAGTTCTATGATGCCGTCAATTGATGTGCGTGGTGCAGTAAGTCGAATTGATAATGTTCCGTTCTTGGACGATATTACAGATAGTCGGGTTGGGGTTTATTTGAAGGTGCCGCTGTATGACAAGGGAAGTGCGCTGGCAAATACTTTAAAAGTGCGTGCAAGTGTTGCAAATGTTCAGGAACAGATTGTAAATGCACGTCGGGTCATAGTTGAAAATTTACGTAGTGCGTGGAATATATATCAGGCACAAAAATCAGCGATTGATGCAACGGCGGCCAGTGTCCGTGCAAATGAGTTAGCATTATCTGGGATTCAGGACGAGCAACGTCGTGGGCGAAGAACGGTGTTAGATGTGTTGAATGCGGAACAAGAATTATTAAATTCACGTGTGGCACATACCCGGGCAAAATATGCCCAGGTGTCGGCCTTCTTTGCTGTTTTGGCGGCGATGGGAAATTTGAGTCCAGAAAATTTGGGAATCGATGAATAAAAGCTGTTTTGTGTTGTTCGGGCTTGATATTTTTTATTTTTAGTGTAAAATAGACGGCGTTGTGCCCTTAGCTCAGCTGGATAGAGCATCAGATTTCTAATCGTCCGCAATTTTTATGGATAGATTTGGATAAGGATGTATAAAGGTTGGATTTATGCGGGTGTGCGTGAAAATCAGTTCTGTATAAAACTTGACGCAGATTGATTTAATTGTATGTAATTGTATGTATAATGTTACATATTTGTTACATAGAATGTTACATAGGAATCGGTCGCATATTTGCACCGAATTCCACACAGTTGGTTATGTGCCCATGGCTCAATCGGATAGAGCAATTGCCTTCTAAGCAATAGGTTGCAGGTTCGAGTCCTGCTGGGCACGCCAAAGTTTAAACCGGCAATATGCTGGTTTTTTATTTTGTTGTTTTGCCACAGGGGGGGATGATGCAAGACAGATTATCAAACAATATGTTTATAAAATTTCTTGACCCATAGTAGCAACATGTAAAACCCCCAAATTGTTGTATAATCATGATATTGTTTGTCTTGTTTGTATGCTAAATTCAACAGATGGCTACAATTTATCCCTATTTTGCTGGTTAGTTTTTTATTAGAAAAAGTCTTGATTATATCTTTACGCAAGCATGTATCAATCCATATGATAAACGGGGCAGGAAATGGTTGCTTTTGTCTGGTAATAACATCCATAGGCAAAACATCAACAAATGGTTGGCTAAGATGTTTTTTTGGCGGAGTTGTATATAATGTTTTATTTGTAAAAGCAGACACATAATTTAACATTTGTTCCGACAAAAAAGGTGTGCACGCAATGATATTGTTGGCAGCCATTATCTTTTCCAATCTAAACAAGTGATAATTTGG
>JAZTYU010000002.1:0-59585 GCA_045637165.1 Candidatus Enterousia sp. | reverse complement strand
AATGCAGGCGTGTTAAAACAAGTCAAGGTTTACATCGCGCACAAGATGAAACTGCAACCGGGTGATAAAATGGCGGGTCGTCACGGAAACAAGGGTATCGTATCCAAGGTTGTTCCGGTCGAAGATATGCCACACTTGGCTGATGGTACACCTGTTGACTTGGTTTTGAATCCATTGGGCGTGCCTTCACGTATGAATATCGGTCAGATTTTGGAAACTCACCTTGGTATGGCTGCTCGCACATTAGGTGCCCAGATTGGTGCAGTTCTGGACGAAGTCAAGGCAAAGCGTGCGGTCACCGATGATTTGCGTAATATCATGGGCGAAGTTTACGGCAAAGATACTGCTGAAAAACTGGAAAAAATGACAGATACAGATGTTCGTGCCCAGGCCGCATTATTGCGTGACGGTGTTCCAATGGCGACCCCAACATTTGACGGTGCAACATCCGAAGACATTCGTGAAATTCTGAAATTAGCAGGTCTGCCAGAAACAGGTCAGTTTGATTTGTATGACGGTATGACTGGCGAAAAGTTTGCCCGTCCAGTAACAGTTGGTATTATGTACATGCTGAAACTGCATCACTTTGTTGATGAAAAGATTCACGCACGTTCAATCGGTAATTATTCATTAGTTACCCAGCAGCCATTGTCAGGTAAGGCCCACATGGGTGGTCAGCGTTTGGGTGAAATGGAAGTGTGGGCATTGGAAGCCCACGGTGCTGCCCACTTGCTGCGTGAAATGTTGACGGTAAAATCTGACGATATCACCGGCCGTAACAAGATGTATGAATCCATCATCAGCGGCAGTGATGATATCCAGACCGGCACACCAGAAGCGTTCAACGTATTTGTGCGAGAACTGCGTGGCCTTGGGTTAGCGATGACCCCAAAAAAAATTGATTAGTGGTTAGGCTTGGTTGCCACATTTTGTGGCAACCAAACTGACAACACTAATGACTAACCACTAACAAACTCTTTAAGCGACTGAAAGGAGCGAAATATAATGAGCAATATGTTGCAAAAGATATTCGGACAAATTGAAACCAAGGAACAGTTTGATGCCCTTCGCATTACAATTGCGTCCCCCGAAGAAATTTTGTCCTGGTCCCATGGTGAAGTTAAAAAACCAGAAACAATTAACTATCATTCAATGAAACCAGAAGCCGAAGGTCTGTTCTGTCAGCAGATTTTTGGTCCTGTCAAAGACTATGAATGTGCCTGTGGGAAGTATAAAAGAATTAAATTCCGTGGCGTTGTTTGTGAAAAATGCGGTGTAGAAGTTGGGTCTTCATCTGTTCGTCGTGAACGCATGGGGCATATTAAATTGGCGATGCCAGTTGCCCATACATGGTTCCTGCGTGAAGGCAAAATTGCGACACTGTTGAACAATCTGCCACAAAAGAAACTGGAACAGGTTATTTCATACGATGCATACATCGTAATTGAACCAGGTTTAACAAATCTGAAATTGTATGACGTTATCAGCGAAGACGAATACCAGGCTGCTGTCGAAGAATTTGGTGCTGACGCATTCCGTGTTGGCATTGGTGCCGAAGGTGTTCGTGAAATCATCAGTGGCCTGGATATGGGCGACGAACGCACACGTCTGCGTGCAGAATTGGCTGAAACAAAATCAGAAACAAAACGTCGTGCATTGATTAAGCAGTTAAAATTGGTCGAAGCCTTCTTGGATTCCAAGACAGAACCAGCATGGATGATGCCGGATATTATCCCAGTTATCCCACCAGATATGCGTCCATTGGTAACCCTGGATGCTGGTCACGTTGCTGCGTCCGACTTAAATGATTTGTATCGTCGTGTTATTATCCGTAACAATCGTCTGAAAAAGTTCATGGAAATGCACGCACCGGACATTATTATCCGCAATGAAAAACGTATGTTGCAAGAAGCGGTTGATTCATTGTTCGACAACGGCCACAAGGCACGTCCAATGGTGTCCCAGAACCGTCGTCCATTGAAATCATTGTCTGATTCATTGCGTGGTAAATCAGGGCGTTTCCGTATGAACATGTTGGGAAAACGTGTTGACTATTCTGGCCGTTCGGTTATCGTATCTGGACCAACATTGAAATTGCACCAGGTTGGTTTGCCAAAAACAATGGCATTAGAATTGTTCAAACCATTTGTATATTCACGTCTGTTGTCTGGCGATTATGCCAACACATTAAAGACAGCACGCAAAATGGTTGAAAACGGCGAAGATATCGTATGGGAAATCTTGGAAAAAGTTATTTATCAGCATCCTGTATTGTTAAACCGTGCACCAACATTGCACCGTTTGTCATTGCTGGCATTTGAACCTGTATTGATAGAAGGCAAGGCAATCCGTCTGCACCCATTGGTATGTAAGGGATTCAATGCTGACTTTGACGGCGACCAGATGTCTGTTCACGTTCCAATTTCATTAGAGGCACAACTAGAAGCACGCACATTGATGTTGGCATCAAACAACGTTTTGTCGCCTGCAAATGGCAAGCCAATGATTGTTCCGTCCCAAGACATGGTATTGGGTGTTTACTACATTTCGTTGATAAACGGCAAGCACGATGAAAAGTCTCCTCGTTTTGCCAATATGGACGAAGTGAAATTGGCATTGGATAAAAAGACAATTACACTGCACACACCAATTGTTGCACGTATCAACGGCAAACGTTATGAAACAACAGCAGGTCGTATGATTTTGGGTGAATTATTGCCAAAATCAGAAAATATGCCATTTGATTTGGTGAACAAGACAATGCCAGTAAAAGAAATCGAAGCATTGTTGGCAACAACCTATGAACGTTGTGGCGACAAAGCAATGATTTTGTTGGCTGACGCATTAAAGAACACCGGTTTTGAACAGGCTGCACGCAGTGGTATTTCAATTGGTTATGACGACATTGTTATTCCTGCAGAAAAGAAGAATTTGATTGAACGTTCTGAAAACTCTGCCAAGGAAATCGAAGAACAATATCAAAACGGTTTGTTATCAGGCAACGAACGTCACAATAAACTGATTGACTTGTGGCAGAAGACAACCGACGAACTGGCTGACAAGGCATATGATGCATTGTCAAAAAGCGAAGGGGATAACTGGAACTCTGTTCATATGATGGCGTTGTCTGGGGCCCGTGGTTCCAAGCGTCAGATTCAGCAGTTGGCAGGTATGCGTGGTATGATGCAGAAGCCAGACGGTTCAATTATCGAAGTTCCAATTATTTCAAACTTTAAAGAAGGCTTGACCATGTCTGAATACTTTACGTCAACCCACGGTGCACGTAAGGGTATGTCGGACACGGCTTTGAAAACTGCTGACGCTGGTTATTTGACACGTCGTTTGGTTGAATTGGCACAGAATACTGTCATCACAGAACACGATTGTGGCACAGATGAATACATTACTGCGAAACCAGTTTACACGGGTTCTGTATTGTCTGTTCCATTGGGTGATGTTGTTTTGGGACGCACCGCCGCCAAGGATATTATTCATCCAAGCACCAAGGAAGTGATTGTTCCAAAGGGCGAATTGATTACCAAGGCAGCGTCCAAGATAATCAATGAATCAGGCTTGCCGTCTGTTGATGTTCGCAGCGTTCTGACATGTTGTTCAGACGGCTTGTGTGCAAAATGTTATGGTATGGACTTGTCTCGTAATTCATTGGTTCACGTTGGCGAAGCGGTTGGTGTTATCGCTGGTCAGTCTATTGGTGAACCTGGAACTCAGTTGACACTGCGAACCTTCCACATTGGTGGTATTGCGGCCGGTGGTGCAGACAGTCATTATATCGAAGTTCCAGTCGCTGGTAAGATTAAATTGTCAGATGTGAATACGATTAAGAACAGTGCAGGTCGCATTGTTGTTATCAACCGCAATGGAAAATTGGCAGTCACAGATAACGAAGGCAAAGAATTGTATAGTGCATCATTGCCATACGCTGCTGTCTTGATTGCAAATGATGGTGATATGGTTGAAAAGAACGCCAAGGTTGCGGAATGGGACCCATATTCAAACACAATTATCGCTGAAAAAGACGGTAAAGTTTGTTATAACGATTTGATTGAAAATGTTTCCTATCAAGAAAACGTTGATGCAATGACAGGCATTACATCACGCAAGGTTATCAAATGGAATGATAATACCAAGAAGTCTTTGAAACCTGCAATCACACTGGTTGACGACAAGGGCGAAATCATTTCTTTGGGTGGCAAAAAGATTGCTGAATACTTGTTGCCAACATATTCTGTTTTGAACGTCAAAGATGGCGACAGTGTTCAGGCTGGTGATATTATCGCACGTATTCCTGTCCAAACAAAACGAACAGGCGACATTACTGGTGGTTTGCCACGTGTTAATGAATTGCTGGAAGTTCGTCGTCCAACAAATCCTGCGATTTTGGCAGAAGTTGACGGAACAGTTGATTTGGAAGAAGCCAAGAACAAAAGCAAGATTATCGTTCGAATCAATCCTGCTGATGGTTCAGAACCAGTTGAATACATTGTTCCAAAGGGTGCAAACCTGTTGGTCAGAACTGGTGATGAAGTCAAAAAGGCTGAAAAATTGGTTGACGGCGACCCTGTGCCACAAGATATTTTGCGTATCTCTGGCCAGAAAGCATTGGCAACCTTTATGGCAGACCAGATTCAACAGGTTTACCGTTTGCAGGGCGTGACCATCAATGACAAGCACATTGAAATCTTGATACGTGAAATGACACGTCGTGTTGAAATCACAAACCCAGGCGACACCAGCTTCTTGATGGGGCAGGTTGTTGACCGTGTTGATTTCGAAGAAGAAAACGCCCGTGTTGCACGTGATGGTGGCCGCCAGGCAGAACGGTCCGAAGTTTTGGTTGGTTTGACCCGTGCATCATTGACATCACGTTCATTCATTTCGAACGCATCGTTCCAACAGACTACCAAGGTTCTGGTTGACGCTGCAATCAGTGGTTCAACGGATAAATTGGTTGGTATTAACGAAAACTTGATTGTTGGTCGTTTGATACCAATTGGAACAGGGGCCTATGTCCGCCGTGTCCGTGAAATTGCCCGTGAAGAAGAAAAAGCGGAAAAATTGGCACGTGAAGGCAATGCCCAGCAGCAATTGATGGACATTTAATTAAAAATCCCGGGGATAACCCCGGGAATGAAACTTTTTCTTGCAAATCGTAATGATTTGAATAAAATAGGACAGTTATAACATAAAAAGGATAAAAAAATGGCAACGCCAAAAAGTAAAACAAGTAAAGCCCGCAGTGCCCAGCGTCGTTCACACGATGCATTGTCTGTAATGCCTTGTGGTGTATGCAAAACATGTGGCGAAAAGAAACGTCCACATCACGTTTGTTCTGCATGCGGTGCGAAATAATATAACTAACAAAAAAATACAAGGCAGGATTCAGGGTGCGTAATATGTGCCCATTCTGCCTTTTTTATACTATGTCACACGATAAAAAAATTATTGCTATTGATGCCATGGGCGGCGACAAAGGACCAAATGCTGTTCTTGGTGGAATGAATCAGTATTTATACCAGCACGGCGAAAGTGATGTTTCTTTTCGTCTGTTTGGAGATGAAAAAAAATTACGTAAATTATTGGCAAAATATCCCCGTGTTTCCCGAAATGTAGAGGTTATACACGCCCCGAACGTTATCCGTGGTACGGACAAGGTTATGGATGTTTTGCGTCATGCCCAGGATACATCAATGTATATGGCGATAAAGGATGTCCGTGAAGGGAAATCTACCGCTGTCATCAGTGCTGGTAATACCGGTATTTTGATGTCTTTGTCCAAATTGGCGTTAAAGACGATTGATGGTATTTCACGTCCTGCAATTACAACGATGTTGCCATCTGGTGCCGGGGACAGTCGTGTGGTTGTTCTTGATTTGGGGGCAAACGTTCATTGCGATGAAACGATATTGTTTGACTTTGCCGTTCTGGGCAGTGTTTATGCCGAAGTTGTGGGCAAAATGCCAAAACCAAAATTGGGCATATTGAATATTGGCTCCGAAGAAACCAAGGGAAATGAAACCCTGGTTCACCTGAACAAAATTTTGACGGCTAACAAAGATGCGTTGCCATATGACTACATCGGCTTTGTCGAAGGAAACGATATCAGTGCAGGTCGTGTTCAGGTTGTTGTAACTGATGGATTTACCGGCAATATCGTTCTAAAAACCGTCGAAGGAACTGCCAAGTTGATAAAGCGGGTTATTGTTGAAAATTTCAAGAAGTCAATTCTGGCAATAATCGGTGCATTTTTCTTAGTTCACGTGTTCAAGCGTCTTAAAAACAAGATTGACCCACGTTCTTATGCGGGTGCAACATTCTTGGGCTTGCGTGGCTTTGCGGTCAAGACACACGGCAACAGTGATGCATTGGCATTTGCAAATTCAATCCATTATACGGCAAAACTAACCGGTGCGAACCTGAATGGTTTGATTGCAGAACGGGCCCGTGCGTTGGCGGATATTCGTGCCACAATCAAGAACGAAGAATAATCATAACACACAAGGATAAACATATATGTTAAAAAAAACAGACGTTGTTTTGTTTGATTTTGATGGAACACTTTCTGCACTGGATTCAAATATAGAATTTGCGAAATATTGTTTCCGTCGCAATTTACGTCCCTGGATTTATTTGCCACTGATGGGGATTTGTGGAATTTGCCGTTGGTTTCGCCCAAATGGTGTTTGGTGGCGTGAAAACATCCGCCGTTTTATGACGCCTGATATGGTTCGTCGTTTTGCACCTGGCTTTATAAAGCAGCACAAACGTGAGCGTTTTGGTTGGGCCAAGGAACGTGTTCAATCCGAACGTGATGCAGGTCGCAAGGTGTTGTTGATATCTGCCAGCACAGATTATTTAATCCCAGGTCTTATCCGTGATATGAAATTTGATGCGGTATTTTGTTCCAAAATGGACGCAAAAAAACCATGGCGTTATAAGTTTCTGTGCTGGGGCGAAAACAAGGTTATAGCAATGGATGAATGGGCCAAAGAAAACAAAATTATTCCGAATGTTGTTCGTGCCTATTCTGACAGTAAATCAGATTTGCCCATGATGGAACTGGCCCAGGAACAGGTCTGGATTGACAAGAAGACGGGTTTAAGAAAATAAGCCTGGTGCATTATTGCTAAAACAATGTTAAAGTGTTTCTATGGTCTTGGTAGAAACACTTTTTGATTTACTTAGTGCATCGTTTGGTGCAATTTGTGGTGCAGTATTTGCGTTTTTTCTAAATCGCAAGCGTAATAAATCTATGGCAAATCAGTTGATTGTCAGTCGGCAAGCACTGGAAAAGATAAAACTTGAAAACCAAGATTTATTGCACCAGGTCCAAGACAAAGAGAATTTGATTCTGCAAATGCAACTGCAAATACTGGGCAAACACGCTAATTTGTCTGATGGTCCGCAGGACACAAAACAAAAAACCAAACCCAGAAAAAATAAAAAGAAAAAATAACCGGCCTTTTGCCGGTTTTTCGTTATTCTTCACCAAAGTCCATATTACGCAGTTTTTCTGCACGTGGGGCGATTTTACCAACAGAAATTTGAATTTTATCCAGGTCTGCATTAGCCAGTGCAAAGTGTTTTTCAATATCGTTTGCCCGCTCGTTCAGTCGGGTTAAATCACCCAACAGTGCGTCCAGTTCTGTCTTTATCTTTGCGGCGACACGTTTTATCTTGATATCAGACAATACAGCCCTGATAGTGTTTAGCGTTGCCCACAGCGTTGCAGGCGAAACAATAAATACTTTCTGGCGTGCTGCATAATCAATTGTTGCCGGAAAGTTCCTGTGCAGTAATTCAAAAATTGATTCTGATGCAATAAACATCATTGCAGATTCCGCAGTCTGACCAGGGATAATATATTTTTCTGCGATTGCGTCAATATGCCTGCGAACATCTTGTTCGAATTGCCTTTTGGCGATTACATCATTAGCATCAGCCATCATACGGTTATAACTTTCCAGTGGGAATTTGCTGTCAATTACCATATCGCCTGGTGGATAAGGCAATCTGATAACACAGTCTGGTCGCACACCGCCTGGCAAAACGTGTTGAAAGGCGTATGTCTCTGGCGGCATAATATCCCGCACCAAATCTTCCAGTTGGCGTTCACCAAATGTTCCACGTGCCTGCTTGTTTCCCATCAAGATATTTTTAAAGTTTGCAATGTCGGCACTTATATTTTTTAGTTCAATTGCATTTTGGTTTAATGCCCCCAATCGTTCTGCCAATCGTTCACGCAGGCGTGCATTATCTTCACGCAGGGGTGAAAAGTCCAGCACAGGTCTTCGCATTAAAATAGCCAGCAACAATAAAATAATAATGAATAACAATACAAAAATATAAGTTGTCATTTCCTAATCCTTTGCTATGATTATTATAAGAGGTTTTAATAATGTTGCAAATGAAACTTTGTGGTGATTTAGTTTTACGAACAGTGTGTTCGCCTGTTGAATCCATAACGCCTGATTTATTGGCGACAATGGACGAAATGGTTGAAATGATGCGGCAACAAAATGGGGTTGGCTTGGCTGCCCCCCAGGTTGGTATTCTTTCTCGTTTTTTGGTAATGATGGACCCAGACAGTGAAACGGTTTATCGTATGATAAATCCACGTATTTTATCACACAGTTCTTCTACCTGCACAATGGAAGAAGGGTGTTTATCTGTTCTGGGGACGGACGGTTTGCCAGTCTATGCAAATGTTACACGTCCTGACAGTGTAATTGTTGAATGGACAGATGAAACAGGTGAAACAAAGACGGCCCAGATGTCCGGTGTTCCTGCCCGTATTGTTCAGCATGAAACAGACCACTTGGACGGAAAGTTGTTTGTTGATTATTTATCACCCCTGCGTCGTGAAATGCTTATGCGCAAGGTAAAAAAACGGAAATAAAATGAAGTTAGTTTTAATGGGAACAAACGCATTTGTCGTCCCTATTTTTGATGCTATATTAAAAGCAGGCCATGAAATTGTGGCTGTTTTTACCCGTGCACCAAAGCCAACAGGACGCAAGCGGATTTTAACACCATCGCCTGTACATGTTTGGGCAAATGAAAACGGCTTGCAGGTTCATACAAGTATCAAGGAATATAATTATAGCCCAGATATGGTTGTTGTTATATCATACGGTGTTATTTTACGTGAAAATGTTTTGGAATCTGCACCATGTGTAAATCTGCATCCCAGTCTACTGCCTGCATATCGTGGTCCATCGCCAATACGCACAGCGATTTATAACGGGGATAAAAAGTCGGGTGTGTGCCTGATGACAATGACACCAGAACTTGATGCAGGCGATGTCTTTGCGTGTCGTGAATTTGAAATCGGTATTGATGACACTAATGATGACATAGAACATCGTGTTTCCGAAATGGGTTCGCAAATGCTGGTCGAATATCTGGCGTCGCCATCGTCCTATACGGCACAGCCCCAGGTTGGTACCCCAACGTTTACACGTAAATGGACGGGCAATGATGAAATCATAGATTGGTCAAAACCTGCAAATCAAATTCATAACCAGATTCGTGCGCTGGGTTGTGGTCGCACAACTATAAATGGTATTGATGTCAAGGTGTTAAAGACTAAACTGAACGGTGATACATTGGATTTTGTGCAATTGCAACCTGCTGGTAAAAAACCAATGGACTGGAAAAGTTTTCTAAATGGTCTGCATGGTGCACCGATAAAATTAGGGGAATAGAAAAAATGACAAATGCAAGTGATTTAAAGAACACAGAAAAAATATGCAGAAATTGCGAACATATGCGGGAACACACAGATAAAAAAGGCAAAAAACATTTTTTGTGTTATCAGTCTGGTGAATTGAATATATTTTTCTTTGGGCCGCTTCGGGTCAGCACGCACGACACCTGCAAGGAATTTCTGTATAAAACAACCCAAAACACACGCTAGGCACAAATGACACGATACAAAGTTGTTTTAGAATACGATGGCACAGATTTAATTGGCTGGCAGGAAAATCGCCAGGGGCCATCTGTGCAATCATTGGTGAAAGAT
The DNA here is from genome assembly GCA_045637165.1 of Candidatus Enterousia sp. GTDB lineage: Bacteria > Pseudomonadota > Alphaproteobacteria > Rs-D84 > Rs-D84 > Enterousia. The sequence goes on along the minus strand of JAZTYU010000002.1, from coordinate 49,543 downwards.
GCGATTGAAAAATTCTGTGGCACACGTCCCGATGTTGTTGGTGCAGGTCGCACAGATTCCGGGGTTCATGCTGTTGCAATGACCGCACACTTTGATATTGATGGCACTCATTCTGCCCAGACGGTTGTGCATGCATTAAATTTTTATCTGGTCCAAAGCCCTGTTCGGGTTTTGGGTTGTGAAATTGTGTCTGATGATTTTAATGCACGCTTTGATTGTGTTGCACGTCATTATAAATACGTTGTTCTAAATCGTGGTGCATCACCTGTATTGCAAAAGAATCGTGTGTATTGGGTTCCACGCCCACTGAATATTGAAGCAATGCGATGTGCAGCGGCACATTTAATTGGTAATCACGATTTTACCAGTTTTCGTGCATCAGAATGTCAGGCAAAAACCCCTGTTAAAACATTGGATAAAATTGAAATCATGCAACACGGCGATGAAATAATATTTGAATTTTCTGCCCGTTCATTTTTGCATCACATGGTTCGCAACATTGTTGGCACGTTGATTGAAATAGGTCTGGGCAGGGCCTTGGATATTGATGAAATTTTGGCTGCAAAAAATCGTTCTGCAGCCGGTCCAACCGCCCCCGCATCAGGCTTGTATTTTATCCGTGCAGATTATTAGTTCCAGCGGCGTTTTGTGGTTGTGTATTTAACACGTCCGTCAGGATAAATTACAAATCCACCACGCAGAATTTTGTGCTTACATTTTTCTGATTTTATATCAAAGTATGAAACGATATATCTGACGCTGTCGTCATTGCATAACGATTTAATGTTATTCATCAGTGGAACAAACTTTTGAATATATACGATATCGTTATATCGATAGAGTCCTTTGTCGTGCTTGCGTCGTTTGTTTGGTGTGTTTGTGGCTTCTCCGTTAAATTTCTTCCAGGTTTTAAATGCAAAATAGTGATTTGATGAACGGGATTTATTAAATTCTAGTTTGCCGTTATCATCGACAAACGCAACCAGTTCATTATCGTCAGTCGTCCAGAAAATTGGTTTTGGATTTATTTGCACTAAAACAATTCCAATCCCAACAAACAGTGCAAATAAAATGCAGTTTACTTTAATCTTTATATTTTGAATCAAAACCAGGGACATAAGTCCAGCAATAAAGCAAATCATTGCATTATTTGGAATGTGCGGCATATCTATATTTGCCAATGGCAATTCTGAAATACAGCGTGCGATATTCAGTGTTTTATCGTAAATCAAATGTGCCAGTTCTATTGGGAACAATATTCCAAACATTCCTGTAATTGTTCCAATCATAACCAGTGGCATAATCGCAATTGAAAAGATTGGCAATAAAACCAGGTTGCCAATCAAACTGTATGTCGGCAATGTTCCAAAGTGTGCTGCAACAAATGGGGCGGTAAACAATGTTGCCACCAGTGAAGTCAAAACCATTGCGTAAATTATTTTCAAGATTTTGTTTTCCGGCATCTTTGGTTTAATTTCAGAATACACCCAAATCAAGCCGAACACCGCTGCGAACGACAGTTGAAATCCAGCCTGCATAACATAGTGCGGATTTATCAAGAATATTGCACAAAATGCCAGTGCTATATTTCGCATAGAAAACGCACTGCGTCCAAATATAAATGCCATAAATACCAGGCTTGTCATCAAGAATGCACGAATTGTTGCGACATCACAGCCTGATAAAAATAAATATCCAACCAGCCCAATCCACGCACATAATATTCCTGGAATTTTAGCCGGCACCCGTCGCACAACCCATGGCACAGCCCTGAACAAGGTGTAAAAAATCAAAAACAGCCAACCGCCAACCAATGTCATATGAAATCCACTGATTGACCAGACGTGGCCAATGCCACTGCTGACCCAGATGGCGGCATCGTTTTCTGGAATTATGTTTTTATAGCCTAATACTAAACTGTCAACCAGAAATGAATTTGTCTTGTTGTGAATGTTGTCCCTGAACTTGTTCAGACTGTATTTACGGTTGTTTTTTATTATCTGAATGTCGTTTGTATATCCTGTTGCACTTAAATTATTAAAATATGCCCAGCGTGCATAATCAAAAGTTTCGGGTGCTGCTGCACCAGATGGTTTAAACAGTCCAACATTTGCACTGACCACGTCGCCAATCTGGGGCAGGGCAATATCATTGCCAACAGAAAGCCGCACGATTGCATCGCCAGTGCCAGCCTTGATATCTTCTGCATTGATACGCAGAAAAATTCTGTTTTTATCATCTGTAAAATCAATTTTCTGAACAGGCCCATTGATGGTCAGGTTATATAAGTTGCGTTTTATAATGGGTGTATTTATAAGGTTTGTGTATGTGTTCGCATAACAGAAACCAAACGCGAAAATACAAATTACCCGAACCGGGGTGGGGATTTTCTTTATGGTCGCAAGTGTAATAAAAATCAGTGATAAAATCCCAGGAAAAAATAAATTTGGTTCTGTTGTCAGTGAAAAATACAATGCCGCCCCTGCGGCCATCAGAAATGGCACGAACAGAAATCTGTTTCGCTGTTGAAGATTCAACCATTTTCGCATAGAAAAAGTATAGGAATTTATATGATTGCATATCAATGAAATTTTTCGTATGATGAAAGTCCATAAGGGGGCAACTTATGGCAAAATATATATTTATTACAGGTGGGGTTGTATCAAGTTTAGGCAAGGGCGTCCCAGCAGCAAGTTGCGGTGCCCTTCTTCAATCACGGGGCTACAGTGTTCATGCACGAAAATTTGACCCGTATTTGAATATTGACCCGGGGACTATGTCGCCGTTTCAGCATGGCGAAGTTTATGTTACAAACGATGGTTATGAAACAGACCTTGATTTAGGATATTATGAACGTTTTTTAGGGGTAAAGTTATCACGTTGTGATTCTGTATCAGGTGGTCGAATTTACTGGGATGTTTTGAATGCAGAGCGTCATGGCACGTATTTAGGCTCTACTGTTCAAATGATTCCGCATGTATCAAATAAAATCAAAGAATATATATCCGCACCAACTGACACTGATTTTGTAGTTTGTGAAATTGGTGGCACTGTTGGTGATATCGAAGGAAAAATATTCTTGGAATCTATTCGTCAGTTTGCGAACGATGTTGGGCGGCGTAATGTTATGTTTGTGCATTTGACGCTTGCTCCTTATTTGGAAAAATCAGGGGAATTAAAAACCAAGCCAACCCAGATGTCGGTTCGTCAGTTGCTAGAACATGGTATCCAGGCAGATATGTTGGTTGTTCGAACGCCTCGTATGCTAACGTCTTCTGAACGGGACAAGATAGGAATGTTTTGCAACCTGCCGTCTAAAAATGTAATCAGTGGGATTGATGTTGATAATATTTATAAAATTCCACTGGCATATGAATCACAACATGTTTTTGATATTATTGCAGACCACTTTGGATTACCAAATGCCCGTGGTGACAATGCACGCTTTGAACGCATAGAACGATATTTGTCGGCAGATTTACCAACAATAACCATTGGCATTGTGGGTAAGTATTTTAATGTTCCCGATGCGTATAAATCGCTGAACGAGGCCTTGTTTCATGCGGGCATTCAAAACAATGTGCATGTAAAATTAAAAAAGATAGACGCTGAAAGTTTTGCACCTGATGACTGTCGTGATGTTGATGGTATTTTGGTTCCTGGCGGTTTTGGTGTTCGTGGTGTTTCTGGTAAAATAGCGGCTGCTAAATACGCACGTGAAAATAATGTTCCATATATGGGAATATGTTTGGGTATGCAGGTCGCAGTTTTAGAGTTTGCAAGAAATGTTTTGGGAATAAGCGATGCAGATTCGACCGAATTTACCAAGGATTGCACCCCGGTCATAGATATTATTGCGGGCCATGATACAGCAGACCTGGGTGGAACGTTGCGTCTGGGGGCATATCCGTGTGAAATTACACCAGGGACATTAGCACATCGGGTATTTGATACGACCTGTATTTCAGAGCGTCATCGTCACAGATATGAAATGGATATTAGTCTTGAAAAACGTTTTGCGGATGCAGGCATGATAATATCAGGACGCAGTCCAGACGGTAAATTACCGGAAATAATCGAATTAAAAAATCATCTGTTCTTTATCGCTGGTCAATTTCATCCAGAATTTCAGTCCAGCCCATACAAGGGCCATCCGATGTTCAATGCGTTCATAGCGGCAGCAATGCAACGCAACCAATAGCATGTTGCAATAAATCAAAGGGGAACAAAAATGCACCGTCGGCAATTACTTGCCGACGGCTGCTCCCTTCCTTCCGGTTATCCGGAAACTGTTTGTCCTGTTCCGCGCAATGTTTTATTTAATTATGCAGCCATTGCGACGTTGGACTTTGAACTGTTGTCTGCTGCGTCCATGATTTTCTTGGCTTCTGCGAAAACCATTTCTTTTACACGCAGTGCCAGTGTTTTTGTATCCATTGTTTCAGCTGCGATGTCAAAGTTGTCCGTGCGAATCTGCAAAGAAACGTATGCACCAACCAAAGAAGCACGTGGCAAGTCTTCGATAGAGCGTGGTGCGTTATTGTGTCCGATTTTTAATTCGTCTGCCAAAGAGATAATTTGACGGTCTTCGTTAACCCAAACAGTGGTTGTCAGGACTTGGTTCAGGGCTATCATAATTTCTTTAATGTTCTGTGTCATGCGCGTTTCCCCTCCTTACTGGGCGTATGCTGTAAAAATTATCCTGTTTTTTGTGTAAATACGTTGGTATTTACAAAACGGTCAGACAATTTTTAATTTTGTTTTTGTGTTTTCTTGAAAAACTGCGGTTTTTGGCGGTTTTTCAAGAGTTGTGTTTTCTTCTTTCTTGTCTATACAAACATCTTAGAACAAAAACGAATCGCAGGTCAAGCACAAAATATAATTATTTTCATTTTATTAAAATTTTTTTTAATTTTACTTTCTGTGGCATAAAATACCATAAAATATTTATAAAATGTCATTGACAACCATAAAATGTCGTGCTAGATTCCGTATGAGGTCAAGAAAGGATGGTGGGGCAATCACCCTAATAAAAGAAAATCATAAAATGTCATTGTTTCTCTCATCTTATGAAAATCGTTTGGATACCAAGGGGCGGATTTCTGTTCCAGCGTCCTTTCGGGCTTCGGTTTCTGATGAAAAATTTGCTGGTATTGTTTTATATCGTTCTTTTACAAATAATTGTATCGAAGGTTTAACGATGTCCCGTATGGAACAGATGGCAGCGGCAACCGACAAGATGGGTGTTTTTGACAGTGAATTGGACGATTTGACCGCTATGTTATTTGCCGATGCACGACAGTTAGCGTTTGATGTGACAGGGCGTGTTGTTATTCCTGCGGATTTGTTGGCACATGCTGGCATAACTGATACAGCGGTTTTTGTTGGCCGTGGCAACAGCTTTCAGATATGGAATCCTGATGCGTTTCGTGCCGCCCAGGCAAAATCCTTAGAGAATTTACGTCGCACCCGTCCGAATATCAAAATAGGCGACTAAAAATCTGTTTTTTTCTTTCTTGAAACAAAAATATCCTGTTTGGCGTATTTTTTTATGTTTGCGTGCAGGGGTGCAAAATGATATAATAAATCAAAAGGAATAATGGGAAAGGTATGAAGAAATTTTGTTTTTCTACCGTGTTTGCTGGTGTTTTGTGTGCACTGCCAATGGTGGTGGGGGCGGCATATCCTGCGTATCCGTCATATCAAGCGACCGGTGTAAATAACCAGGCGATGTATTTGCCATCTGTGAACAGTCGTGTTGTGTCAACTGCGGCGGCGATGCCTGGCTATAATTCTGTTGCTGCAGCCCAACCAACACGTGTAACTGGTTCGTTGCCACGTGTTGGCACGTCGCAAACGACGGCAGGTCGTCAGTATTATCAGCCTGCGGATTATGACCGGCTGGCGGACAGCGGTTTGTATGTTGGTTTGTCTGTCGGTTATACGTCATCGGTGATGGGGTCAATTTCGTCTGATTATACTGGTGAAGAAGATGCCTATACTGTTCCGGGTGCATTCAAGGCCGCTGATTTTCAGTCTGATACAATGATTCCGCTTCAGGTTTCTGTTGGTGCGGCATTGAACAATGATGTTCGTGTTGATTTTTCGTATTTGCGTTATTCGGGTTTGTCTTATCCAAATACTGTTCAAACAGACGACGGTGCCGGCGATTATGTTGAGGCTCAGGTTGACGGTGGTGCAATCACGTCCAATGCGACAATGTTGAATGTTTATTATAATATTGACTCTTATACAGGATTTTTGGCTGGTGGGTCGTTGCGTCCATATATTGGTGCAGGTGTTGGTATTTCATTAAATACAATCGCAGACTATGTTGTTTATGATAATACCTTTTATTCTGTGATGGACCCGGCCTATGCAAATGCCGGACAGTTGACAGGTATTTCTGATATTTATGCATATCACAATGGTGGCACAACCGAACAATTGGCCTTTATGCTAGAAGCGGGTATTACAACCGAACTAGAAGGCGGTATAAAAATGGACTTTTTTGCCCGTTATGCGAACCTGGGGACGGTTAAAACATCGGGCAGTATCGTGTTAAGTCAGATTGAATGGTTGGGTGATGGTGCCGGCGGTGAATACGAGGCACCGTATGACAGTGTATTCCATTATACAAATTGGTATGAAAGTGGGCGTCTGGGGTTGGTTGATATTGGCGTTCGTCTAAGATTACAGTTCTAAATAAAGAAATAATCGCACCGGGCGAACGCCCGGTTATGTTGATTCATTGCGGCAGGGGGCAAAAGGTAATGAGACGCAAAAATTCAATCTTTTACTATTCGTTGTTAGCGGCATTGGTACCAACCGTTGCTGGGGCGGGTATTCGTGTTGGTAATTTGTCCCGTAATAACGCCCAGGGGTATCAACAGGTTAGCGAAGCACGTTATAACTCGGAACTTGCAACCCAGGCTGCGGTTGCGGCAATTCCTGTGGATTTGCCAACGACGGTTGTAAAGTCTGCGACAGATGACACGGCTGTTGGGGCCAAAGCACAGCGTTGTTCAATGATTTATCCCGAAGGTGAATTTGCCTGGGGCAAGCCTACGCTTGGGGCTGGTTCTGGCGGTGCAGCAACCTGCACGGCTGTTGTTGAATTGCGTGCAATTGGTGCCGGCGAAAATGGTGAAGACGCAATTTTGGCACGTGCAAATCTGGCAGCAGGGGACAGTTTTTCCTGTAATATATCCGAATTTAACGAGGCGTCGTGGTTACCGGCCGCTGGTATGGTTGAATTTCCAGCTGACCGTGAACCGACCGTTGATGATGTTGTTTCTGTTCTGAATCAAGAGCAGCGTCAAAATGCAGGGATAAAAATTGCTGCAGGAACTGTGTTGGGTGGTTTGGCTGGTAATATTGCTGGTGAAAACGAACCGGGTAAGGATGGGGTGTTGGGTGGTGGTCGTTCTAAGACCCAGGGAACGATTATCGGTGCGTTGGGTGGTGCTGCATTTATGGCAGGTAATGCCTATGCGGGCAAGGTTGCAGGCGATGTAATTCTGTCAACGGGCGTAAATGCGGCAGCCGGTGGTATTGTTGGAAATATTGTTGCCAGTGGTGATTCTGTGTTGCGTATTGAACCGTGTCAGGTTGCGGGCAGGGATACAAAATGCCTTTGGGGTGTTATCGAAGAAGTTTCTGCCATAGATGGCACAGCCTATGTTTCGGCGAATAATGTAAATGATTTTCGTGTTTGTTCTGGCACCACGTGTGAGCGTGCAGATTTAACATCGGCTGTGGTTGCGGAATACAGCGGCAAAAAACGTGCGTCTGACGGCAAAAAAATGGAATTGTCAGATATGCAGGCTGAAAATTGGGCTTTGGTCCAAAATATGTATTGTTATGATGTTGTTAATGGTATGACTGTGGGGGCGAATTGCACAGATGGTCCATGGATAGAACTGGATTCTGTCCAGCGTGTGACAAAACGCACAGCAGCAATGGTTGTTGATGTCCAGGATAAATCGTTTGGCTGGCACAAAGATGAATGGTCGGATTTTAAAACACGTTATAATGGAAATTTAGTTGTTGGTCGTTCTGGTAATGGTGTTGCGACAAATCTGGATGCAGCGGTTGTTCTTGGGACATCGTCAGACCAGGAACAAACAATAACTCTGGGGGCTGTGAATTTCCGTCCTGTTTATCAGGATTCTGATGATGGTGGTATTATTGATTTGAATAACAAGGCACGTCTGAAAAGCACGTTGACTGGTGCTGGTGTTGGTGGTGCGATGGGGGCATTTACTGGATATCAGGGTGCACAAAGCGATATTGATGAACGTTGGGTTTCTGCTGTGCGTGAGTATAAGGACAGTCTGCAAAAGTTTTATTGTGCCACAGGTAAACGTTTCTTGTCGCATTATAATGATACTGTGATTATTCCAAAGTTGGATGAATAAAAAAACGCCCGATTGGGCGTGTTTTTTGTTAAACGAATTTTTCAGGAACCAAATTACAAATGTTTTTCCAGATTCTGCGTAAAATCCCAGTGTCTGGTGCGTGTTTATGGATTCGTGGCTTTTCGTCGCCTGGTCGTTTCCCGGTCCATATTGGGGCGTTGTCTTCGTCCAGGCTGACCCGCCATGATGTTTGTGTGTCTTTGATGATCATTTCACGTAATTTGTCTGCGAAATCACGGCTTTCAAAGATTGCTACATTTTCTGTGTTGTAATATGCACTTCTGGGGTCCAGGTTAAAACTGCCAATCCAGGAAATGTTATCATCAAACACCATTGTCTTGCTGTGCAGAACGGAAAAGCTTGATTGTTTACGTTCACGGTCGTGTTCCTTGCCACGCAGATTTTCAGCAGAAACCATAAATTCATAAACGTCTGCACCAGATTCAATCAAGTGTTTTCTGTATTTTTCCCATTTTGCATACACTGTTGGTGCATTGGTTGATGCTAACGAATTTGTTACAATGGTCAGGTGAACGCCTGATTTTTCTTCATTTAACATGTGTTCCAAGCCACCTTGTCCTGGCACAAAATATGCTGCTGACATATAGACCGATTTGTTCGTTTTGTCCCACAGATGTTGCAACGCCCGAACAATTTCGCCACGATATTGTTCTTTTTCATCCATAGACATTTCGACTTTTTGTGGTGGGTCTGCCAAGAATTTTCCACGTCCCCAACTGAAATCGAGTCTTTTTTGTTTGAATTCACGTTGTGCCATTGAAATAATAGTATTGTATCTGCGAACGTCTTCGGCACTTCGTTTTTCGATTTCTTCGAATGTGCGTTCCAGTTTACGCATTGCCTTTTTTGATTTTGCCTTTGGAAAAACGGCGGCAGGTATCGACAGATGATGATTCCAGTATTCGTTAAAACTGTCGGTGGCATAGCGTGTCATATCGCCGATAAACAGCACGTCGGTATCTGAAAAGTTTGACGCTGTTTCTGGATAGAAATAGTTGCTGCCAACGTTGCGTCCGCCTGTGATATATACGATATTATCAACGATGAACAGTTTGTTGTGCATACGTGAATTTAGTCGGTTAAAGTCCGCTAAAAACTGTGGATAATACAGTAATTTAGAACGGTTTCGAACAGTGTTAAAAACCTTGACTTCTATATTTGGGTGTTGGTTTAACAGCATAACATCAACGATGTCAGATTTTGTCCCATAGTCATCAACCAGTATTCGAACCTTGACCCCACGGTCTGCGGCGTTTTTAAGTTCACCAATCAGAACCTTGGATGAAAAGTCATTGCTGTAAATATAGGTCTGTAAATCAATCGTTTTAGTTGCCATTCTGGCAAAGGCAGACCGTATTACAAATGCAGACAATCCATCTTCGATAAGCGTTGCACCTGATGTGTCAGGATTTTGACTAAGTTCATCAGCATAACATATTGCGATTGGTGTTTTGTATGGGTCATAATCAAAATCAGACGCTGTGATTTTTGGACGATAATCGTCTAAGCGTGCATCATTCGTCGTGGTTGGGACGGTTGTGCAGCCCATCAGTGGCAGTGCCAGAATCCATAACGAAACTTTTTTTAATATATTCAACGTCTGCTTCCTTTGCCTACATTTTTTCTGTTGCGATTATAGTTAAATAAAAATGCCCCTGCAAGTAAATTCATTATATTTTTTAATAATCTAGGAACAAGTTCATAATAGTTGTGATTTTTGTGTTAATTTTTATCTTGTATTGTGATAAAATAAAAGAAAATAACAGGAAAGGTCTTTTATTTATGAAAAGGTTTATAGCGGTTCTTAGCGGTATTTTAATTTTACCTGCATACGCCCAGGCTGTGCTGGTTTACGATGATGCTGGGTCTGATTCTTTTGCTGTTGGCATTGTTGGCGAAAATGAACCAGATGTCGATGATGTTGATACTGCAGCATTTGTTGTTCCTGTGGCCCAGGCTTCATCGCGCAATCCACGTGCTGGGGCGTCGTCGATTTCACGTGCTGTGCCTGCTGGGGCAGGGACGACACCAAATACACGTTCTGCTTCGACCCGTGCGACAACCACGTCTCGTAATGTTTCCGGTTCGACTGTTGCACGCAGTGCTGTGGCAAATACGATTGCACGTTCTGCTGAACGTTCTGCGGCTTCATCACGTGTCGCATCACGCACTGTGCACAGTGCTGTGCCAGTATCAACGCCAAAGGCGGCCGCACGTCGTATTGCAACGCCTGTAAATCCAAATATAAATACTGCTCGTTCGGTCAGTGCACGTGTTCCAACGATTTCGACGACGGTTGGCAATGTGTCTTCGGCAACGGATGCGGCATCCGCATCGGCCACAGATGTTGTTGCAGTAATGGATGAATTAGCAACATTGTCCGCATCATGCAAGACGCAATATACCGACTGTATGGATAATTTCTGTAATGTCTTGGATGATAACCAGGGGCGTTGTTCATGCTCAAAAAATGTCAAGAATTATGAAAAGACCGAAAACGCATTAAAAGAAGCGACCGAGGCATTAAAGGATGTTGCCCAACAGATTCAATATATCGGCCTGACCAGTGAAGAAATCGAAATCTTGTTTTCTCAGACCGAAGCGGAACTTGAAATGCAACAAACGTCTGACAGTTCTCGTCTAAAAAATGATTTGGATAAAATCAAAAAACTGTTGGTTGATGTCAAGGGTTCTGCCGCAACATCATCCGAAGTGGATATGAGTTTTGATTTGTCTGGTCTGTTGGATTTCAGTGTTGACAGCACCGGCTTTGATTTGACGTCATTGTTTGGTGGTTCGTCATCAAACACATCCAGTATCAGCAACCAGCGTGGCGAACAGTTGTACAAGACGGCGGCCGCCCGTTGTAAAAAGGCGGTTTTGGAAACATGCGAATCCCGGGGTGTTGATATATCTGTTATATCCAATGCTTATGATATGGAAATTGACAAGCAATGTGTAGTCTATGAACGTCAGTTGACCGATACAAACGATGAAATGTCGCAAACTGTCCGCAACGCAAAAAGTGTTCTGCAACGTGCCCGTTTAATGGTTGCCCAGAATAAAAATTCTTATGACCTGCGTGGCTGTGTAAATGCATTGGATTCATGTATGCAGGACGATTTTGTTTGTGGTTCTGACTATGAATACTGTCTGGATCCAACCGGCAAATATATCGTAAACGGCGAAGTTGTCGTTGGTTCAATGCCTGGTTATGTTATCAGTAGTTCAACGGTTCCATCGCCATCAACTGATTATTCCAAGGATACTCTATATGGTACATGGTATTATGACAATACCTATGTCTGGGGAACGTCTGGTCAAATATCGGATTATATCGATAAAAACGTCAGCACGTCGGCTGTGACCAAGGCTGATGCAAATATGGCGAAAAATTTGCAATATAAAATTGGCTATAATGACGGGGAAAAGAATTATGGAATGTGTATGTCTGTCTTGAATAAGTGTCAGGATATCACATACAACAACGGCAAATATCAGCCTGATAACCAGGTAATCCGTGAATACCTGCGTCGCACATTGATTCAGATAAAGGCGGCCCAAGATTCGATTTTGCATGATTATGCATCCGGTTGTATATCCGATGTCACGTCTTGTTTGTCATCAAATAATTATGATAGCACAAGCAATAGCAAGGCCAACATCGCAATCAATGCGTGCCGTGCCGAGATTGTCACATGTATGTCTGTAAATGGTGATTCAACCCAGCCGCCAGAGCCAACAGCAATGAAGAATTGGGTTGCTGCGATTAACTCTGTTTCATCAGGCAGTGATGACCCTGTTTCAGTGGGCTGCTCTGAGTATTATTACCATAATGGTTCGGCCTGTGTTTCTTGCAAGGGCGGAACATGGGACGCGGAACAGAATGGGTGTTTGTGTCCAACCTGGACAAGTGGTGCTAGAACGGATTATACTACAAATTACGGATGTTCCTGTTCTGGGGCCTCAGAAGAACAAAGGAAGTGGTGCGATACATCACCAAGTGGGACGCATCTATTTACGGCGAATGGTAGTTGGAGCGGTGAGAGTCCTGTTGAATAATAATTTTTTTCAGATTTTTTGCTATAATTACCTTTTTTCAATTGCATTGCATTGCGTAATGTGATAAAATGAAACATAACTAGAGGGAAGGATTAAGCCGTGAAAAGATTTTTAGCCGTCTTAAGTGGGGTGCTTGTATTACCTGCGTATGCCGAAATTGCACCATTTTATTATGAAATGGAATCTGATTATGATGCTGTCGATGTTGCTGGTGATGTCGAAATGGATGTCGATGAAATTGATGCCGCTGCTGTTGCGGTGCCGGTTTCTCAGACAACTGCCCGTGCGTTGCGTGCGTCAAATGCGGCGTCTTCACGTGCAATGCCGGCTGGGACTGGGGCTGGGACTGTGAAATCACGTTCGGCGGCTACACGTGCGACAACCTCGCGTAATGTTTCAAATTCAAATGTGGCACGCTCTGGTGCGTCACGTGTTGCATCTCGTTCGGTGGCACGTTCTGGTGCGACCCAGATTGCCACAACACGCCAGGCAATGCAAAATAACGGCACGTCTGCCCGTGCGGCGATTGTTCAAACTGATACTGTTCGCACCCCATTATATACCGGTCGGGTCAGTTCACGTGCCAGTGCGGTTCGTGCACGTATCCCAACAATTACATCGGTTTCTGGTAATGTTTCAACAACGACCAGTAGCACAGTTGATGCTGCCACGGCGGCTGCTGAAATGGACGAGTTGGCACAGCTGACTGATTTCTGCAAGGCACAATATACCGACTGTATGGATAATTTCTGTAATGTCTTGGACGATAACCAGGGACGTTGTTCATGTTCAAAAAATATCAAGAATTATGAAAAGACTGAAACCGCATTAAAAGAAGCGACCGAGGCATTAAAGGATGTTGCCCAACAGATTCAATATATCGGCCTGACCAGTGATGAAATTGAAACACTGTTCACCCAGACCGAGGCTGAACTTGAAATGCAACAAACGTCTGACAGTTCACGTCTGAAAAACGATTTGGACAAAATCAAAAAACTGTTGGTTGATGTCAAGGGTTCTGCCGCAACATCATCCGAAGTGGATATGAGTTTTGATTTGTCTGGCTTGTTGGATTTCAGTGTCAACAGCACGGGGTTTGATTTAACATCGCTGTTCGGGACAACATCGTCAAACACATCCAGCATCAGCAACCAGCGTGGCGAACAGTTGTATAAGACTGCGGCTGCCCGTTGTAAAAAGGCCGTTCTGGAAAGTTGTCAGGACAAGGGTGTTGACATCTCAATCATTTCGAACGCATATGATTTGGAAATTGACAAACAGTGCGTGGTATATGAACGTCAGTTGACAGATACAAACGAAGAAATGTCGCAAACTGTCCGCAATGCCAAGGGGGTATTACAACGTGCCCGTTTAATGGTTGCCCAGAATAAAAATTCTTATGACCTGCGTGGCTGTGTAAATGCATTGGATTCATGTATGCAGGACGATTTTGTCTGTGGAACAGATTATGAATACTGTCTGGACCCAACCGGCAAATATATCGTAAACGGCGAAGTTGTCGTTGGTTCAATGCCTGGTTATGCAATAGATGCAAATGACGAAGAAGTATCTTCACCGTCGGATCCATACTCCACAAACACGCTATATTCTGCTTGGACCTATGCTGGTAGTAAATCTGCGTGGGGAAATACGACAGATGATGGAACCTTGACAGATTATGTTGATAAAACGGTTGATACAAATGCTGTCGAAAAACTTGATTCAACCAACAGCAATATGTCAAAGTATCTGCAGTATAAGATTGGTTATAACAAAGACGGCAAAAATTATGGAATGTGTATGTCTGTCCTGAACAAGTGTCAGAAACTGACCTATGATGACAATGGTAATTATCTGCCAAATAACAATGTGGTCAAAGAATATATGTATCGCACATTGGTTCAGATCAAGGCGGCCCAGGATGCAGTATTGTTAGATTATGCAACAAATTGTATATCTGACGTATCGTCATGTCTGTCATCGAATAACTATGTAAAGGGTGGCAGTTCCGTGAACATTGCAATCAACGCATGCCGCAAGGATATTATTACATGTATGTCTGTAAATGGTGATTCAACCGAGACGCCAAAACCAACAGCAATGGAAAACTGGGTTAATAGTGTGCTTTATCCAGAAACCAATACGAGCGGAACCGAAACAGATGGAACCGAAACAGAATAAGCCTAATTTGCTGGATTGTTAAAAAAATCCCCCGTTTGGGGGATTTTTATCTTTTTCGACGTAAGACCCCGGGCGTAAGCCCGAGGTTTTTTTACTGCATTATCACAGAACATAAAAAATTTTATCAATATTTTTCCTGCGGTCCTGCCCCCCCCCTTTTTTTTGTCATGCCTGCGAAGGCAGGAATAGGGAAACATCATCTCACCGCCATTTATCATCCCTGCCAAGTCCAGAAATAGGGTATTGTTGCATATTTTTGTATAAAAACGTGTTGTTCCTTTCAAAATCAGAAACAGCAAATTCTCTTGTTTTGTTCCTGGTAAATTCGACAATTGGACAACAAAAAAACGCCCAGACGGGCGTTTTCTTACCATAATTTTACACGTTCCCCAGGTAATACATACAATCCATCGTCTGATTTTATGTCAAATACGCTATACCATGCGTTGATGTGTGGCAGTATTCCGTTTACACGATTTTTGCCCAGTGAATGTTCATCAACCTTGGTCAGGCGTAATTCTTCGTCTGGGCGAATGTTCTGTGCCCACGCCCCTGCGTATGCGATAAAGAAGCGTCTGTCTGCACTGATGCTTTCTGCATCGCCCGATGGTGTGCCAAAGTTTTTATATGCATCAAATGCAATCGTTACGCCACCATAGTCTGCCAGATTTTCGCCCAGCGTGAATTCGCCATTTGCAAAGACTTCGTCATTGATTTTGATTTTATCGAAATATTCCTTCATTGTGCCGGCACGTTCATTGAATTTTTCAGCGTCTTCACTGGTCCACCAGTCTTTCATATTGCCGTTTTTGTCAAAGTGACGGCCAGAATCATCGAATCCGTGTGTCATTTCATGACCGATAACTGCACCGATTGCACCATAGTTAAATGCATCGTCTGCTCCCATGTCAAAGAACGGATATTGCAAGATTCCAGCCGGGAAACAGATTTCATTTGTTGATGGGTCATAATATGCGTTGACTTCGTGTGCGTTCATATACCAGATTGTAGGGTCTTTGTCCTGACCGATTTTTTCAATCCAGAATGCGTCTTCAAATTCTGAAACACGCATCATATTTTCCCACAACGAATCATTTTTGATTTCCAGTTTTGAATAATCACGCCATTTGTCTGGATATCCAATTTTTGCCGTGAATCCTGCCAGTTTTTCCAGTGCTTTTACTTTTGTTTTATCAGACATCCATTCCAGTTTTTCAATACGCATTGCGTATGCACGTTGCAGGTTTTTTACCAATGTCTGCATGCGCTCTTTGGCGTCTGATGAAAAGTATTTTTCAACATACAGGCGGCCAATTTCTTCGCCTAGCGAACCGTCCAGCGTTGCGACTGCACGTTTCCAACGTGGTTTTTGTTCTTTCTGTCCGGCCATTGTTCGGTTATAGAAATCAAAAGATATATCATATGTCTTGTCGTCCAAAACCGTGTCTGCTGCACTGACAATTCTGTATTTCAAATATGTTTTAACCAATTCGAAATCAGTATCGTTCATAATTGCGATTGATTCTGCAATCGCTTCGGGTTGTGCAATGTTGATAAATTTCGCTGCCCTTGCACCACGTGTGGTCAGGAACGTATCCCAATCAAAGCCAGGGAACTTTTCTTTGATTTGTTCAATGCTCATCTTGTGATAGTTTGCATGAGGATCACGTAATTTTTCTTTGGGATAGAACGATTTTGCCATTCTTTCTTCCAGTGAATACAACTTATCTACGTCAACTGCTATGCCAAAGTTCTTCATCTGCTTTTCAATAAATTCACGATATTTTTTGCGGACTTCAACTGTTTTTGCGTCTGTATCAAAATAGTAATCACGGGACAACCCCAGTCCACCTTGACCAATGTTATACAGATAGTGTTCGCTGTCCATTTCGTCCAGTGCAACACCGTCACCCCAAAAAGCAGATGTAAACTTGTGCATTTGTCCCAGGTATTTTTCCAAGTCTTTGCGTTCCAGTTTGTCGATTTGGGCAAACAGTGGCAACACAGGTTGGACGCCGTCTTGGTTTAGTTTCTTTTCGTCCATTGCAATGCTATACAGTTGGCCAATTTTACCATTATCGTTTTCTGCAATTTCACGTGTGCGTTCCAGGTTAGTGTTGCGTAATACTTCAAAAGCACCGTATCTTGAATAGTCGTCTGGGATTGGATTGTGTTTTTGCCAGCCTGCGTTTGCATATGCATAGAAATCATCACCTGGTTTGATTGACATGTCCATATTTTCGATTTTGATACCTGCACTCACCACTTTCTCCTTTGTTGCATTGTGTGCCCAAACGATTGCAGTCAACACCGCAACCACGCCTATAAAGTTCCAAAATTTACTTTCCATTTCATTTCACCAAATTTACTGTTAAATCATCCAGAATCAATAATCCATTTGGGGTTGCACGAATGCGACCATTTTGAATCTGAACCAGTTCAGGGTTGTTTTTTGCCCAGCCTATATCAATAACCTTTTTTACATCATCTGTCAATTGGCAACCACGCACAGTTCGCATTCCCATCAAAATTTTTTCAATTGCCCGTGTTTCTTTGTCGATTGCGGCAAATTTTTGGTTTGCCCCTATTTGCTCATACCAAACGTTATCAATATAAACCCTGCCTGCTGCACCACGGCCGATGCCAATGTATGCAGCACCGTCCCAAATATTCAAATTATGCTGACATTCGTTTCCTGGGCTTGCATAGTTTGAAACTTCATATCGGGACAGGGCCAGTGTTTTTTCAATCGCCATATACATATCCGCCATTACTTCGTTGTCTGGCATATTCAGATTCATTTTTCCAAATGGTGTGTCTGGCTCTATTGTTAGTTCATATAAAGAGCAATGTTCAATCCCGATTTGGTTTATTTGTTCGCACGTTGAAATAACATCATTTACTGTTTCATCGGGCAGTCCATAAATAAAGTCAGCCGATGTTCGTAAATTTAATTTTTTTGCAGATTGAATCAGTTCGATTGCGTCATTTGCACTGTGTTTGCGTCCCAGGAATTTTAGTTTTTCATCACTTAAACTTTGAACGCCGATTGAAATGCGGTTTACCCCGGCCTGGACAAAGTCTTTTAATTTGTCTTCGTCAATTGTTCCAGGGTTAGCCTCTATGGTGATTTCTGCGTCTTTGGGTAAAATAAAGTTTTGTTTTAATATCTGGATAATTTTTTCAAAGCAATCAACTGGCATCAGCGAAGGTGTGCCACCACCAAAGAATACAGTTGGCACGATTGTGTCAGGCATTTTTTCAGCCCACTGCAAGATTTCCTTGCAAATACCATCTGAGTATTCTGTCCAGTCTGGGTTTGCACATGCCCACGACATAAAAGCACAATAATTGCACTTTGATTTGCAAAAAGGCACATGAATATAAATATTGTGTGGCATATTTTTCATTTCATCGGACAGTTTACAACACAAAAAAATCGGTGCAAGGGATAAATTAAAATACTTTTCACAGTTTTAAAATTATGTTATAATACGAACAACGTTATACGATGAAGGCAAGGTCAATTCTATTTTTATCGGGGATTATTACACCGTTTGCGGCGTTTGCTGCGAACGAGGGTGTGCCTGCGTATTATCAAACATCGTCTGCCCCGACCGCAAATCAGGTTGCGTATGGTCAATATGCCGACCAGGGATATACAAAATATGTTGGTAAATCTGGGAATAAACAGGTTATTGGCTCACGTTCTTATTCTTATCAAGTTCCACGTCCGCAAATCCAAGAACCCACATTTGTCGGCACAATGACGGCCAACGGCATTGCAATGCCTGCGGAAATGGAACCCAAAACCGCAATGTATCTTGGGTATTCTCGTCGTTTTTCTGATTTTGAATTTGAAACAGGTGTAAATTCTATACTTGAATGGGACGACATGGTTTGGAATGAAATCCATGTTGGTGCCCATCATAATTTTACACTGCGTAATTTTGATTTGTCGTTCTATGGCGAATATGTTTATGGTGAAATGTCGCACGGTGGTCTGTCTATGGACTATGACTTAAAGCCGTTTGATGAATCTGACCCTGGCTATGGAATCTTTACAATTTCAATGGGGGACCAATCTGGTCGCAGTAATCATTTCCGTTTTGGCGTGTCTGCACATCATATCTGGGATGTTGGGGGCTGGAAATTATCGCCAACGTTTGGATATGAAATATTCAAGCATAACCTGGAAATGTCCAACCATTATTATCCAAACCCCGGAATTTATCTGCCCTTGATGACAGACCAGGGGTATTATGTGTATGGAAATGAATTGGGTGAATATTTTTCTGTTCCAATTGGTGCGACACCACCTGATGATTGGTATCAGGTATGTATGTCGCCCGAAGATATCAAGGTTGTAACAAATGCATCGTCTGGTGCAACCGTCGAAGGATTTCCATATCTGGGCAATTCATTGGTGACTGGCGATTATGAAATTGCAATGGGTGATATTCCATGGGGTGTAAACGCTGGCGAGTGTGTGATTATCGGTGGTGATGGTCCAATCGTTGTCGAAGGAACAACCCACGAATACAACACAACTTGGTCTGGTTTCTATGTCGGGTTAGAAGCAGAAAAGCAAATGACCCTGAAAGATAAATTGCGTTTTTATGTTCAATTTGGTCTGCCAAAGTATTCATCCGAAGGTATCTGGCCAAATCGCACAGACTGGCAACAGAACCCTAGTTTCTTGGACGAAGGCAGCAATGGTGCATATTCATACATTGCAGAAATGGAATATAATTACCGTTTGTCCGACCGTTTGCAATTTGCGTTAAAGGTTGATACAAATCTGTTTCATGTTGGTAAAATTCCTGGGGAATTATACATTGCCGAATACAGCCAGTATGTAATTGATGAAAACGGACAGTATGTTATGGAAGAAGTCTTTGACGACTATGGCAATGTTTATTATGTTCCATTGCTGGAAACTGTTCCTGCCCACACAGAAAAAGTGTCCGAGTCGTTAAAGCACGCAACCTGGCAGTCGTTTGGTTTGCATTTGGGCTTTAAATATTCATTTTAATAAATAATGGGGGCTGTTATGCATAAAGTATCAAAGTGGCTGATTGCAGCGACGTTTTGTGTGCCGTTTGTTGCACATGCAGACCGTGGCTCGTTTGATGTTGAACGTTGGTATGCCTTGCAGGATTCTGTGCGTTCTCGTGCGGCATCTGAAAACATATCAGAAGAAATGATATCTTCGACCTTACGCAGTCCTGCCTTTATTCCATCGATTGTTCGCAGTGACAAGAATCAATCTGAATTCAAATTGACATTGGACGGTTATCTTGAACGCACGGTCAATCAAACACGTATTGCAACAGGTCGTCGTATGCGTGCAACATATCCAACGATGTTATCACGTGTTGAAAACAAATTTGGTGTTCCGCCGCACATTATATTGGCATTTTGGGGTATGGAATCAAATTATGGTGCAGTCAAGGCACGTCATAAATTGACAGATGCTTTTTTTACATTGATGTATGATGGTCGTCGTGAAACATTTTTTACAAACCAGTTGATTGCACTGATGAAGATTGCAGATAAAAACAGTCTGGATATCAATGGGATTTCTGGGTCTTGGGCTGGTGCGATGGGGCATTTTCAGTTTATACCAACAACATTGGCACAATATGGTGTTGATGGTAATTCTGACGGTCGTGTTGATATAATAAATAATATTGCCGATGCGATGTTCAGTGCTGGCAATTATCTGAGCAAATTGGGCTGGAATAAAAACGAGCGAATAGTTCGTCGTGTTATTTTGCCTGCTGATTTTGATTTGTCGTTGCTGGACGGCAAGACAAAGTTGACATTACCCCAGTGGTCATCAATGGGTGTGGTAAATCCAGATGGCAGTCCGATTCCACAAAATGATTTAACGGCGGGTCTTGTTGCAGATGTTGCAGCGATTGATGTGGCTCGTTCAGCTGCGGCCTCAACAACGGCAGGACTAGATGCGGATATTGCACCGATGCCTGTTATAACGGCATATTTGACCTATCCAAATTTTTATAGAATCAAGAAATGGAATAATTCAAATTGGTATGCGATTGCGATTGCGAATCTTGCTGACGAATTGCACTAAGAAGGTCCCCACTAAAAGTGGGGCTTTTTTGTTATTGGTCAATATAAATAAAATCGTTGAATATTAGGCATTTGTTTGATATTCTTTTCCCATAGGTTTTATACAAGGATATATTTATGGCAATTAAAATTCGTGATTTCGAGGTAAGACTTACCCGAAACAAAGAAGAAAGAAAGCAGGTTCGTCAATTACGCTATCAGGTGTTTTGCCTGGAAGAGGGGGCATCCGCTACCGAAGAACAACGTGCCTTGGGCGAAGAATATGATTCATACGACCGCTTTGCGGAATATATGGCGGTTTTTCATCAGGGACGTGTTGTTGGGACATACCGTATAATTGATCGCCGTGCTGCGGAAAAGATGGGTGGTTTCTATACTGAAAATGAGTTTAATATATCCAAGATAAAAAAATACCATGGCAATATTGCGGAAATGTCCCGTGCATGCGTTGACGCTGCTTACCGTGAAAACGCACTTGTTATGCGTATGTTGTGGGCAGGGTTGGGCGAATTGATTGTCCGTCGCAAGATTGGTGTTTTATTTGGAGTTGCGTCATTTGTTGGGACTAAACCGGCACGTTCTGCCCAGGCAATATCATATCTGTATTACAATCATTTAACACCGCTGCGTTTGCGTGCAACAGTGTTGTCTGAAAAGTTTGCAGATGGTGTAAATCCAAAATTGGCACGTATGAACATTTTGCCACGTGAATTTGTTGATGCGGCTGATGCAAAATCAGAAATGACCCCGTTGATAAAGGGCTATTTGCGTCTGGGGGCAACTTTTGGTCGTGGTGTGTTTGTTGATGCACCGTTCAATTCGTATGATGTATTTGTAATGATTGAAACACGTAAAATGGACGCTGCGTATCAAAAGCATTTCTTGGGACGTGAAAATGCGTTGGGCGACCCTAATGAAGACAAAGAGAACATTATCAAGACTGTTGGAAAAATAATGACGTTCCCTGTTGTTGGACCGTTCAAGGTTGTGCGTGCATTTGTTGACTTCTTGTTGCGTGAAGATGCTGCTGACGTTGAATACATCGAAGACAGTGAAAAAACCGAAGAACAGTAAAAATGGCAAAATTGCGTAAACAGAATATTTTTAACACAACGACTGCGGCAATTAAATTCTTGCTGTTCTGGGTGCTGGTTGTTGTCCAGTTACCAATAATAGTATTTATGCCACACAGTTTGGCGGTTCGCTATATGCCGATATTTATGTGGGGTTTGGTTTGGCTGTCTGGGGTAAAAATCGTAGTTCACGGAAAATTATCGGACAAGCGTCCATTGATGGTTGTGTCAAATCATATATCTGTGTTTGAAATTGCGACCTTTCCTTTTGCATTTCGTGGCAGTTTTATTGCCAAAAAAGAAATGGAAAATTGGCCTTTGGTTGGTTGGGTTGCCAAGAAGTTTGGCGTTATATTCGTTGACCGTCGTCCATCGCACGCCCACGATGCACTGGCTGTTGTGCAAAAAGCGGTTCAAACGGTTAAATATCCAATGATACTGTTTCCCGAAGGCACAACGACCAACGGTGCATATGTAAAGCCATTTAAAAGCACGCTGTTTAACTTTGTTGAAAACTCAAATGTCACGGTTCAGCCAATGGCAATGCACTATCGCTATCGGGACGGTTCTGTAATCGACGAACAAACACTTGCCGATCACTTTGCGTATTTTGATAATTCGAAAATGGAAACCGGCCCCAAATGCAAGCGTGAACGCAGTGCCTTTGGCCAGGTATTTCATATTATGATGCTGGGTGGTTTCACGGTTGAAATAACATTATTGCCACCACCGCCCCTGGCGGGGTTAAACAGAAAGCAGATAGCCGACGTTCTGCAACAAATCGTGTCGGAAAAATACAATGAATTAAAAGACAAAAGTATCAAATAAAAATAGAAAGAGATTTATAAAATGAAAACAGCAATTACACCAACTCGTAGTGAAAATTTCAGCGAATGGTATCAGAATCTAATCGTCGCTGCCGACCTGGCAGAAAATGCACCAGTGCGTGGTTGTATGACGATTAAACCGTATGGTTGGGCGATATGGGAATTGATGCGTGATGAAATGGATCGTCGCATAAAAAAGCACGGGGTTCAAAATGCAAACTTTCCATTATTGATTCCAATTGACTTTTTTAACAAAGAAGCCGAACACGTCGCAGGCTTTGCCAAAGAATGTGCCGTTGTTACCCATCACAGATTAAAAATGATTGATGGTTCTTTGCAACCTGACCCAGATTCAAAATTGACCGAGCCATATATTATTCGTCCGACATCTGAAACGATTATTGGCGAAGCGATGTCCAGATGGGTGCAAAGTTATCGTGATTTGCCATTGAAATTAAATCAATGGGTGAATGTAATGCGTTGGGAAATGCGTCCACGTATGTTCTTGCGGACATCTGAATTTAACTGGCAAGAAGGCCATAATGTTTTTGCGACTCACGAAGAAGCAAATGCCGACGCACGCAAGATGCACAAAATGTATGGCGACTATATGCGTGAAATTTTGGCGATACCGTCAATTATGGGTGAAAAAACTCCCGAAGAACGCTTTGCTGGTGCAGACCACACCTATACCCTGGAACATATTATGCAGGACGGTAAAGCATTACAGGCGGGGACTTCACATGATTTAGGACAGCATTTTTCTAAATCGTTTGGTATTCAATTCTTGGGCAATGATGGAAAATTGCAACACGGTTGGACGACATCGTGGGGAACAACAACTCGTATGATGGGGTCTATGTTTATGATTCATTCAGACGATGATGGTTTGATTTTGCCACCTGCGGTTGCACCATATCAGGTTGTGATTATTCCAATTACTCGTGAAGAAACAACTGCTGTCTTAAACGACTATGCAGAAAAGTTGGGTGAACAATTGCGTGGCACAGGTGTTCGTGTTTTGGTTGATACATCAGATATGCGTGCTCCTGACAAGATGTGGAAATGGATAAAGCGTGGTGTTCCATTGCGTGTTGAAATAGGCAGTCGTGAAATGGAATCAGGCAATGTTACAATTACCCGTCGTGATATTGGGCGTGAATCGAAACGCACAATCAGTGCAGATGAATTGGTTTCAACAGTGAATCAGATAATGACAGATATTCATGATGAAATGGTTTCACGTGTTGAACGTCGCAATTCAGAAATGATTCATGATGTTGCAGACTTAAATGAACTGGATGCAGCATTATCTGATGGGAAAATTGGATTTTTCCGTATCAAATATGAATTGACCACAAACGAACAGTTTGAAGGTTTGATGGAAAAGCATAAGATAACACGCCGTTGTCTTGATGATAACGACCCAAGTTATGTTTTTATTGCAAAGTCATATTAAACAAACGGGGCGTTGCCCCGTTTATTTTTATTCATAATACAAAACGCCAAATTTTATGATATAATAATTCCGATAATAAACAAAAGAGAGAGAATATGAAAATTTCAATTATTGGTATCGGGTCTGTCGGTTCTGCGGTTGCCACAGCGGTTGCAAATACTGGTCTGGCCAAGGAAATCGTCTTATTTGATCGTGACGGTGTTCGGGCCCGTGCCGCCGCCGAAGATTTGGGACACGCTGCGGCATTTTCGTTTGACGTGAAAATATCGGCTGTGAACAATTATCGTGGCATACGTGGGTCTGAAATTGTAATTATTGCCGCTGGGGCGAACCAGCGTCCGGGTCAAACACGCACAGATTTGCTGGCGGCAAACACTGCGGTTATATCTGATATTGTCCCACGTGTTATGGCGAACGTAGATGCAAAAACTGTCAAACTTGTAATCGTCACAAATCCCCTGGATGTAATGGTTATGGTCGCCCAGCGTCTGTCTAAATTGCCAGCAGGGCGTGTTATCGGCACAGGCACAATGTTAGATTCGGCACGTCTTCGCACAATATTATCACGTCAGTTATCGGTTTCGACCCAGTCAATAAATGCTTATGTGTTGGGCGAACACGGCGACAGCAGCATTGTTGCCTGGTCTTCTGCGTGTATTGGCGGTATTGATTTGAATACGTTTTGTCGGCAGACAAAAATCAGTCTGCCCATGACAACCCGTCGCACCATAGAACATCGTGTTCATAATGCTGCCTATGAAATAATCCAAGGTCGTGGTGCAACCTGGGACGGCATTGCTGGTGCGGTTGCAGACCTGGTTCGTTGTATTGTTCGTGATGAACACAGAATCCTGACCGTATCGATTGTTGATGGCATTGGCACACGTGCGTTATCAATGTCATTGCCACGTATTGTTGGTTGTAGTGGTGTTATTGCAACGCTAATGCCGAAATTAGATTCCGAAGAAGCGTCTGCATTGCGGCACAGTGGTAAAATAATCAGAAAAAATTACGACAGTATTCCAAAATAAAAAATCCCCAAAACGGGGATTTTTTTAATTTGCACTTGGTGCTTCCGCAGGGGCTTGTTGTTCTGTTGCTGCTGCGGCTGCTTCCTGCTGAACAATTTCTTGACGCAGATGGCTTTCCTGAACGGACATACCAGATTTTGCAGAAACCAAAGCCAACGCTGCACACAAAATAAAGAATATTGTCGCCAGCCAGGCAGTTGCACGTGTTAAAAAGTTTCCTGCTGCCGCCCCAGTCAACGCACCACCAAACATAGATGCCGCACTGGACCCAGACATGCCAGAGCCTTCGGATTTTTGCAATAAAATTAAACCAATCATCATAACTGCAACAATGACCAACAAAACTAGTAAAATTGAAAACATATCTTATTCCTTGTGTTAAATACGCACCGATTTTAATTCGCAGAATCTGAAATTGCAAGGATTTTCAGCAATGCTTCTGCTGCGGCAACGCTAGCCCCTTTTTTTGAAGTGCCTTTTCCCGTTGCAGATTTTCCCATTGCACTAACCCGCACATTAAATACAGGGTTGTGCGATGCCCCGACAGATTCCAAATATTCATAGACCGGCAACTTGCCAGAATCCATCTGTTGAACCAGTTCTTGCAACGTTGTTTTTGGGTCTTTTGGTGCAACTACGTCATTTGCTGCCAAATCACGCCAAATATCAACGATGATACTACTGGCAACATCAATGCCACCGTCCAGGTAAATTGCCCCCAGGATAGCCTCCATTGTGTTTGCCAGCATATGTTTTGTTCGACCTGCGGTCATATGTCCGTGTCGAACTTGCTTTTCCAGACCGATTTTTTGTGCGATTTCCCCCAGTGTTTCGGTTGAAACCAGCATTGCATGACGACGTGCCAATTCGCCTTCGGTTTCATTTGGATACATTTTATACAGCAACACCGCCACACTCAGTCCTAAAACACGGTCGCCAATAAATTCCAAGCGTTCATTATTGTGGTTTGAATCAACACCGCTTTGGGTCAATGCCAAATCCAGCAACTGTTTATCTTTGAAAGTATAATTTAGAATATCCATATTATTTTACACCCATTCCCCAGCGGTCCCACCGCATTTTATTTCCCCAGTTCCAAACAGACAACATTGGTGCGTAATAGTTGTGTGAATACCAAATAAACCAAACGTTGCCCAATACATTATCACGTGGCACAAAACCAACATCACCACGACTATCGCCACTGTTGTCACGATTGTCACCCATAAAGAAGAAATGATTTTCAGGCACAGTAAATACTTCTGTATTGTCAAAATATGCATCGTCTGTCATTTCAATAATGCTGTGTTGAACACCGTTTGGCAATGTTTCTGTGTATTCCTTGGCCTGGAAAACACCACACATACCACTATACATATCACAGAAATCATCAGATTTATATTCTATGGTATAGTTAAAATCAGCAGGCTTGTTATCAATCCAAATTTTATTTCCTTTGATTGACATATTGTCCTTGTAATATCCGACACTACGCATAGACTTTGGCAAAGTTGCAACAATATATGGACGTTCATTTTCACGTGGGACTTGAACGTCATTTATATGCAGGCGACCATTTATCATCTGAATTTTATCACCAGGTTTTCCAATCAAGCGTTTCACATAGTCTTGTGATTCATTGATAGGGTTTCTGAAAACCACGATATCGCCCACCTCTGGTTCTGTTGCCCAAAAGCGTCCGTCCCACATTTTCCATGAACCAAATGGGAAAGAATATCTGGAATAACCGTATGACCACTTTTGAACAAATATATGGTCGCCAACGTGCAGTGTTGGAATCATAGAGCCCGACGGAATATTAAACGGTTCCAGCAAGAAACTGCGAAAAACTATTGCGATAATCGCCCCATAAAATATAGTATTAAACCATTCACGTGCTGTATTTTTATTTTTTGCTGGCATATATCAATTCCTTTTCTTTGGCAACTATATTATAACTTGCAGAAGTCTAATTCAAGTTATAATATACCGATATGATATCATTAAAGTCAATTATATTTCACGGCATTGATGCCACACCTATTGATGTTCAGGTTCAACTGTCAACTGGCCTATCAAAGCCAGAATTTAACATTATCGGCTTGGCCGACAGGGCGGTCAAGGAATCTGCCGAACGTATTCGTAATGTGTTGTCTGCATTAAATTTGTCATTGCCACCAAAACGGTTGACGGTGAATTTGTCGCCAGCAGACGTTGAAAAATCAGGGTCTCATTTTGACCTTTCGATATTGTGTGGGATATTGTGTGCGATTGGTGTTTTGCCGACCCCAGAACTTGAAAAATACCTGATTCTGGGCGAAGTTGGGCTGAACGGTGCCATCGTAAAAACTGATGCAGTCTTGCCGGCCAGTGTTTGGGCAAATGCAAATGGCCTGGGGATAATTTGTCCTGGCGACCAGGGAACAGAGGCACGATGGGCTGGCCACACAAATATATTGGCACCTTTTCACGTTCTTCAATTGATAAATCATTTCAAGGGAACGCAAACGTTGCCTGTGCCAGATTTGTCATCGATTGCAGATGAAGCGAACTCTGCCCTGGATATGGCCGAAGTTCACGGTCAATCTGCGGCCAAGCGTGCATTGGAAATCGCTGCTGCAGGTGGACATGCAATGTTGATGGTCGGTCCCCCAGGTTCGGGCAAGACAATGCTAGCATCACGTCTGCCGACAATTATGCCCCAGATGACCCCGGCCGAGGTTTTGGAAACATCAACAATCTATTCTATTGCAGGTCAGTTAAAATCAAATGGCCTGATGCGGAATCGTCCATTTCGCAGTGTTCATCATACGTCCAGTCCTGTTGCACTGGCGGGTGGTGGTTCGGATGCACGGCCTGGTGAAATATCGTTGGCTCATAACGGTGTTTTGTTTTTGGATGAATTGCCTGAATTTAATCGTGCAACCCTTGAGATATTGCGTCAGCCAATGGAGTCTGGCCGTATACTGATTTCACGTGCCCGTCGCAATGCGACATATCCTGCACGTTTTCAGTTGATTGCTGCAATGAATCCGTGTCCATGTGGACATTTGGGAAATGCGGCACTGTCGTGTTCACGGGCCCCCCGTTGTGCCGAGGCTTACCAGAACAAAATCTCTGGCCCATTGTTGGATAGGATTGATTTGCATGTTGATGTTGACGCTGTAAAGCCTTGGGAAATGACAAACGATGACGAGGTTCGTGAAACCAGTGCTGAAATACGGGCCCGTGTTGTTGCGGCACGTTCCCGCCAGATTGCACGTCAGGGTCGAATAAATGCCACATTGGACGGGGCGGAATTGGAACGTTTTGCGCCATTGACGCCTGAATTGACGACATTTTTGAATACTGCTGCTGAAAAGATGGGTATGTCGGCCCGTGGTTATAATCGGATTAAGCGTTTGGCCCGAACGATTGCCGACCTGCGTGGTGCGTCGGATATTGAAATGTCCGACCTGGCCGAGGCTTTATCCTATCGTCCCATAAATCGTGGCAAATACGGTGTGAAATTATAATGGTTATTTATGCTTGCCGTTTGTGGCCTGCAACCACTTTTTGATAAGATGGCCGGGCAGGGCGAATTTCCTGGCAGCCTCTGCAATTGAATAGCGTTGTGCAAAATCAGTAATCATCTGCTTTGTTTCATCCGAATACTTTGTTGCCTGTCTGGATTCATATACATTGTATTTCTTATTCCAGTTTTGCAAGGTCGATTGTGGAACGTTGTATTTTTTGATTGCCGCTGATGCGCCATTTGTTTTTGCAAAGTTCAAGATTTCCAGGATTTTATCTTCTGAAACGACTTCACGCTTTTTTTTATTCTGGGCTTTATCCTTTTTACCTGTATAAATTGCCCTGGTTTTGTTCCAGTCTTGAATGGTCGCAGTATCAACCTTGTAAAGTCTCATCGCATTAGTCAGGCCACAGGTTTCAGCATACATCAGAATTTCAACTTTTTGTTCTTCTGTAAAACTGCGCATTGGTTGCATTTGATAAATATTATACTTTTTATTCCAACGAATAATAGTGCTGCTTTGCAACTTAAAGTGCCGTGCAGCAATTGTAGTGCCATTTTCCTTGGCCCAGTTCAGAACAGCAATTTTATATTCTTTTGTATATTTCATAATAAATATTATAATACACATAAATAAATTTTGTCAAGTGTTCTGTATTTTGAAAACAGTCTTATGTCCAAAATGTATCAGATGTGATATGTTTGCAATATGTCAAATGAAATCCAATATTTTTTATCAGAAAGCAAAGATGGTTTTGATGCGATTTATAATGGTCAAAAGGTCGGCGAAATCACCTTTGTTCGTGTAGGGTCAGATAAATTGATAATTGACTATACTGTGGTTGAACACGATTTTCGTCATCGCAATATTGGTTTGACGTTGGTTCGAAATGTTGCGAATATGGCACGCAATCAACATCGGTATATAATAACATTATGTCCGTTTGCACGTGCAATGTTTAATCGTTTCCCTGAATTTGATGACGTTCGTCTAATGAATGCACATTAAATTTGCCGTTGCATAGCACACAGATTTTTACTAGCATTTCAAATTGTGGAATCAAAGGGAAAGGACTATGCACAAATTATCACGTTCTGCGTTGGTGTTTTTAATTTTTTTGAACGGTTATGTCAGTTTGTCGTTGGAATTACTTGTCTTGCGTCAGTTGTCATTTTATGTCGGCAGCAGTGCTGTTATCACCAGCATTATAATGGCAATATTCTTAGGCTTTATGTCATTTGGGTATTTTGTTGGTGAATCCCAGCGAATTGATGATAAAAAAATTCGCCCAATATTAAATTTTAGTTTCTTGGTTATCGCTGGTCTTTCTGTCTGTGCGGCCAGTTTTCCATTGATTACCAGATATTTTACTTGGTTGTATGCCGGTGGTATAACATCTGGGGCGATACAAACATTTGTATATTCGCTGGTGTTCTTGTCGGCTGGACCATTTTTATTTGGGTTTAATACAACGTTGTTATCACGTCAGTTGCATGCATATAACAAGAACTGCACAGGCAACATAATGGCGTGGGATACAATTGGTTCTGTGTTTGGTTCGATTGCAACCACATTGTTGCTGATGCCATTTCTGGGGGTAAATTACACAGTCGTTTTAATAACGCTGATGGCAGTAATTGGTGCACTGATTTTGCGTCGTCGTTGGTGGGTTTGGATTGTTTGTGCTTTTATTTTTATGGCATCGTGCTTTATCAACAGTAATAAATATCAGTTTGAAAAACTGGGGATTTTGGTAAACAATGCAAATTCAACGATTGTTGTTTCAGAAATAGGCTCTACCCGTATTTTGAATATGAATGGTCTACCGATGTCTGTGTATAACACAGCAAATGGTTCTGTTGCGGAATACGTTGATTATCTGAATCAAAATTTCATTTATACAATGCCCAAGGATAGGACATATAAAATACTGGTCTTGGGGGCAGGGGGGTTTACCCTGGGGTTAAATGACGACCGTAATGATTATACCTTTGTTGATATTGAACATACGTTAAAAGATGTTTCAGAACGGCATTTTCTGGGCCAACCATTACAGGATAATAAAAAGTTTATTGTGGCTGATGCCAGTCAGTATTTGAAAAATACAGACGAGCAATATGATTTTATATTGTTGGACGTATATTCGAATTCATACCAGATTCCCGAAGATTTAATAACGGTTGAATTTATGCAACGGATTAAATCACGTGTTGCACCAAATGGCGTGATTGCGATGAATATTGTTGTTGCACCAGAATTTAGTGATAAATATTCACGTGTTTTTGATAATACTTTTAGTGCGGTATTTCCATACAATACCACCCGTCAGGTCCTGGGCAATTTTAATCCATGGCATAATACATTTGGGCCGTCAAATGTTTTGTATATATATTATAATATTGAAAACGATGGCCGCATATATACGATAAATAAAACACCAGTAATATATGATTAAAAAAAAACGGGATTGTCCCGTTTTTTTACTGTTTCAAATTTTCCGAAACGAAATTCCAATCTACCAGATTGTCCAGGAATGAATCAACAAAGTCTGCACGTTTGTTTTTGTAATCCAGATAATATGCGTGTTCCCATACGTCCAGATTCAAGACAGGTTTCATGTTATTTGTAATTGGTGTTTCTGCATTTGCTGTATTTATTATTTTTAGTTCATTTCCATCACGCACCAGCCACGTATATCCGCTGCCGAACAGACTGGTTGCAGCGTCCTTGAATTGCTTTTTGAAATTTTCTGCACTGCCAAATTGTTGGATTATTTCATCTGGAATTTGTGTTGCACAGTTTGGGCACATGCCACTGAAAAAGAATTGGTGGTTATAAATTTGTGCAGCATTATTAAAAACTTTTTCTTGGTCGGGTTTGTTTGCAGAATCTTGAATAATTTGCACCAGCGAAACATTTTCATAAGGTGTGTTTTCGATAAGTTTATTCAAATTATCAATATATGTTTTTACGTGTTTTCCATGATGCGTTTCGATTGTTTCCTGGGATATATATGGTGCCAATGCGTTTGTTTCATATGGTAATGGGAATTGGTTTAAGTCGAACATAAATTACCTCCTTTGATAATAATAATGTTTCTGGTCATAAAAAAATACAACAGGAAAGAATTATTAAAAAGCACTTGCACCACAATTAAAATATTTTCTATAATCGGAACATCGAAAGGAGTCAATAAATGAAAAAAACATCATTTTTATCAGCAATCTTAGGTATGTCTTTTATTGGTGCTGCGTCTGCTGCGGACATCACAATTTATCATTCACCACACTGTCCACACTGTCATCACGCACGTGAATTCATTTCCAGCACATTGATTTACGAATATCCTGAATTAAAGGTCACAGAAGTCAATGTTATGGAACCTGCAAATTCTGAAAAATTCCAGACAGCATTAACAGAATGCAAATTCGACAATGGTGGTGTTCCTGTAATTGTAATTGGTGATAAATGCGAACAGGGTTATGCAGACTTTATGCAGGACACATTGCGTCAGCATATCGAAGTAGACTTGTCTGATGAACAAAAGGCAGCGGCTGCTGAAAACAAAAAGGCAATGTCCGAAGACGCAGAAAAGTTCAAGGCAGAACATGCAGACCGTGTAAACGCAATTTCAGAATATGTTGTTGCTGCTGAAACAGTTGCAGAATCAGAAACAGCAGCTGAACCAGCTGTCGATGCCGAAAAAAAAAGTGAAGGCAGCGTAGTTTGGTTCTGGGGCTTGCTGATTGTCTTGGTTGCAGGCTTGGGCTATGTCTTGGTTCGCAAAGACAAACGTAAATAAGTAAATAGAACACAGTTATAATCGGAGCAGATATGTTTGATTTAACAACGCTTGATTATATTTATGTTGCTATAATATTGGCATCGACCGTCTGGGCAACAATTCGTGGTGGTGTGTATGAAACAATTGCGACACTGTCATGGATTGTTGCGGCGGTCACGGCCAGATTTGCATCACCCTGGCTGGACAGGTTGTTACAATCGTGGTTTGATTTATCAGATTCAACTGTTGGCACATTGGTTGCATCGTATTTTATTGTGTTTTTTACAATATTGATAACGGTTGGTTTTCTAAATCAAAAACTGCGTGAAAAAATCCAAGACAGCATAATGAATGTCACAGACAAAACCTTGGGGGTAATTTTTGGAATTATCCGTGGTATTGTTGTCATGGGAATTTTTTATTGGGGGGCGTTGTGGTATTATTCTGATACACCATTTTTACCCCAATGGTTATCCCAGGCACGAACACGTCCGATTATGCAAATCACAGCATTAAAACTTGATGATTGGTTCTTTCCTGGACCAGAAAACAAATTGTTGGCACGTGATATTGCTGGCACGCATCAGGCGATAGAGATATATAACAACCTTATAAATCCTGCAATATCGTCTGGTCAAGACGCAAAAAAGTCGGAATCTGGGGCTGACACTGCAACTGTCACACCGTCAGATGAAACCGGTTATAAATCGTCAGAACGTGCAGCATTGGAAAATCAGTTGTTGCAGATTGAGACCGTTGCCCGTGCTGTTGAACAGCGTGAATCAGACAAAGAATCTGAAACCGAAAATTCTGTTGCTGAATAACCGTCGCCCGTTTGGGCGATTTTTTTTGTGGAATTCATACCTGATGCGTTGTGCGACTATTTATTGTATCCTTTGATTATATTTAACCAAAGGATAAAGAAATGTTATTAAAATCAAAAATCTGTTTTACTGCGGTTGCCATATATGAAATTATCGCAGTATCTGTTCTGCATTTTCAGCGTATATGTGATGCGATGTTCCCTGTTCCTTTTTGCGACAGTTGGTATCGTTATTTTTTGTTTTGCGTGATTGTGCCATTGGTTGCAATTCTGATATGGATGTGGATAAGTGAATTTATTCGTCTGCATCGTCGTCGTAAATTTATTCGTCGTGCAAAAAATACAGTGTCTGGCATAATATCCAGTATTCGTGGCAAAGTATCTGAAAATTTTGAAGCCCAAGATTTGGAAAAAATAATAACCGCAGCGGTTTTAATTGGAATCAAGCGATATGTTGACCGTCATCCAAATATTCGTCGCAACGTAAATGATGTTATTGGGGTTGCAAATGGCGAAATGGATATTGATTTAATGGACCAAAGTGATGAAGTAGTTGTGTCAAAACGTCGCACCCCAGCCAAGAAAAACAATCGGTCAAAACCGACTGCCAAGAATAAAAAGTAAACTAAAAATCCCCATTTTGGGGATTTTTTTTAATCGATAATTTCTGCCTTGATAATTTTGTCTGGATTATCAACCCGTCCATTGTCCATATCGTCGCCACGTTTGATTTTATCGACGTTTTCCATGCCCGAAATAACATTCCCCCAGACTGTGTATTGTCCATCCAGGAATCTAGAATTTTGGAAACAAATAAAAAATTGCGAGTCTGCGGAATTTCTGTCTGCTGCCCGTGCCATACCGACAGTCCCACGCAGAAATGGTTCTGCTGAAAATTCAGCGGGGATACTAACGCCGCTGCGACCCATACCGTCCCCACGTGGGCAGCCTGTTTGTGCCATAAAGCCATCGATTACACGATGAAATTTTAATCCGTTATAGAATCCCGATTTTACCAGTTCCGAAATTCTGGCAACGTGTTTTGGTGCGACTTCTGGCAGCATTTTTATCACAACATCACCTGTTGTTAACGTCAGTTTAAGATTTGGCATATTTTTGTCCTTTTGTTTATTTTAAAATCTTGTATCAATATTAAAAGCAGATTTTTGAATTAGTTCACCTTTTGCAATCTGTTGATTGATTTTTTCTTGTTGAATTTGTCTTTGTTCAATGACACTGATGCCGTTTAGCAATGCGTTTTTATTCATTTTTTTCAACAGTGAATCTACGTCCCCGGTTATACGTGCATTAGGGTGCGTTTTTATTTCTGTGATTTCGCTTAAATCTGTTCCGGTTAAATCAATCACCGCAACGTTTGAAAAATCCAAAGCACCACGCAACCCCTTTACATTTCGTAATTCAATCTGTGATGCATTTGGGTTTAATTTGATGCTTGCGTCGCCCGACAATTTAACGTCGTTCATCCGCAAGAAATCGACATTACCGGCATCGATTAGGCCGTGAATATTGATAACATTTGATATGATAACTTTTTTTGCATTTGGATTCAGTCTTAACTGCTTTATTCCAGAAATATTGTTCAGTAACACATCTCTTGCCCCACCCAGGTCCAGAACCTTGTCCGCAAAGAAAGTTGCTTTGTTATGGCCAGCCCTAAATTGTAAATGAATTGCATTGGCCCGTGGGTTAAATCGTAGTTCCGTCACTTTTTTCAGGTCTGTATCATCAATAACAAGATTTTCAACCCCACTAAAATCCCATTGACCCTGCATTCCTTCGATGGTTTCAAGACGAACGATTTGTGCTTGGTTGATTTTTATGCGACATTCTGGGGCCAATGTAATTTCACGCAATACTAATTTTTCGATATGTTGCAATTGCATATCGCTTTTCAGTCGCACCGATGCCAGTGAAATTTCGTATGGCCTTGGGTCAAATTTTGTATTTTCAATTGTTGCTTCTGGGACGTTTATGTTGTATCCCGCAGACAAATTCAGTTTTTTTACCCCACTAAAATCGAACGATTGCCTTTCGTTTAACTGCACGTCTTGCAGTGATATTTCATAGGCATTTGGGTTCAGAATCATTTTTTCAGCGGTCATATTTGTGGTAATCAACCTTTTGACATTTCCGAAATTAAATGTCCGTCGCTTGTTCATATTCATATACCCAGACACCCGAATTTCCTCGGCGTTTGGATTAAATATTATATCGTGGCCGGCTTTTGCGAAATTGGCCTCCGTAATTTTTAATCTTTTTACCCGACTGAAATCCAATGGACCACGCAGTTTTTTGAAACCGTCTAAATTTATTTCTTCGGCATCGGGCGTATTTACATAGACAATTTCGCCATCTTTTACCTCTATCACAGTTTTTCCATCAGCGACCAGGCTTTTACTGCCATCCAGGTTATTTGCGACTTGGATTTTTTTATCACGTATTGCATCTTCGACAAAGCGTCCATCTGGCTCTTCTGTTGCAATATTTTCAACCTGCTTGGATTGTAAATTCAATATTATCCCACGTCCCAACATCATTTCGTATTGTGTGTTCAGGCGTGTGATAACGCCGTCTTTGGCAACAAAATCGCTGCCAAAATATATATTGTTGATTTCTGAATTGTATCGACAAATCTGATTGTTTATCATTACAAAGCCATGTGGCAAAGCGACATTTCCGGCTGAAAAATCGACATCAAAATAGTGTCTGATTGCATCGGCTAGACCTGGGATAATATTGTCAGGATTCGAATTAAACGTATTATCTGGATTTTCAATTGTGTGATTATATCTGTTTTTTATGCTGATAAAACCGCCGTCTTTTAGGACCTGGATTGAAATAACCGATGTTCCATATTCGTCCTCACGTTTTGGGTCGTCAAAGTCCGCACGATTTAATTTTTCTGCGTTTTCATGAACAGCATTGATTATATAGTAATTTTCAAATCGATACGGGTCGTTAAAGGTGCACAGTTCTTCACCCCTGGCAAAGTATTTTTTTATTGCATTTTGTTTTTGCAGTGTGTCTGCAACGTATGCGTCATATCCTGCCTTTTTTAGCAGCATAACAGGGTCCATATGCACCGCCATTTCTTCGATGCGCACCTGTTTTAGGGATACCAGATAGTTCATAATAGGCTCGGCCTCACGCCCTGCGTATTTTACGATTTTATCAATATTTGGAATATCAAAAATACCATTGTCATAGTTTCGAATTGCCTTGGCAAAACGTTCACCATTTTGTTTTTTGATAATCTCATACATACTTTTTTTGGCCATAGAAAAATCCTTGTTTCTGGACAATTATAGCACAAAAGGCGGATTTTTTGAAATTTTATCTAGGACGACCAAATTTGTCTGGCGAGTATTTTATTATAAAACCGAACGCCAACCAAAGGAGTCAAAAATGGCAATCAGCACAGCTACACAGCGTGGCAGCATAGTTTACGTTTACGATGAATGCGGCAGATTGAAATTCACACAAAACGGTGAGTTGCACGGTTTTACGGGGGCTTCTGTCAGCATTCGCAAAGGAAGTATAATATATGTCTATGATGACAGTGGTCGTTTAAGTTTTACACGATAAACTACATCATTCTTCTATAACTTTCCTTTAATCGTCAATCCCCCCACGGCCAAGGTCTTTTGTCAATGGGGGATTTTAATTTTGTTTTTTCTTGAAAAATATGATAAAATATACGAAAACAAAAAGGAGTTAAAAAATGGCAGAGCAAAAAACGGATATTATAAATCAACGTGTTGATGCCGCCCAGGCTGAATTACAAAAACGTGCCGCCAGATTGTCAATGTTGGTTAACCGTGCCAAGGGGAAAAACATTCCTGGCTTTAACGAAGGTGTTGAACATACACGTGTCATGATAGAAGGGCAATCAAAATTGTGTGATGCACTGGTTTTTGATGCCCCACGAACACGTCTTGAACAAATGCGTAATCTGCAATTGATGACAGGGAACATGAACGAAAGCGTTCAACAGGGGATAAAGGCTACAACTGATGCGATTGATGGTATGCTGGATACCTTAACCACAATGGTTGACAAGGCTCGATAAAACGCAACCGTCCACTCAGGCTGGGGGGACATTAAATTCAACTAGGTTCGTATATGAAAACGAACCTAGTTATTTTTTTGCCAACAAAGTGTATATCTGAACATACGTTAACACTAAACAATACAACAAAGGACAACGTATGAAAAAACACTTTTACAATACTTTGATTGGTGTATCAGTCTTGCCTGCGTTATTTATAATGCCGGCAATGGCTGAAACAATTACCCAACGCCAGGTAATTTCAACGGATACAACTTATACAGATGCTGTTGCTGAAAATATTGCATCTACGACTGCGAACAACGGCGGCGTATTTTATATGCAAGATGTCCCAGACGTTGTTCTGGCATTTCAGGGCGAAACATTATTTTCTGGAAATTCATTAAATAATGGCGGTATGGGTGGGGTTATAGGAAATGGTTGGTTGGCATCAACATCAGGCTCTGGCTACACCCAAGGTGGCAAGATTTTATTTGCTGGTCCAACAACCTTTGCAGACAACAGCACCAATAACGCAAATGGCGGTGGTGCGATATTTAACTATGGTATGGGCAATGCCACCAACCCAGATATTATATTTTTTGAAGACGCAGAATTTGCAAACAACCTGGTCACCCAGTCAATGAATGGTGTTTATGCAGGTGGCGGTGCAATCAATCATCGCAATGGTATGATTATCTTTAATGGTGCCGCAAATTTTTCAGGTAATGAATCTGCGTCCCAGGGCGGTGCAGTTTTAAGCGCAGGTGATATAATATTCAATGGCCCAACATCATTTGCAAATAATACAGCAACAAAAAATGGTGGTGCATTGGCGATAATGGGTGGCAATACAACATTTGATGCGGCGACGACTTTTACAAAGAATTCAGCAGGTGGTGCATCTGCAATATATTTATCTGAAAATGCCCAGACCCTTGAATTCAAAGGCACAGCTATCTTTTCAGAAAATTCAGGTGTTGGAACATTGTTGAACAACTCTGCAAATGCATCAGTTATATTTGCAAATGGTGCAGATTTTAACAATAACACAAACACGTATAACGGTGCACTGGTAAATACCGGCAACGTTTCATTGAGTGCTGGTGATATGACGTTTACCAATAATACCGGCAGCAATGGTGGCGGTCTGAAAAATTCAGGCACCATAACAGCAGACACAACTGGTAAAATATTGTTTAGTTCAAACACTACAACCAGCACCGCCGGTGCCTTGGACAACGGCGGCAGCATAACATTTGATGCGTCCCAGATATCGTTCACAGGGAACAAATCAGACTCAGGATATGGTGGTGCAATCTTTAATGCTGGTGATTTAACTTTATTATCTGCTAAAAATACATTTTCGAACAACGTTGCAAGTGATACAGGGAACATAAAAAGCGGTGGCGGTGCAATTCATAATCGTGGCAACACAAATACCGCCAGTTTAATTATCGGCACTAGCGACAGCGTAAATACATTTACGTCAAACAAATCCAATGCCTATGGTGGTGCAATTGTTGCACGTGCATTTGATGGCGATACTGCAAATTCAGACATTGTGGTCAACGGTACGACAACATTTTCTGGCAATACGTCTGCAATGGACGGCGGTGCAATATGGAATGCAGTTGCCGCTGATAACGGCACAACAGGCACATCAACAATCGTGTTTAATGGCAACACAACATTCCGCAATAACTCTGCCGGTGGTATTGGTGGGGCGGTCTATAATAATGACACCATGACATTTAATGGCACAACCGTCTTTTCTGGAAATACCGCTGGCGGCGTGGCCAATGATATCCATAACGATGGCACCGTCAATTTCAATGGCGATACAACATTAAACGGTGGCATAACAGGCACAGGGACATTGAACATTGCGTCTGGCACAACATTGAATATAGGCACATCTGACATAACCCAAGGTGCGATTGCTTTGGACGGAACGATGTTGGCGACATTACGCAGTGGTGAAACTGGCCAAATTACGGTCAATAATGACGGCGGTTTTACAGGCAACGGCAAATTAAAACTGTCATTTGACCATGCTGGCACATACCAGGTTTTTGGTAATCAGACTTTTGATAATGTTGACATCAGCAGTTCGGTCTATGATTTAACCTGGAATGGTGGGGCTGTCACAGCAACGACAAAGTCTGTATCTGATATTGCCCAGGAAAACAACATAACCCAAGACACAGCCCGTGTAATTTCCAGTGTATCAGAATCATCGTCTGCACGATTGAATGATTTGTCTGTTGCATTCCAGGAAAAGTTATCATCTGGCACACCATCTGATCTTGCGTCTGTTGAACAGACAGGGCTGGCAATAAATCCAGAACGGGCGGCCATCCCCCAGTCTGTTGCCACCTCATCACAGCACACAATTTCGACCTTGCTTTCAAATCGTCTGGCTATGTCAGGACTTGGACGCAGTGGTGGTGATGCGAATCTTGATTTTGGTGGTGTTTGGGCCCAAGGCTTATATAACAAGTCAAAATTAAATGATAACTTTAACGGTTATACACGTGGTGTTGCACTGGGTGTTGATGGAACTATAAACGAAGTCTGGACATTGGGTATGGGATATATGTTTGCACATTCGGACATCAGTGCCATCAGCCGTGATACAGACGTTGATT
Organism: Candidatus Enterousia sp.; assembly: GCA_045637165.1. Taxonomy (GTDB): domain Bacteria; phylum Pseudomonadota; class Alphaproteobacteria; order Rs-D84; family Rs-D84; genus Enterousia. The sequence goes on along the minus strand of JAZTYU010000002.1, from coordinate 9,528 downwards.
CGTCGACTGTATTCGTCTATGGACAGTATAAGCCCAGTCAATGGTATGCCAGTGCGATTGTAAACTATACAATGTCCGATTATAACGAACGGGGCAGGGCATTTAATGTTGGTGTCACATCAGATTATGATATCGACACTTTTGGTGCACGTCTTGCCAGTGGGTATGATTTCATTGGCGGCATAACCCCAGAATTAGCAATGGAATATATGCACATAAATTCATCAGACTATACTAATTCATTGGGTATAAAAAATCATATGGACGGTGCGGATTATTTGACTGCATCATTATCCACCAAATATGAATTTGATATCTTTATGAACAATGGTTGGATAATTCGTCCCCAGTTGCATTATGCAATCAAATACGATTTAATATCTGATGAAAACACTATGTTGGTTTCAATGCCAGGGGTAAATTCGTATGTGTTGAATAGTCAGCATTTATCACGCATTGCGAACGAGGTTGGTCTTGGCATAGGCACAAACTATAACGGTCTGGAAATATCATTAAATTATGACATTCAGGCACGTTCAAACTATACCTCTCAAACAGGTCGTATGAATTTCAGGTATGAATTTTAATCTTGGAAAATAAAAGACAACACCGCCCACCCGGGCGGTTTTTTATTCACTGCAATAGTTTTGCATGCTTGGGTCTTTTAACGTTCCTGTATCTGATGTATAATAATCTTTGTTGTTGTATATAATATGCAGTGCGTTTTTGTATTCGCAATCTGCCTTTGGTTTAGCGGAAAGTGCCGCATAACACATCTGGCCATTATCAAGTTTTATGTTAATTGCAGGAACACTTGGTTTGTCGTTATACAGCTGTATTTGTAAGCCGCTGCTCGTTTTTAGGCATGTGATACCTGCTGTACACCCTTTTACACAGGTAAGTGCATCGGTCAATGCAAAGCCGTCATTGCATGTCCACGGGCAATTATTGCTAGCGGTGCCTGTGCCAGTAAATTCGGAATTGCTTGGCTTATATTCGCATGCACTACATTGGTTTGTGCCACCAGGGCTGTATGTGCCAGTTTCGCACAATGGGCAGTTACCAGGCCATCACCGGATCCAGCCTGCACATCATCGGCCAGTCGCTGGGGCATCGGTCCACCGCCGCCACCCAAATCTATGCCAGATTATCCTGTGACCCCGTCCGTGAATCCATGCAACGCGCCACCAATTCAATACTGGGATTATTGGGGTAATTTAGTATCAGGGGTCTTTACTTCCAAAAAGTTCTTCGGGAGAAAGGATATTCTCTTGTCCAAACAAGTCTGCTTGAACAGGCATGTATGAAGGAAAAATACAAGCCTTTGCTGCCTCGTTATAGGTATTCATTTGAGATGTAATATCTGATAAATGACGTGCAGAATTAATGTTATTAAGCAGAGCGTCGCTAAAGGTTAAATTTTTATAAATTTCTGATTGCTTTGCCAACATACGACTCCATTTATTTAAAGACCTTAACATCTTTTCACTAGACGATATATGCTCTTTAACTTCTTTTGTGGTTTCTTTATTTATTTTATTAGTTTTTTGTTTGTTATACACTTCTGAAAAGTGTTCGAAATTATAAATTTTAATTAAACAACCATCTGTTTTTTTCTTAAATTCAATTAACAAATCTGGTCTAGCTACTTTCTGTTCACCAATTTTTGCACACCAGTCAGACTTTTGTTCATCTGTAACAAAAATAATGTTTTTTTGTATTTCTTTTGAATGTTCTATCATTTGATTCCAAATAATATAATCACCGCTAGAATTAAACTTTTTTTGCTTATCTTGTCCGCCAGGGCAATTATCTTTATTGTTAATCCGTTTCTGAAATTCGTTTTCTATTTCTTCGTATCGTTCATCAGAAAACTTATCCCCAACTTTTCCTTCAAAGTACTTTTCTAACGTATCAACAACTGTATCAGTTTCATAATCTTGTTTACGCGATAGTATAATTTTATCTATGTGTTCCTTTAAATTAGCAACACTTTTGGACAACTCTTTATAAAAACAACATCTGTCAGACGTCTGCTTAACCGCATTATCTAACAAAGTAAACACTGCTTTTCTAAATATATACGCTTCATCCATTTTTTGGGGACGCGAACAATAAAACTCTTCCGCAACCTTATGTGGCAACCATAGTTGACATTCAAGAGCCTTCATCATGTCAAAAACATCTACTTTCGCCTTATCTGAAATAGTATACAAGCTTAATAAGATATTTGTATCAAATACAATAACAGCATCATTAAAAAAATTTTTTAATTCTTCGCCCTCTAATCGTGCAAATTCTTTGAAAGTACTTCTCATATCGTTCCTTATATCTTAATCGCCTTTCGGAACCGGCAAACCAAATTTCTGTAATGGTATATATTCAAAATAATATGAGCATCCAACTGATATAATGTAATCCAATACATCCTGATAACATGGCTGTTTGAACCAATCGCTTAACAAATAGATGTATTCAACTTCCATATTTAACTGCGCCAGCAATTTCTTATATTGTTTTTTCTTAAAGTCACAAGTTTGTAATTTTTCATCAACAGAACCAGCAACCTGTTGAAATTTACATTCTATGATAAAAAATGTGTTATTGATAACTACATAGATAGAATCATCTGGCAACAAGCGTTTTGACAATATTGTTTTCCAATCAACGCCACGGTATTCCAAGAATTTATATAATGCCGTTTTCTTGAAAATAGATGCTACTTCTTTATCTTGGTACAAAACAGAAACCCAGCCACGTTTGTCATCAACACAATCATATCCCGGCTGACTACACAGGAATGTACGCAAGTCTGTTTTACCTTCAAAAACTAATCCTGTTTTAGTGTTTGCACCACCAATACCATTTGCTTTCATTTTTTAATCCTTCTTTTCAGATGCATCATATAATCTTTTTTCAGCCAATTCAACAAATTGTGATTCCATGTCTATGCCAACAAAGCGGCGGCCATGTTTTAGTGCGGCGACACCGGTTGTGCCACTGCCCATAAACGGGTCCAGAATCAAATCGCCAGGATTGGTTGATGCCAAGACTATGCGTTCCAATAATTCTAGTGGTTTCTGTGTTGGATGCTTCCCATGTATTTTTTCGGCCATGGTCGGTGTGCCAATTGCCCAAACACTACGCATTTGACACCCTGGTTTTTTAATGAAGTCTTTTGGGAAATCACCGTTCTTCATCGCTTCATAGTTGAAAGTATGCTTAGATTTCTTGTCCTTTCTGGCCCACAGTAATGTTTCATGGCTGGCCGTAAAATAGCGACAAGACATATTCGGGCTGGCATTTGGCTTAAACCAAGTAATGTCGTTCAAGATATGAAAACCCAATAACTGCATCGCATAGCCACATGAATAAATACTGTGATATGTACCGCTGACCCACAATGTGCCATTTGGCTTTAATACACGATGACAAGCACACAGCCACTTTTTATGAAACTCAAAATCTTCACTAAGACCATGCGATTTATCCCAATCGCCTTTGTTCACAGAAACAACACAACCATTCTGGCAGGTGATACCACCGTTGGACAGCATGTATGGTGGGTCCGCAAAAATCATGTCAAAAGTGTTTTCGGGGATTTTGGCTAACTTTTTCAGGCAATCTTCACAATAAAGTCGATACTGTTTCTTATTCATAATTTGTAATCAAAAGTTCCCGAATTGCATCACGACCGTCCGCCTTGGAATTTATCAGCCGCTTGGCCATAATGCGATTTATCTTATAATCTTGGTACAGGTCGTCAAAGAACGGGTCGTCAACATAATTTGTTGGGTCGGAATTGCTTAACATCTGCAAAGCCCCCATTTGATGACAGGCGTCAAAAACATTCTTTAATCTAATTTGTTCATTGTCGTCAAAGTCGCCAACCGCATATGAATTAAATGACGAAGTCTCACGAATTGGGCGATATGGTGGGTCGTAGTATATAAATGTATTATCCGTCACATACTTTGATGTATTGCCAAAGTCGCCCTGAATGATGGTTGCAATCTGCAAAGCATCAGACACATTACGCAGGTTTTCTGCATCTAATATGCGTGGGTTTGTATATTTGCCCATTGGAACATTGAACTTATTCTTGCTGTTCACACGGAACAGGCCATTAAAGCAAGTCCGGTTCAAGAATATCGTCAATGCCGCACGGCGAACAAAACCGGTACGATAGACATTCGCATCGATATCTTTGTCGAATTCATTATATTCATCACGACGTGCGTAATAGTATTCTTTTTGATTTTCGGTCAATCGATATTCTGTCTGCAATTTGGTTAATTCAACAATCAATTCATCAACATTATGCTTGATAACATTGTACAGAATAACCAATTCAGGATTGATATCGAACAAATATGCTTCTTGGATTTGGTATTTATTATAGATATCAAAGAACACAGCACCGCCACCAACAAACGGTTCAATATAGCGTTTGATGCCACCCATTTTCAGTTTTAATGGCAATTTAGGTTCGATTTGGTCCAATAACTGCCCCTTGCCACCAGCCCATTTCAAGACAGGTTTGCAATCAACATAATCCGGCAATCTAGCGGGTATAGCAATCACGTATTCCTTTCCTTTGATTTGATAATAGAAAATATCACCGCCTGAATCCAGTATATTTTTGCTTTACGAGATATCAGGCGTTAAAATGCCTGGCTAGTATATTATCCAGCTGGGCCCCAGAATATATTTACGTTTAACGAATTGATGTATAACATGCCCAGCAACAAGGAGGCCCGTGTTATTGATTCTTTCTCGGGGTGTTATCGCGGCAGATATTATTTTAAAACCCAGCAGCAAGCAAACCGGGCGGTTGCAGATGCCGTAACGGGCGAACATGATTGCGAAAACTACAAGAAATTAAAACGTAATTGGCACGATTACGATGAAATAGAGGGTTTTAAGTTGCCATTGCATGCGGACAATATTCCATATTTTTACACAAACAATGTTCTGGAATTAACCTTGCCCATTGCCGAAGCGGTCAGTAATCTTGCCCATAATGTTTATGAAAGTTTAACGCATATCAATTATGCTATATCCATGCTGGAACGTGCCACACAGCGATTAATGATAGAATCATTGTGTTCTATATATCATCGTACCACACGTGAACGCCGGGGTTCTGATGAAACTTGGCAATGGCTTCAGGGCTCATCATTGCCATGGACGACAGTGATGGCAAAATTTCCACCCTTGATTACTCCCGAAATGCATGCAGAAGATGCATATAATTCCCATATTGATTCACTTAATAATGCACAAAAATGTATGTCTTTTGATTTGAAACGGTTGGGGGATTTGTGCAAAAAAATTGATAAATTACAAACTGCATCTCCGTCACTGGACAGGATGTTGGAAATATCGAACGGGCTTAAATTGCTTGATGCTGAATGTGCCGCGGCCGAATTAAGCGCTGTTCAAGAAAAAGCAAAGAAAACAACACGTCGTAAAACCAGATAATACCCCGCCCGGGTGGCACACCAAACATAAAAATCAAAAGGGCAGGGAAAATCAAACAAAAAAACGCACCAAATGGTGCGTTTTTTAACTGGTGCACCTTATCGGAGAAAGTTGGAATCAGTTTGTTCGTGAAATGTCGCAAACAGCCGAGAATATCAGGGCTTGCGGGGCTTTGGAGTGCCTGCGTCGTGCGGCATAGTGTTTGTGAAACAACCTAGAATTTCCCGGGTTTTGTCCCCCTTTAGGGACTAGAATATATTATATATATGGGGGAATGCTCTTTGTTGTGCATGGCGGACAGAATAGTGATGTTTTCTATAAAATATTGGCGTGGTATCATTGAAAAATCTGAGTTTTTACCTATATACTGTGCATAAGTTATTGTCAATAATAAAGGGGTAAAAGTAAGATGGCCTTTTCGTATCAATTACCAGTTTCAAAAACAGCAGAAAATCCTGAAGGGATAGAACATCGCACAACGGAACAAAATTCTTTAATCATTATAGGTGCAAATGGCTCGGGTAAAAGTCGTTTGGGAGCATGGATGGAAGATAAAAATTTGCAAAATGTTCATAGGATTTCAGGTCAGCGTGCCTTAAATTTTACGAAACATATTCCTGTTAAATCTGAACACGCTGCTTTGAATAAGTTGTTGTATGGTGCGGAAGACAAGCAATCAGACTCAAAATTGTCGCGCTGGGGATATTCGCGTGATTTGAGACGGCCAGAGTACACAACGCATGAATTGAATGATTGCGATGATGTTATGGCTTTACTCTTTGCAAGGCATATGTCACAAAGCGCCGACTTTAGGGATAAAGCACGACAAGCGCAAATTGAACACAAAGAAATGCCCCGTGTAGAGGATAGCGAAATTGATGTTTTGATAAATACTTGGAATAAAATTATGTCACATAGACAGATTGTTTTAAAGGATTATCAAGTCGTTATCAAGTTTGGGGTTGATACGGAATACGCCGGCACTGAGATGAGTGACGGTGAAAAGGCAGTATTATATTTGATGGCCCAATGTTTGTGTGTTCCCAGTGGGCATACAATTATAATTGATGAACCGGAAATTCATATGCATCATTCCGTTATGAATAAATTATGGACAGAGATGGAAAAAGTGCGTCCAGATTGCTTGTTCATTTACATCACCCACGATACAACTTTTGCCGCCAATCACAAAGCATCAGATAAAATTTGGGTAAAAAGTTTTGATGGTGATGCATGGGAATACGAAGATATACCAAAAGAAAGCGAACTGTCACAACAGTTGATGATGGATATATTGGGTGCCCGAAGAAAGGTTTTGTTTGTGGAAGGAACTGACAGCAGTTGGGATGTTGCGGTGTATTCTGAATTTTTTTCAAAATATTATGTTGTTCCATGCGGGTCTTGTTCAAATGTTGTTCAAAATGTAAGGGCTATGCGTAGTGAACCACAATTACATCATCTTGATTGTTTTGGGTTAATTGATAGGGATTATCGCACAGATGATGAAATACGTGCTTTGGAACAAGACAAGGTTTTTGTGATTGGTGTCGCAGAAGTGGAAAACCTGTTCTGTACAGACGGTGTTTTGAGAATAATTAATCAACAATTGTGTAAACCTGATGAAAGAGCAGTTACATTTTCTTGTGATTATATAAAAAATGAATTTGAACGGGATAAGGAAAGACAAATACGGCAAGCTGTTCTTGCTGAGCTGAAACATCGTATAAAGCATGCGATAAGCAAGGATGAAATAGACGGGGTGATTGGGCAATACGCGGAAATAGAACGTGTGATTTCAGAGAAATATAATTGTGATGTCAATAATAATGATAATATTTTGCGTTTATTTAATCGCAAGGGGCTTGCCAGTAGTATCGGAAAAAATTTTGGTTTACCTAAAGGTGATGAGTATATAAATTTGGTTGTCAATTTATTTCGTGGCGATAAGCATAATGATATTAAGGAGGCCTTACGTCCGTATATGCCAACGTCCGATAAAATACCCAATTAAGGAGCGAATATGCGAAATTTGACCGCTGGTATAGTGTTTTGTGTATTGTTGCTGTGTGTTATTATTGCAGGGATATTACATGTTCGGTATGGGGATATGGGGGATTTGGGCATGTTTGTTGTAACGGCCATGACTGCGCTGGGAACCTGCGGGGTTATAATTTTGAGTTTGTTCCCGTACGTGCCACGTGATAAATTAGAGGCGACATTGTGCATTAGAAAAAAGAAAATGTGCATAATGATACGTAACAAGGGCAATCATACCGTATATTTGGGGTCTGACAAATACCATACGGCTGAAACGTGGGATTGTTATGCATTGTGGTGGTCAAATAAGGATAATTGCACCGCAAAAAACTCAAAACCGATTTTTGCTGCGCCAGGGGACAATATGGCCGTTCCGCCACGTGGCACAATAGGTTTCCCAATCGGTAAAAACATCTTTGGAAAAAACAATTTGAACAAGATAAAAATTCAGATTTTGACCAGTTCTGGCTTTCGTATAGATGTAAAAAACGAAGTTCCAGATGATTTTGTCTTTGCGAAATAATTATATCCAAAATTGGTTGTTAACGGATTTGAGTTGTGTTTTAAATAAAATAAGTTAATATACATGCGTATAAATATCGCGGAAATTCACGGTAGCAGATACGTAGCAAAAAAATATTCGTCAAGTTTTCAAGGGCGGTTAAAACAATAAAAAATCCCCTTGAATCAAGGGGTTATTCTGGTGTCGGTTGTCGAACTTGAACCAACGACCTACTGATTACAAAAAATATTCAATGAATAAACCACAAAAACACACAATAAAAAACAAAAGTAAAATCAATGAATTGAGTTTTGTGGTCAATGTACATTTTTGGTGAATTTTTATTTCATGTGCCCCACCTGTGCCCCATGGGACAGGTGCAGAAATCAGGCAAAAAAGCATTCTTATTTTGGGACTGTGTTTTTTAACCACTCTTCAATGGCAGGGGGGGGTGACACACAGTTATAAGACAATCGCATTGTCGTGGCTCGACAACGCGTTTAATTGTTTGTGTTGGGGATTCGCTTCTCCCAACACAAACAAAACGGTAAGTTATTTATGCGGTGTTTTTACCTGTGTTTTTATTTCTTCCAAATATTTGTTTTTGCATGTTTCTATTTCTGCTTGTGTTTTTTCGCCTGGGTTATCACAATCCATCATCTCTGCATACGATTTGTTTAGTGCACACTTTACACTATCGACAACTTGTTCGCAGTTCTTGCTTTTAAGATAAAGTAATACCAACTTCAAGAAATCTTCATCCGTTTGTATGGAGCTGTTTTTGCCCAAAAAACGCTGATAGTCAAAAAATTTAACATTTGATGGCGGGGTGTTTCTGCGTTGCAGAATACATGTGTCCGAATTATATATGGTCTCATTGTCTTGTGCAAAGCATTCGTATGTAATTTCTGGACGCATTAGTTGTTGTGCCGTTAAACAAGAATTATAGTCAACATATTTTCCGTTTTTATTAGACGGATACATTCCCGTCGTTTTTCCGCATGCCCAAGTTCTTAATATATGCGCAGTCCCCATTTCATGGTTGTATGTTATTCCGTTTTCAAAATAATGTAAATATGTTTCTATTACTTCAATCGGGTCTGCACGCGTTTCCAATTCGGAGGCAAATTTTATGCCATTTGTTTTTACTTGTTCGGTGGAAACGCATGCTGTGATTAATAAACATAATGTCATACAAAATATTTTTTTCATATTGTGTCCTTTTTTTATTTTTTTCTGCGATATGTTGAACCACGAACGCTAACAGTACGAATTCCGCCCGTTCTTTTGCTTACAAAAGTCCTTGTGCTTGCACGTCTTCTAACAGTTGAAAATCCCATTTTTTACTCCCTTTTATTCAACAAATAAAAAACCACCTGACAAAGCGGGTGGTTGGAGGTTCGAAACTATAATGCTCAGAAAATAGCGGGCTTATTCAATATATTCACCGCCCTCCAACCATGTTGGTTGGAGATATTTTCTGCCTTCGCAGGCACTGAGCATAA
>JAZTYU010000001.1:0-6000 GCA_045637165.1 Candidatus Enterousia sp. | reverse complement strand
TGATAACAGCACATAATTATCCAATTCAACGGTTATTTTAACCTGGCCGTCTTCATTGGCCGGCACAACCAACGGCCGTTTAATGGTTAAATATTGCAGTGATGAAAATGTTATTTTCCCGCTGTTAACCAGGTCTGCATAACCCTTTTTACGCAACATATCCAACAAATCTGGTGGAATAACCAGGACTTCGCATTCTGATTTATTCAGCCCCTGGATAGTGGCACCAATATCAAATGCAAAGTTCCACCCCAGGACAACAACCTTGTTCCAACCGCCCATATATGATTCACGCAGTTCCAGCGCACGTTTAACCGTGTTTGCATTGGTCACCTTGTTCGGACTGTCCACATATACCAGGGTGCTGCTATTGCGAATGTGCCCCAGGTTGGATGGCGCATCCGCCACATCAAACGGTAATGCGCCATACAACCCCATAACAACACGTGCCAGGTCAGACACACGGCGGAATTGTTTGTCGGACAGGAATGCCTCGCGTGAATAATCACCAATGCTGTGATACAGGAACGGCTTACAATCCGGAATATCAATCAGACGTTTACGCATAATCATACATGACGGTTTGCCCAGGTCGGACGTTATCCAACGCCGTCCCAATTTTTCTGCAACCGCCGCAGTCGTTCCCGAACCACCAAAAAAATCCGCTACAATAGAATTTTCGTTAGATGACGCTTTTATAATAATTTCTAACAATTTTTCTGGTTTTTGTGTTGCATACGCCACTCTTTCTTTGGCTTGTGAATTTATAATTGGAATTTCCCAAACATCTTCTCTAACCTTGCCTAATTCATTTAATTTGGTGACACGTCCGAATGATATTTGACCTGTTTCTGCTTGTTTTTGTGTTCCTTCTGAATATGGAACCCTAACAGCATCTATATTAAAAAATCTTGTGTTATCATTTTTTGCATAAACAAATATATTATCATGTTTACGTTTATACCTATCACTCACTGTTCCAGCAGGGTCGTGATAATTCCATATAACTTCATTAACAAAATTTTCTTTTCCAAAAATATCGTCTAAAATCACTTTCAAATAATGTCCTGCATGCCAGTCACAATGGACATAAATCGACCCTTGGTCGGACAACAATTCTTTCATCAACGCCAAACGTGGATACAGCATTTTCAGATACGATATTGTGCCATCTGACCATGTATCCGAATACGCAAATTGTTCCAATACGGTTGGTTTTTGTTCTACATCCCCATTGGGCAGTGTTATTTTTGTTCGATAGTCTGCCTTGCTATCAAACGGGGGGTCAATGTATATCAGGTCTATTTTACCACGCATACTGGGCAGCCCAGTTGCCGGGTCGCCGGTCAATAATGCCTGCATCGCAAACAGGTTGTCGCCGTTTATCAAACGATTAAACCAACCATCTGTTTCACAATATTCTGCGCTGGTGTTATCGGGTGGACAACATGCACGAATTGTGCCACGAAACAAACCACTTTCATCACGGGCGGGCAGAACATATTCATTTGTTTGCAACATCATTTTGTTATCAGATTGTGCACGTTGTAATATTTTCTCAACTTCACGCCTGCCGTGCGCAACAACATCCGGCAGCATTTCAATCAATGATTTTGGCATTACTTTCATCCTTCGCTTGTAAGCGGCTTTCAAACGGATGTCTCTTTGCCCCAAATGTGAAAACTTGCATAAACCTCTTGAAATAAAGGCGTTTTTTGTGTAATAGTGTGAATGCGGCAATCAAGGGTCCGTTTGACTGCATATATACCGATTTAATGTTCGCGGACTGACATTTAACATCTGCGAAACTCTTCTTTTAGACATGCCTGTAAATAACAATTCTTTAGCATATTCGCATTTGCCATCCATTTTATGATGGGAATTTTTGCTGCCTAATTGTCGTCCCAATTTTATGCCGGCATCTTTTCGACGACATAATGCTTCTTTGGTGCGCTGGGCAATCATATCACGTTCTATTTCTGCCGCCATACCAAACGCAAAGGCCAATACTTTGCTTTGAATTGAATTGTCCAGGGTATAACCATCTTTCACGCTGTAAACACGCACATCACGTTTTAATAAAAATTCTAATATACGAAACAGCATGAATAATCGCCGTCCAAAACGTGATAATTCTGATATGATGACAACATCCCCAGGAACAACAGATTGCATCAGTAACCCCAATGCGCGCTGTTCCGGTTCTTTAGTGCCAGATATGCCTGCATCTTCAATGTATTTATCAATACAAAGCCCTAATGCGCTGGCCTTGGATTCAATGCCTAGTTTTTGATTTTCACAGTCCTGTTTGTCGGTCGAAACCCGAATATAACCATATATCACAATAAACTCCTTTGGTTCGTTGTTCTATATGCCGTATATTTCGTTTTATTCAAGTAAATAAAGCGCTGTTATAAATTCTGCTGGTTCAGGAAAAATTAGAAACAAACTCTACATTTTCGAAGTATACCTGCTTAAACACATCTAGGTCAAAGCTAGATGCTGTATCTATATCTGGCGGAGGCGTTTTCCATTGAGAGTCCGTTTGAGGGTGTCTAACAATTGTAATCCTTCCCCCATTGTCGATTTGGTTGCTTTCGCCAAACTCTGTTGTATCAGTTATGAAGCCCATAGCTGTGTTTTTATCTGCTTTGAAAAAACGGTCTACATTATGGTGTATGCATATACGAGAGCTAGTGAGGTCGCTTTCTGGCTGCGAGCTTGAAAATCCCGGATATGTGTGAACCTTTGGAACTATGTTGCTATCTAAAACTCCAGATACTTTTGAAAATGAATTTTTATCGTAAATTGAATAGGCTAATGATGTATTAGATCCAATAATTACAGTCTGTATATTTTCATCATATCCAATATACCCCTTCTGTTTAAGTTTGGTATATATTGCTAAATCAAATTCATGTAAACATACTAAGAATACAGCAAGGTCTGGTGAAAATAATACATTGTTTGCCAATATGTTTTTTATGAACAAAACTAACCTATCAAATACTTGTTCCATTTGTCGTAAAGAAAACTTATATCGTATACTATACGCAGCAAAATATCGTTTAATAATAGACTCTGATGTTTGTTGTTGGTTGTATGTTTTGATTTTATTTAGTTCCTCTTGAAATTCGGTGCTAATTCTAGCGGGCAAACTCCTCTCTATATACGCATTGCGTCTAATTCTAAACACCAAATCCCTTTGATTGTTTTCAATTTGTTTAATAATATGATCTAAACCAGATTTGGCATATAAATATTCTGTAAATTTTACTTTGTCTGGTTCAGGCAGCACAAAGGAATTATTTATAAATTTGCGCTTATAGCCATCAAAATTCTTTGTGCCATACAGGGTTTCTACTGAGCTTTTAAGCTGAACCTCATCGATTGCCAAAACAAATACGAATCCGGGGATATCAAAGAAATGTTTGAGTGTTTCAAGTGTTTTAACTGCATAGTCTGGACGACAACGGTCTAGTTCATCAATAATTACAACTATTGGTCTTTCTAGGCTCTTTGCCCAATTTTCCAAAAAGCTTTTAATCTTATGCAGTTCTTCTTCAAATGTTTTGTATTCGTCATAGATGGATTTTTGTGTTGAATTCTGTTTCAAGCTTTCATTGGTGTTGACCATTTTTTCGCCGTTGATGTTCATTTCGCCAACACCAGGAATTTGTGCATCTAAATTTATACCGGCAATAATAGATTTTGCAACTCTTAATAATCCATGAGGGTTTGGAAACTTTTTTGTGCGAACGGTTTCTGATTGTTGTGAGTATGTTTCTTCTAGTTTTATCAACAGGGGCACCAAAGGATTATCATAAAAATCCATTTTCCATATATTTAGCATGCTTACAGGAACACCGTCTTGCTCCAAGATGTCTGCCAATCTTTCGCAAAAGAAGGTTTTTCCGACACCAAATTCAGCAGAAATGGAATAAACTTTTGATGTCCCATTTTCTACGTATTTTTCCTGCTTTAAAATATTGGCAAAGCTTGTAACGTGCTGCTTTATGCCAAGTTTGTCTTTCTGCCAAATATCTTCATTTTTAATAGTTTCGCTTTTTGCCATGTTATGATCCGTATCTTTAAATTATTTTGTTTGAAACATAGCAAAATTCAAACAATTACGCAACATGATATAGGGATAAAAACTTTCTTGCGTATTCCTGTCTATTTCCCTGGCTATTCCATTTTTCGTTGGCATTGTTGTGTTGAAAAAGCAAGAGGCACAACATGACAACGATAAACAAGCAACACGGATTCTATGGTGCGCTGGCGGCACACTATGACAGCCCAGACCACCGAAACGCAATCTGGGACATCACGGTTAAACGCCTGGGCCAGATTCACCCCGAAAAGTCCGCCGATGAAATCATGGAATTTCTGAATGGGCGCGCCGGGCGACACCTGGTCGACGAGATATTCGACGGTCCCGGCACCCTGAGTTATGGGGTGGAGATGCTGCGCGTGGCAATGCTGAACAAACTAAAAATGGCCAAGTGGTGGGCGTATCATACCGGCACAACGCCACGCCCCATCACGGTGGACAGGCGCATGCTGTACCGGTCCGCAATCAAGAACGAAATGCGCAACCGCCGCATCCGCAAATTGGTGGACGGTGCGCTGGCCTGTGCCCAGGACGACGTATGGCAGAGCCCAGAAATGTGGTTGAAATCAGACCTGACGGGGCTGGATGAACTGGAATTGATGTGGACACAGATTCAGCAAGAGCTTAAAACCAAAGGCGCCGCACATGGAAACGATTGAAGCGCTGGAACGGAAACTGCACGCCGCCCGGCGGGGTGTGCCGGGGGCGAGATATCAAACTGGCCTGGTCATCGACCTGAGCGGGCCGGCGGGCAATATCTTCTATCTTATGGGCGTGTGCAATCGCCTGGTGTGTGAACTTGGGTTGTCGGTACAGCTAAAACGCGAATATGAAGCAGAAATCAATTCTGCGAACGACTATCAATCCCGCCTGACCATCATGCAAAAATGGTTTGGCATTGTGTTTGTGGAATAATGTGTTTTAATTCCTTGAAAAATGTGATTTTATGATTGATTATTATATTGTTCGCAAAAAGGATTTTTTTATGCTTTGGTTGTTTATAGTTTATAGCATTATCAGTTTGTTGGCATTTGGTTTTTGGGCTTGGTTGTTTGGTGGTATTGCGTGTTTTATCGTCTTGTTAATAATGGATAAAAGAATGGCTGAAATGCATAATAGCATGTTAGAAGAATTACAGGCACTAGACAGGCAAAATTTGCAATTGCAAAAAGAACTGAAAGATAAAACAGAAATTTTATTTGTCGGAACAGATATGTATAAAGAAGGCACAGCGCCCGTTTATTTTAAAATGGATGAAATTTCATCTGTTGAGAAGCTGAATGTTAGTGGTTGGGGGGATTATCAATATAAGGTTGTCATGAAGAACAGAACAGTTTATTTGTTTACTGATATAAAGTGCGGTAATTATAATTTGGACGAGTTTAGTGTGCACTAAGTTTTTTGTTGTTTAGTTGCTTCGTTTCAGGTCGTGTCTATTGATAAAACACTTGGACAACAGTTTATACTAAAATTACAATTAGAAAAAATAAGAAGGTATCATATGGGACAAAAAATTGCATTTGCATCTGTATATAATTTTGAACCAACTGAAGATGTTTTAGATAAAAGTTTTAACGGGTATAGAATATTACCGTTTCATGTCTTTGAATCTAAATATAATGGGCTGGTACAATATTTGCAAGAGTCTAACAATTGGTTAATTGAGCCAACCGTGCCATCGATACCCTTAAAGTACATATTGATTTTTGAGGGTGATGAGAATACGGATGTTCATAAATTGTCTTTCAGACAGGTTTTAAATATGTTTTCTAATACTGTTATGTATGCAAGATTATTTAAACCTGGCGATATTCAATTGGGCACAATATTTATAGCAGAGGTTGGTCGACAGCCGATTAGACATCCATATCATACGAGATTTGAAT